>JAFTHC010000128.1 GCA_017457625.1 Kiritimatiellia bacterium
AGCGGCCCGTCGCCGGCGCGCGCGATGGTGGCGAAGTAGGAGCCGAGGGAGAAGTTGTCGCCCAGGCCGAGCCGGATCTCGTCGAAGGAGATGGTCTGCCACGCCGAATCCCCCTCCGCGAGATACTGGAGCGAGGAGAAGGCGAAGCCGTCGCGGCCGCCGTCGCTCCAGAAGGAGTAGACGCCCACGGAATCCACGTCGCGCGGCGAGGGAAGCGTGTAGGCGAGGGTCGTGCCGGTCCCGACCACGGCCACGTCCGCCTCGCCGTTGGCGAAGACGTAGCGTCCGTCGACGAGGACGGCGCCGTCCGTGTTCTCGTGGTTGTAGCCGAGGGCCTGGCTGGAGACGAAGGCGGGGGCGCCGTCCGCGGCGACGGCGCCGCTCTCCCCCAGCACGTTGAGCCCGAAGGGGATCGTGCGCCCGGTCTGGAACCTGCCGGACGAGACGACGATGTCGCCGACGGGGGCGTAGACCGGCCGCGGCCGCAGGTCGGAGAGGACGGCGTCGATCGGTTCGCTCCACCGGACGAAGACCTGGCCCGCCTTTTCGGGGATGACCGAGGGATCGGGCACCGTGGCGGGGTGTCCGGCGGCGATGGTCTGCGTCTCGACGCCCGGCAGCGGATCGCCGTTCTCGTCGCAGAACGTGACGGTGTAGACGCCCGTGAGCTCGCCCAGGACCTCGATCTCGGGCATGCCGATGTAGCCGTTCTCCAGCGTGCCGAAGTCGATCTTCACGGCGGTGGCGCCGCGCGCAAGCGGGGTGTTCGGATCGGCGAAGACGAGGCGGAGCGCCACGGCGCCTCCGGTCGATTCGTAGGACAGCGTCGAGCCTTCGAGCGTCGTCCAGTTTCCGAGGGCGTCGCGGACGGAGACCGCGTTGACGCCGGCGTCGTTGCGGCCGCTGTCGATCCATGTCGTGAAGACGCGCACCTCGTCGACCCGCGCCTCCGCGACGAAGTCGAACAGGACCTTGACGGAACTGCGCATGACGTAGACGTCGATGTCCTCGGCGGACTTGTCGAGATGGGCCTCGAACACGCCATTGACGAGCGTCGAGGGCGGGACCTTGGCCGTCTGGGACGCCCCCTCCAGCGTCATCGTCGTCGTGGCCCGGCGCGCGAGGTTGGAGGACAGGGAGGACATCTCGGACGCCTGCTCGGAGAGGAGCGTCCTCGTCCAGGCGCCGTTCCGGGCATACTGCACCTCGGCGCCGTAGACCGGGCGGGGGCGCAGGTCCTCGAAGACGGCGGAGACGTCGACGTCCCAGCCGAGGAAGACGAGGCCGGACTTCTGCGGGACGAGCGACGGGTCGGGCTCCGTCGCGGCGGTGCCGGTCGGGACGGTCTGCGTCTCGACGCCCGGGATCGGGTCGCCGTTCTCGTCGCAGAACGTCACGGTATGCGTCCCGAGGTGCGCGCCGAGAACCTCCACCTCCGCGATGCCGACCCAGCCGTTGTCCATCGTGCCGAAGTGGACGCGGACCGCCGTGGCGCTCGCGGCGAGCGCCGCGCCGTCCGCGTCCGCGAAGAAGTGGCCGAAGCCCTTGACGGCCGCGTTGCCCGTGTCGACGAGCGGAAGCTCGGAGCCCGGAAGCGACGTCCAGTTGCCGTCGCCGTCGCGCACGTCCACGGAGGCGATGCCGACGTCGATGCGGCCCGCGTCGCGCCAGCACGAGTAGACGCGCACCTCGTCGACGCGGGCGGCCGCCGCGAACGTGAGCGTCACGGACGCGCCGGTCTTGACGGGATAGAGCGCACCCTCGTCGCTGGCCGACGTGTTGGTGTCGAAGATGCCGTTCACGAGCAGCTCCATCGGGCTCTGCCACGCCTTGTCGTTGTTGGCGGCCGAGTTGTCGGAGACCGCGAGGGTCGTCTGAGAGAACCGCGCGAGGTTGCCGTTCGCCGCGGAGACGAGGTCCGCCGTCTGCTGCGAAAGCGCGGTCTTGGTCCAAGTGCCGTCGGCCAGCGCGAGCGCGGGGAGGAGGATGAGTGCGAGGATGCGTTTCATGGTGTGAAGTCGCCGCTGCGCGACCGATGTCGGGTTGAAAGGGTTGAAAGGGTTGAAAAGGTTGAAAGGGGAAATCAATCGTGCAACGAGGAAAAGTATAGCGCAGAGGGCGATGGATGGGAAGCAGAAAGTTAGGGCGGTCTGCGGCGCGGCCGCGCCGCCGCAAGGCCGACTCGCATGCGCCCGTGGCGGGGTGCGGCACCCCGCCACGGGCGCCGGGGGGGACTACTTGATCAGGATCATCGTGCCGTTGTTGCTCGGGGCCACGAACCAGACGCCCGTCGGCAGGTCGCCATCGTTCGCCGGTGCGTCGAGGTCGAGCGGGAGGTTCGTCGCGTCGTCCCAGCCGTAGGTGAAGCGCAGCGTGTAGCCGTCGCCCGGAACGAGCTCCACGCCGACCGGATCGATGCCGGCCTTCCACGCGACCGCGAAGCCGCGCGCCGACTTCGCCGACGCGGTCTTCATGCAGATCGGGTCGACGGCGACGCGGAACTTCGCCGTGCTGCCCGCGTTGCGCATCGTGCCGAGCGGAGCGGAGGAGGAGCCCGTCGAGGAGGAGAAGACCACCGGCCCGTTCGTGTAGCCGCCGGACGCCGGCTCGAAGAGCAGCGTGAAGTCGTGGACGGCCGCGCGGTCCGTGGCGTCCGCGAAGAGGCCGGAGACGACCGTCATCCGGGCTCCCTTGCCGGCGAAGCGCGCGGTCTGCGGGCCGAGCGAGGAGATGGCGTCGATCAGGATAAGGCCTGCGGTGTAGATCGAGTCGTCGACGAGCAGCGTCTCCCCCGCCCCGTTGAACCGGATCGGGTTGAGTTCGCCCATGTAGAGTTCGGAACCGCCTTCGACGCGGATCGCGGTGTTGGTGCCGCGGATGTTCTGGTAGCTGCCCCCCATGTGGACGTATCCGCCGTCGGCCACGCGGAAGACGGCGTTCGTGCTCTCGCGCCTGTCGCCGTATTCGCCGATCGAGTCGTCGAAGCGGTCGCGCTCCATCACCGTCATCGCGCGCACCTCGAACGTCTCGCCGCGCATCGTGCCGCCGTAGCCGTCGCCGGAAAGGACGGAGACGTCCCGCCCCTCGCCGACGAGGACGATGTGCGAGCCGTCGGCGCTCAGGGAGTAGGAGGCCGTCGGATACGTGCCGGCGGGGAGGTGGATCGTCGCCGTGGTGTTGCCGTGGAAGGCGACCCTGCAGCTTGTGTTGCTCGGGAAGCCGGTGCCAAGGCCGTCGAACGAGGTGATGGTCCAGCAGGCCGCGTTCGTCCACGAGCCTTCGGGAACGTCCTTCTTCCACGTGTAGGTGACGTCGTCCTTCGTCGTGCCGGAGAGGACGGCGGTCTGGTTCGTCCACGCCGTGCCGCCGGGCGCGACGTTCACCGAGACGAGCCGGAAATACCACGTCGCCGGCAGCTCGGGGCGCGCGAACGAAACGTCGTAGCCGCCCGCGAGGCGCGGGGCGACGATGACGGACGCATCCTCCTCCCACTCCGATTCGTCGGTCGACGGACCGTAGAGGAAGTGGAAGGTCTGCACGCCGGCTCCGAACGAAAGGGAGGGCATCGAGACGATGAAGGTGCGGTTGTTCACGGAAACGGACGGAGTCTCGGGAAGGACCGTTCCGGCGAGCGTGGTGACGGACCCGACGGTGGTCTGGTCGCGCCCGCCGTCCGTCGTCGTGGCGACGAAGCGGTAGTAGGTCGTCGCGCCGGCGGCGACGTTCGTCGTCACGGCGTAGTCGCCGGGCGCGGCGGCGTCGATCGCGATCGAGCGCGCGCCCGCCATCGCGGCGTTGTCCGCGAGCTCGAGCGCAAGCGAGAACGTTCCGGTGCCGACGGACCCGACGCGGACGGAGAACGTGCCCGTGTCGCCGTCGGCTGTCGCGCCGAGGGCGGAAATGGAGACGGCCGAGAGGTCGATCTGGGCCGTGGGGGACCAGCAGAGCGTGCCGTCCTGCTGCACCGCGTAGAAGCGGACGTATTTGGCCGAGGCGGGGACGGTCGCGGAGAGCGTCTGCGCGGCCGTGCCCGCGGCGCCGACGACGGCCGCGTTCGCCCACGCGTTCGTGTCGTCCGGATCGGCGGGATACGCCGGGCCCCAGACGGCGCCGACCGACGCCGCGTCGCCGGACGTGAGCGCCAGGGAGAAGACGAGGTCGTCGCCGTCGGGCGCGTAGCCCGCGATCGAGACCTCACGCCCGGGCTTGATGGTCTTGAGGATCGCGCCGTCGTCGATGCCGAACATGGACCAGTCGGCCGTGCCGGGCGAGCCGGAGACGGTCGTCGCGCCGTCCATGTTCCAGCCGAAGCCGTAGGCGAAGCCGGCCCAGGCGCCGCAGCCGCCGGTCGAGCCGCCGAACCAGATCCGGACGTGGCGCCAGCCGGTCTCCTCGGGCGTCGTCGAGAAGACGGCCGCGCTGTTGTAGCTCCGCTGCGTGTAGAAGAGCTCGTCGTCGAGGTAGAAGCGGAGGTTGTCCGCGAACTTGCCCGCGAAGAAGTTGTACTGGCGCCCCGCCTCCATCCACATCCACGTGTCGTACCAGTCGGAGACGCCGCTCGGGAACTTCCACTGCGTGCCGTCCGGCGCGACGTAGACGATGCCGTATTTGCCGTTGCCGCCGCTCGACAGCGCGGCGGTGAAGGTCTCCCGCGCCACGTAGAAGCCGTCCGCCGGCGCCGCCCAGGCGCGGAAGCCCGCCGTGTTGTCGCGGTACATGAGCAGACCGTCCTCCGCCCTGCGGCCGTCCGAGGCGATCCACTGCGTCTCGGCCTGCGCCAGCGTCGAGAACGGGACGACGGCCGTCCACGCGACGCCGCCCGCGTCGTTGCGGGCCACGACGCGCAGGAAGTAGCCATGCGCCGGCTTGAGATCCGGGACCGTGAAGACGGCGCTGCCGAAGAAGTGCGCGTCGAGGAGCGTCTCGGTCCCGGCGAACGAGCCGTCCGCGCCGAAGTCGGAGGCATCGCCCGAAAGCTGGAGCGAAAGCGCCACGTCGCCGCTCGTCGAGCCGGCGCCCGCGAAACTGACGGTCACGGGAATCCCGACGGAGAACCACGAGAGGTCGAGCGTGTTGACGCCGACCATCGGATCGGGCGAGGTGAGGACGTTGGCGAGCCGGACGATCACGGCGCCGCTCCCGCCCATGCCGCCGGCGTAGTGCGTGTTCGAGCTGCCGCCGCCGCCGCCGCCGTAGCCGTCGCGGCCCTCCTGCTTCTGGCCGTTCGCGGTCATCTGCGCGTCGGTCTGGGCGCCGCTGTGGCTCCAGCCGCAGCCCCAGATCCACCCCTCGGTCGCGAGCGTCGTCTGGTCGCCGCCGAAGCCGCCGAGGCCGTCGAAGCCGCCCGAGCCGCCGCCGGGACCGTAGTATTCGGTCGTGCCCGTGATGTCGCTCGCGCGGCCGGGGCCGCCGTCGGTCTGGCGCTCCGTTTTGCTGCCGCGGCCGAGGTTCGCCGCGACGGGCGAGCCGCCCGCGCCGCCGCCCGCGCCGGGGCCGGAGTCCGCCACCGAGTCGTAGCCCTGCCCGGGCACGCCGTGGCCGGGGTTGCCCCAACCGCCGCCGCCGCACCCGCCGTCGCGGCCGGCGCCGTTGCCGTAGGCGCCGCCGCCGCCGCCGTAGGCGCGGAAAAGCTCCGTTTCCGTGCCGTCCGATGCGATCG
>JAFTHC010000129.1 GCA_017457625.1 Kiritimatiellia bacterium
GAACGAGCGCACGCTGGCGGGGAGGCGCAGGCCCCGGACGGGCGTGCCGGCGAAGGCGGCCCCGGCGATCCGGTCGAGCGGCCGCCCGCCGAGCGCGACGGGCAGCTGGAGGATTTCGTTCGTGCCGGTGTAGCGGAGCAGTTCCGCGGTTTCGACGCGGAGGCGGCCGCCGTACCGCGTTTCGGACAGGCGGAAGAGGAAGTCGCCCTCGGAGCGGCGCATCTCCCCATGGGGGAGGTACCCGCGGTCGTCCTCGTCCTGGACGACCGGCGCGCCGTCGAGCGCGTCGGGGTCCGGCGCGTCGGGGTCGAGCTTGCGGATCAGGGCCGCGGTGCCGTCGGAGCGGACGCGGAAGAGATACGCGCCCTCGACGCGCGGGCCCGTGTAGCGCGCGGCGCCGTCCGGGAAGAGCCAGTCGGCGGCGCCGTCCATCCGGCAGCCGGGGTAGACGCTGCCGCCGAGCCCCCGGACGAACGGGACCGGTCCGTCCGGCCACGCGGCGCGCGCCGTGTCCTTGCGCTCGGCGAAGGCGAGCGTCAGCGCGGACGGGCAGCCCGCGAAGGCGTCCGCCGAGATGGCGAGCGGGGCGTTGCCCCGCCGGATGACGTTCGCGAGCGAGGCGCAGTCCGCGAACGCGCCGGGGCCGACGGCGGAGAGCGGGTACGGCAGGACGACGGAGCGCAGCGCGGGCAGCCCCGCGAAGGCGCGGTCGGGGATGGACCGGACCCGGTTGACGACGACGAGCCGGACGGCGTTCGAGAGCGCGGTCGCGGCGGCCTCGCCCGCGCGGAAGCGCGCCGACGCGGCGAAGGTCGGCGGGCAGAACGCGCCGTTCGTCTCCGCGCCCCAAAAGACCGCGGTGCCGTCGGCGGCGAGCGAGGCGAGAAGGATGGCGGCCTCGCTCGCCGGCGGGCGCTGCGCGCCCGCCGCGGCTTCGGCCGGATGGTCCGGCGGCAAAGCCGCCGGACCGGGTTTGCTGGTTTGCTGGTTTGCTGGTTCCAGGTTCGGACGCGCCGTGGGCGCGTCCCTACCAACAACCTCTGCGGACTCCGCGTGAGAAACAACCTCCGCGCTCTCTGCGTTCTCTGCGTGGAATCCAACGGACGGGGGCTCCGCCCCCGAATCCCCGCCGGCCTCCGAGGCCTCCTCGTGGCCGAAGAGGAAGCGCGGGATGGGCGCGCCTTCGGGGTGGATTTCGCCGGGGGAGCGCTGCGCGAGCATCCAGTCCCAGAAGGCGTCGTCGTCGCGCCACATGCGATCCCACCACCAGGCGCCGGGGAGGGCCGGATACTCGCGATACTCGCAGGAGCCGCCCGCGGCGCGGACGGCCGCCTGGAAGGGCTTGATGCGCTGCGCGAGGATCTCCTCCCACTCGAGCTGCTCGTCCTCGTCGCGGTCCTCGTCCTCCTGCGCGATCCACCACGCGCCCGGGCGCGCGGGGCCGGGGTCGCAGTACGGGGAGAACCACGCGCCGGAGACGGACGCGAACCGCCCGGGGTGGTCGAACGCCATCCCCGCGGCGATGGCGCCGCCGGAGCCGAGGCCCGTGAGGTGGACGCGCGCCGGATCGATCGCGGGGCCGCCGAGCGCGGCCGAGCCGCGCGCGACGGCAAGGACGAGGTCGGAGAAGAGCTCCGCCTGCGGCCCGAAGGCGTCCTGCGGCCAGCCGCGGGAGATGTTCCAGTTGCCCCAGTCCGGCGGCATCGGGACGAGCAGCGCGGCGGGGTGCGCCGCCTGGAACGCCGCGGAGCAGACCTTCCCGATGCACGCGGTCTGGCGGAACTGCTTCGCGAGGTCCGTGCCCTGCTCGCCGTTGCCGGGCAGGTAGACGACGAGCGGCACGGCGCCCGTGCAGGCGGCGGGCGGCGGGAGGAAGAGCAGGAAGGGGATGCGCGCGGGGAGCGCGTTGTTGCAGGTCTTGCGGCCGCCGCCGTCCTCCGCGGCGCGCGCGTTGAGGCGGCGGATGTCGTCGCCGATCGGCGTTCCCTCCGGCGGCAGGTCGCGCCGGAACCAGAACGGGCGCAGGCCCAGCGGCGCGCACTTCTCCGCGAGCGCCGGCGTTTCCTCGTAGGGCTCGATCCAGCCGCCCGCGCCCATCCCGGGCGCGCCGGCGAGCGGCGAGTGCGGATGCCAGCCGCCCGAGATCGAGACGCTTCGCGAAACGATGTGCGGGTCGGGGATCGCCTCGGGCGAGGCGAAGCGGCCGCCCTCGAACGCGGCGCGCGCGGCGGCGTTGCCGCGGATCGCCGCGCGGCGCGCCCACCACTCGCCCCAGGCCGGGTCGAGCGCGAGCACGGCGTGGCCCCAGGCGCGGCCCGTCTCGCGGTCCGCGCCGAGGACGAGGGCCGCGAGCTCCGCCATCGCGTCGGCGCCGTGGCGCGCGAGGACCGAGTCGCGGATGCCGCAGAGGAAGGACCACTGGCGCTCGTCGCGCTCCTTGCGCGGCGCGTATTCGTAGGGGTCGGCCGCGTTCTCGGGACCCTCCGGCAGGACGCCCGGATCGGCCGCCAGGCCGCCGAGCTGCGCGAACGCGCCGCGGCGGAGCGCGTCCCCGGCGCGGCGCCGCCAGAAGAAGTCCTCCCGCGAGGGGCGGGGGGCGTTCTCGGCGCGGCGCAGCAGCGCGAGGACCTCCGCCGTGCGTTCGCCCTCCTCGGCGAACGACGCCGGCGCGAGCAGCGCGCGGGCGCGGGCCGCGAGGTAGAGCGTGCGCGGCGGCGCGTTCGTGTCCGCGCCGAGCGCGGCGACGCGGCGCAGCGTTTCGCGCGCCTCGCCCTGCAGCGCCGCGCGGTAGAGGCCGGGGCGCTCCGGGTCGAGCAGGTCGGCGACGCCGGGGCGGCCGTAGAGCCGGTAGTTCGCGGCGAGGAGAAGCAGCGCGGGGTCGGCGTCCGGCCGCGCCTCCTCCTCGCGCAGCAGCGCCCACGCCTCCGCGAAGCGATCGCGCCAGTCGAGCGCCAGCGCGCGCTCGAGAGCGTTCGTCGAGGCGAGCGCGGGATCGTCCGGGTCGAACATCCGCGAAAGCTCCTCCGCCGTGAAGCAGGTGTTCGTCGGCAGGTCCGCGGGGTCGCGCCGGACGCGGCCCGGAGCCGCGGCGGCGTTCGGCGTCCAGTCCGGCCCGACCGTGAACACGGCGGGCGGCGGCGGGGGCGGCGCCGCAGGCGGGAGCGGCGGCATCGGCGTCTGCTCGATCACCTCCGCCGCCTCGCGCGCGGCGACGAACGAGACGGGCGGGATGTAGACGGCCTCGCACGCGGGCGGCGCCGGGCAAGTATGCCCGGCCACAGAACGGTCCGGCGCGTCCGTGGCGAAGGACGCGGCGAGTGCCGCGCCCGCCTCGGCGAAGGCGCCCGGGTCCCGTTTCTGCCATTCGAGCAGATCGAGGAAATACTCGGCGTCGCTACGGGCGGATGGGGGCGGGCCTTGCTCTTCGGTCTCCGCGCTCTCCCAGTGAGAATCAATGGGAAGAGGCTGCGCCTCCCCCGAACCCCCTCCAACCTCCGCGCCCTCCGCGGACTCCGCGTGAGATCTTGGCTCTGCGCTATCTGCGTGAGATCTTGGCTCCGCGGCGTGAGAAACAACTTCCGCGCCCTCCGCGTGCGGGGCGGCGCTCGCGGCGAGAAGCAGCGCGAGGACGAGGGCGGGACGTGCGAAAAGCTCCGCGTGTCGGTTCATGGCAGGGCCTCCGGTTCGAGCGAGCGTTCGTTGTCGGTCGTGTTGAAGAGGACGGACGGGTGGTTGGCGAACGGCGACTGCGCGGCCGGGAGGATCGCGCCGTAGCGGACGGACCCGGCCGCGCCGTCCGCGCCGCGCCGGACGCGCGAGCGGAAGAGGATCGCGCCGGCCGGGGGGGCTTCGCGCGGCCCCTCGCCGGACGGCTTTTCGCGGCGCGGCGCCGTTGCGCCGTCGGACGCCGGGCACAGGGTCGCCGGCAGGAAGGCGGAGGAACCGCCGGCCGCGGAGAAGAAGCGCAGCGGCTCCTCCGACCAGCCCTCGTCCGGCGCCCGGCGCGGCAGGCGCAGCGCGTCGCCGCGGTCGGGCATCTCGCGCAGCGCGCCGCCGTCCGGCGCGGGCCAAACGACCAGCCAGTCGAAGTCCGGCGCGGGCCACCGGCACGGCACGCGGCCGCCCTCGACGAAGAAGTCCGCGGTCTCGCCCTCGCCCCACGGCGGCAGGAACGCGCCCTTCTCCGCGTCGAACCCGGCGCGCGCCGGCGGCAGATTCCCGACGGCCGGCAGCTCCGAGCGCGCCATCGCGTGCGGCGCGCGGACGGAGCGCAGCCGCAGACGCAGCCCGCCGTGCGAAAGCCACGGCCCGCCGTGCGCCGGCTTCGCGACCCACGCGTCCGCCCCCTCCGGCAGGTCGAGCGCGACCGCCGCCGTGGCGGGGTAGGCGCCGGGCGCCTCGACCTCGATCCGCGCGCGGCCGAACGAAACGCCCTGCACGCGGGCGACGCCGTCCGTGCCGGCGACCGCCTCGATCGCGAGCGCGCCGGCGGGGCCGTCGCTTCGCCAGACGACCCTCGCGCCGGCGGCCGGCGTGCCGGGGTCGTCGAGGACGACGCGCACCGTCGCGTCGACGCGCGCGCCGAACCGCGCCGCCGCGTCGCGGCGCGCGGCGGCCGCGGCGGGGTCGGCCGGCGGCGCGACATCGACCGCGCGGACGGGCGGCTCCCGGACGTCGGGTTCCTTGCGGATGATTTCACGGCGGCGGGCGATGGCCTCCGGGGACGCCAGCTGGCGCGATCCCGGGGTGCGGCGCAGCGCCTCCACGGGATCGGGAATGCGGCGGGCGGACACGACGGGGACGAAGACGCGCGGCGCGTCGGCGGGCGCGTTCGGGTCGGGGAAGGGACGCAGGAGCGCGGCCTCGCCGTCGGCGAGGTCGAGCGCGCACTCCTCGACGAAGGACGGGAATTCGGGCATCTCCCCGCCGCAGAACCAGGGCGGATTGCCTTCGACGTAGCCGCTGCGAACCATCGCATAGGAGCCGTCCGCGCGGCGGAGCGGAACGCCGGCCGACGGAATCCACGCCCAAACGGGGTGCCCCGTGTATTCGAACCGCACGGCGAGGTGGATGCGGGCGTCGCCCGGCCGGAGCCGCGGAACGACGCGGAACTGCGGTCCGACGGGGCGCGTCTGGAAGTCTTGGGGGTCCCGGATGATGACGGCACGGTTGGAGACGGCGCCGCCGTCGGACGCCGGGACATCCGTCCCGCCCCAGCGGAAGGTGGAGGCAAAGATGTATTCCGTGATGGACGCGAGCTCGGCGCATTCGTCGTTGCCGACCGTCCGCCGGGCGATTCCGTCGGGCTTCATTCGTAAATGATCATCGCCGAACGACGGCGCAAGGTCGGCCGCGGGCGGGCTCTTCGCCAGGTCGCGCAGGTCGTCCAGCGAGGGCCGGCGGGCGAGGACGGGCGCGAGCCGCGCCGCGGTCGTATTCGTGACGCCGAAGCGGTCGAGGAAGGAATCGAGGTCGGCGTTCGCGACGGCGAGGACCGACGCGGCGACCTCGACGCGCTCTCCCGACGGGCTCCCCAGCAGAGCCCCGAGCAATTGCTCGATCTCGGCCAGCGCCGCGGGCGTGGTCGTCACGACGAGCTTGCAGATCTCGGGCAGATATCTGGCCGTGCTGCCGTCGGGGATGTCGGCGCCGAGCTCGCGCGCGAGCGCCAGGACCGCCTCCCCCGACGACGCTGGCGCGTTCGTCGGGACGAGATACGGGAAAACGGAATGTTGCTCCATCCACGGGACGGAATAGAGGCGGTGCGCGAAGCCCTCCGGGATGGCGGGCGCGGCGGGCGGGGGGACGGCCGGGGCCTCCGGGAGGGGCGCGGCGGGCGTGCATTCCAGGACGACGAGCGGCGAACGCGTCGTTCCGTCCCCCGCGCGGAAGCACACCACGGATCCGGGATAGATGTCAACGGAGGTGTCGAGCCCACGCACGGGGACGAACGGCCTTTCCGGATAGACGCCGTCCGCGCTGGCGGGCGTTTCGGAGGACGGGCGGCCGACTTCCGTCAGGCGGAGTCCGAGCGTGACGCGCCAGTTGTCGCAACCCGATGACGGGGCTTCCAGGCGGGGGGCGACGGACAGGAAGAGCCCGGAGGTCCGTTCCTCGGCCGGGGCTTCCGGGCCGTTCCGATACCGGAAGACCGACGTGCGGAAGGAGAACCGCGCCTCCTCGCCGCCGTTCCAGCGTTGCGTCTGCCGGAACGTCGTGAGGCAGCCCCAGTCGTTCGTGAGGCGCAGAAGAAGCAGGTCGGCCTCCGGTGCCGTGAGAATCTTCGTGAAGGTCGCGACATCGTCCGGGACCGGCTCGCTGACGTTGGAATCCGACCGGCCGCCGAGGAACCACTGGCCGGCGACCATGGCGCGGAAGAGGTCGTTCGAGAGGGCGGCGTCGGTGAGTTCGACGAACCGGACCGACAGGTCGAGCGGGACGGCGGGCGCGTTCGTGGCGGAGTCGGCGGCGCGCGACCAGGCGTCGTCGGGGAAGACCCGGGCCGCGGATTCGTGTTCGAGGCGGATCGTTTCGACAACCAGCGGTTCGCCGGCGAGGACGGACGCGGCGGCGAGGACGGGGAGGAGGGCTGTTCTCTTGGCGTGGGTGGCTAGCTGGCGAGGACGACTTCGCGGCCGTCGTCGGCGGGCGGGCCGGGGGCGTCGGAGACGCCGCGGACGTCGCGGAGCGGGTCGGGGGAGACGAAGGTGTTTACGAGCGAGCCCGGGGTC
>JAFTHC010000130.1 GCA_017457625.1 Kiritimatiellia bacterium
CGCGCTGCTCTCCTGCAAGAAGGGCACGATCTTCACGAACGTCGTGCTCACGCCCGAGGGCGACATCTGGTGGGAGGACATGGGCGTCAAGGCCCCCAAGGAGGGCATTGACTGGAAGGGCAACCCCTGCTACGTCTGCGCGGACGATCCCTACCGCATGGGCCCGAAGCCCGGCATGACCAAGGCCGAGATCAAGGCCGCCGGCTACGTCGCCGCCCACAAGAACAGCCGCTTCACCGCCCCCGCCGAGAACTGCCCCGTGCTCGACAAGGACGGCTTCAACGGCCGCTTCCAGGGCAAGAACACCGGCGTTCCGGTCGACGCGATCCTCTTCGGCGGCCGCCGCCCGTCGACGATCCCGCTGGTGAACCAGGCCAAGGACTGGGCGCACGGCGTCTTCATGGGCTCCGCCGCCGGCTCCGAGGTCACCGCCGCGATCATCTCGAACGACATCGGCAAGGTCCGCCGCGACCCGATGGCGATGCTGCCGTTCTTCGGCTACAACGTCTGCGACTACTTCCAGCACTGGCTCGAGATGGAGCGCCTCAGCCCCGACGCCACCAAGCTCCCGAAGATCTTCTTCGTGAACTGGTTCCGCAAGACCGACAAGGGCGAGTTCATGTGGCCGGGCTTCGGCGACAACAGCCGCGTCCTGAAGTGGATCTGCGACCGCATCGAAGGCAAGGTCAAGGCGCAGGACACGCCGATCGGCTACCTGCCCTACGCCAAGGACATCTCGCTGGAGAACAACACCGGCAAGGACACCGTGAATCCCAAGTTCCTCAAGGAGATCCTCAAGGTCGACGTCGAGGGCTGGAAGAAGGAGATCGCGGGCGTCGCGGCGACCTACGCCGAATACGAGAAGAAGCCCTCCAAGGACTCCACGGAAGAGCTTGCCCACGCGCCGCGCATCCCGCGCGCGCTCAAGGCGAAGCTCGCCGAGATCCAGGCGGCTCTCGCCGCCGCGAAGTAGGCGCTTCGCGCCAATCCGCCGCGGGGGCCCGTACGCCGGCGTCCGGGCCCCCGCCGGTTTTTCTCTTGCTACCCGAACGCGCCGCGGAGGGCGGCTGCTGTGGCGCCGGGAACGCCCGGCGCGGCGAGGTCCGCGGGCGTGCCGGCGGCGACGAGGCGGCCGCCGGCCTCGCCCCCTTCGGGGCCGAGGTCGAGGATCCAGTCGCACGCGCGCAGGACTTGCAGGTTGTGCTCGATCACGACAAGCGTGTGCCCTTCGTCGCGCAGGCGCCGGAATACGCCGAGCAGGACCGCCACGTCCTGGAAGTGCAGACCGGTGGTGGGTTCGTCGAAGAGCAGCAGGGATGGCTTGCGAAGGACGGGGGGCTCCGCCCCCCGCACCCCCTGCGCGGCGGCCGCCCCCCGCACCCCCTGCGCGGCGGCCGATTCCCGCACCCCCTGCCCGGCGGTCGATTCCCGCACCCCCCGCGCGGCGGCCGATTCCCGCACCCCCCGCGCGGCGGTCGATCCCCGCGCGGCGGTCGCCGCGGAAAGCCCCGCGAGGAAGCCGGCGAGCTTGAGGCGCTGCGCTTCGCCGCCGGAAAGCGTCGGCACGGGTTGCCCCATGCGCAGGTAGCCCAGCCCCGTGTCCTGGAGCGGCTTCAACGCCGCGGCCACGGCCGGGCGCCGGGCGAACGCGGCCGCGGCTTCGTCGACCGTAAGTTCGAGCACGTCGGAAATCGAAAGCTCGCGGCCGTCGCGGTCGTCGGGGAGCGTCACGGCGAGGATCTCCGGCCGGTAGCGCCTGCCGCCGCACGTCTCGCACGGCAGGTAGACGTCGGAGAGAAACTGCATCTCGACGTGTTCGAAGCCGCTGCCCTCGCAGTCCGGGCAGCGTCCGAGCCCGGCGTTGAAGCTGAAATCGCCCACGCCGATGCCGCGCGCCTTGGCGGCGGGCGTTTCGGCGAAGAGACGACGGATTTCGTCGAACGCCCCGAGGTAGCTCGCGGGCGTCGAGCGCGCGCTCTTGCCGATCGGCGACTGGTCCACGAGCTCCACGCCGCCGAACGCCTCCGCGCCTTCGAGCTTGCGGAACGCGCCGCATTCCGGCGCGGGCAGGCCAAGCGCGCGCTTCACGGCCGGGAAGAGGACGTCCGAGACGAGCGTCGACTTGCCGGACCCCGACACGCCCGACACGCCGACGAGCTTCCCGAGCGGGATTTCCGCGTCGACGTTCTTGAGGTTGTGCTCGCTCGCGCCGAGCAGGCGGAGCGCCTTTCCGGTCTTCCGGCCTTCCGGCCTTCCGGCTTTCCGGTCTTCCGGTCTTCCGGCCGGACCGCCAGCCAGCCACGGCGCGGAGACGGACTCCCTGCAGCGCAGCAGTTCCGGGACGGAGCCTTCGAAGACGACGTTGCCGCCGCGCTCGCCGGGGCCGGGGCCGAGCTCGACCACGCGGTCGGCGGCGAGGATGACGGCCGGGTCGTGCTCGACGACGAGCACGGTGTTGCCCGCGTCGCGCAGGCGGCGCAGGATCGCGACGAGCCGGTCGATGTCGCGCGGGTGCAGGCCGACGGACGGCTCGTCGAGCACGAAGAGCGTGCCGGTGAGATCCGAACCGAGCGCGGTCGTGAGCGCGATGCGCTGCGCTTCGCCGCCGGAGAGCGTGCGCGACTGCCGGTCGAGCGCGAGGTAGCCGACGCCGACCTCCTCGAGATAGCGCAGGCGCGGCAGGACGCCGCCGAGGAGCGCCTGCGCGCCGTCGCCCGCGCTCGTGCCGGCCGGATGCCCGCGCGAGAACGCCTCCAGGAACGCGCGCGCCTGGGAGACCGTGAGCGCGGAGAGGGACGCGGCGTCGTGCTTCTCCGACCCCGCCACGAGCTTCCACGCGAGCGCCGCCCCGCGCAGGCGGGCGCCGCCGCAGGCGCGGCACGTCGCGTATTCGCGGTAGCGCGAAAGCATGACGCGGACGTGGAGCTTGTAGGCGCGGCTTTCGAGCCAGCGGAAAAACTCCGCCACGCCCGGCCATTCGTCGCCGTCCCAGTCCTTCGTCTCGCCGTCCCAGACCCATTTGCGCCACTTGGCCGGCAGTTTCGCCCACGGCACGCCGACCGGGCAGCCGATCGCCTTGGCGCGGCGCACGAGCATGCGCTGGCCGTCGATGAAGGACTTGGTCTGGAACGGCTTGAGGCAGCCTTCGGCGAGCGACTTTCCGGGGTCGGGCACGACGAGCGCCTCCGACACGCCGATCACGCGGCCGAAGCCCTTGCATTCGGGACAGGCGCCGATCGGGGAATTGAACGAAAAGAGGTTCGGCTGCGCCGCCTCGAACGCGCGGCCGCAGTCGGGGCATTCCAGGCGCGAGGAGAAGCGCAGCGGCGCGCCTTCCGAACGGTCGTCCGCGACCGGCACGACGAGCGCCGCGCCGCGGCCGCGCGCGAACGCCGTCTCGAGACTCTCGCACAAGCGCGCGCGGCGGGCGGGCTCGACGCGCAGCATGTCCACGTCCACGCGGAAGCGGCGGGCCGCCGCTTCCGCGGCCGCACGCCGCGGAGCGGGCCCCGCGACCTCCTTGACCCGCGTGAAGCCCTGGGAGGAGAGCAGCGCGAGCGCGTCTTCGCGCGGGACGGACGCGGGGACGTCGACTTCGAACGCGACGATCGCGCGGCTTCCGCCGAGGCCGCGCCCGAGCAGGTCTTCGAAGACGGAATCGGGCGACGCGGGAACGACCTCGCGGTCGCAGTCCGGGCAGAAGAGGCGCGCGCAGTTGGCGAAGAGGAGCTTGAAGCGGTCGGCGAGCTCCGTCATCGTCCCGACGGTCGAGCGCGAGTTCCGGATCGAATTGGTCTGGCGGATCGCGATGGCCGGCGGAATGCCCTCCACCGCGTCCACGGCGGGCGGCGGCAGGCGGTCGAGGAACTGGCGGGCGTAGGAGGAAAACGTCTCGATGTAGCGGCGCTGCCCCTCGGCGTAGACCGTGTCGAAGACGAGGGACGACTTGCCGGAGCCGGAGAGCCCCGTGACGACGGTGAACCGCCCCAGCGGGATGTCGATGTCGAACCCCTTGAGGTTGTTCTGCCGCGCGCCGCGCACGCGGATGCAGTCCATCCCGGCTGCGCCGGACGCAGTTCCTTTTTCCGGTTTTCCGGCATTCCGCATGCGGCCGGCCCTTTCCGTTTCCCTTGCAACCGCGGCGCGGTCCGAACAGGCGGCCTAGAGCGCGGAGGCGGCGCGGAGGCGGCGCACCACGCGATCGCGGCCGAGCAGCGCGAGCATCTCGAAGAGGCCCGGACCCTCCGTGCGGCCGGACACCGCCACGCGGATCGGGTGCACGAGCGCGCCCATGCCGACGGGCTTGCCGTCGGGGCCGGCCTTGTCCGCCTCGGCGCGGACGAGCGCCTCGGTCGACTCGACGGTGAACGCGGGCAGCGCCGCGAAGGCGTCCGCGAAGAAAAGCAGCCGCTCCTTCGCGCCGGGCTTGTGCAGGCGCTTCTCGACGGCCGCCGGGTCGTAGGCGATCTCCTCCTTGAAGAAGTATTCGCAGTTGCCGGGAAGGTCGGAGAGCGTCTTCGTGCGGATCTGCACGGGCGGGACGAGGTCGTCCAGCGAGCAGCCCAGCGGCTCGGCCGGAAGGCCCGCCGCCGCGAGGCGCGCGGAGAGCTCGGCCTTGAAAGTCTCCGCCGGCTGGCGTGCGATGTATTCGCCGTTCATCCAGAGGAGTTTCTTCAGGTCGAAGCGCGCGGGCGAGGACTTCACGCGGTCGAGCGAGAACGACGCCACGAGGTCTTCGCGCGTCATGAGCTCGCGGTCGTCGCCCGGCGCCCATCCGAGCAGGACGAGGAAGTTGAAGAGAGCCTCCGGGAGGTAGCCCTGCTCCTTGAACTCGCCCACGAACGCGGCGCCGTCGCGCTTGGAGTAGGGCTTGCCTTGCGCGTTGACGATCATCGGCAGGTGCGCGTATTCGGGCACGGGCGCGCCGAGCGCCTTGAAGATCTGGATGTGCTTGAAGGTGTTCTCGACGTGGTCGTCGCCGCGGATGATGTGCGTGACGCCCTGCTTCACGTCGTCCACGACGTTGGCGATGTGGAAGACGGGCGAGCCGTCCGAGCGGACGATCACGAAATCCTGCGTGTCCTCCGCCTTCTTCTTCATCTTCCCCTTCACGAGGTCCGTGTATTCGATGACGCCCTCCTTCGGCATGCGGAAGAGGACGACCTCGCCGCCCTTCTTCTCGCCCGTGGCGGGGTCCACGGACTCCTTGACGGCCTTGTAGGCGGCACCGGAGGAGAGCAGCCGCTCCACGGCGGCGAGGTGGTCGGCGGCGTTGTGCGTCTGGTAGACGACGGGCTCGTCGTAATCCAGGCCGAGCCAGGCCATCGCGTCGAGGACCTTGTCGATCGCCTCCTTGGTGGAGCGCACGAGGTCCGTGTCCTCGATGCGCAACAGGAACTTGCCGCCGACGTGGCGGGCGAAGAGCCAGTTGAAGACGGCGGCGCGGATGTTGCCGATGTGGACGGACCCCGTGGGGGACGGGGCGAAGCGGACGCGGACGTTGCTCATGGGAAAACGGAAGGGTGGAAAGCCGGCCGGGCCGGCGTGGCGTTCATGGCGGGGCATGATACCACAAACGCCGCCCGAATTGAAGCGCCGGTTCCGGCGCGTGTGCGGGCCGCTAGCTGTCGCACGCGACGAAGAAGGACGGCGGGCGGGCGGCGTCGCCGCGCCAGGTCCAGAGCGCCTGGCCGGGGGCGGTTTCGAGCGCGACGGCGTCGCCCGGTTCGAGACCGGGAACGCGGGTCGCGAGGATTTCCACGACGCCGGGCGGCTGGAAATGGTCCGGCTTCGTTTCCGGGTGCGGCCAGTAGACGAGGGCCGGATGGCGCCGGCCTTTGCGGAAGAGAGCGGCGCGCGCGAACGAGAACGTCTCGGCCGGCACGTCCGGATGCCACTTCACGCGCTCGAAACGAAGCGCCGCCGGTCCCGGCGCGAAGGACCAGGGGGAGACGTCGACGTTGACGGTCCCCGGAAAGAATCCCGCCAGGTCGAGCCCCCGCGCGCGGAAAAAAGGCAGTTGCATGGCGACCGTCCCCCGCGGGAAGCGCGGGTCGCCGGACCGTCCGGACGCGACGCCGTGGCCGTGCACGACCGTGCCGTGGACGAGGAATGGGCAGAGTGTTTTTCCCGTGGTCATGCCGGGCAGTCTACCACAAACGCGTCCGGACCGCATCCCCCGCGCGCGGCTTGCGTTCCGCGGGCCGGCCGTGCCATAATCCGCCCCCATGAACCCCGAAACCGACGAGCCCCGCCGAGAAACCATCCGGACCGCGGACCAACGCGACTACTGGGACGCGCTTTCGCCGGCCTACGCCGAAATCACGCGCATCCGGGACGACGATTTCCATTTCGGTCCCCAGATCCCGGGCGACGCCGCGCTGCGCCTCCTGCCGGACCTGCCCCCCGGGGCGACCGCGCTCGAGCTCGGTTGCGGCGGCGCCCAGAACAGCGTGTTCCTCGCGGTCCGGCGCGGCTTGCGGTGCACGGCGCTGGACGTCTCAGCCGCGCAACTCGAGCGCGCCCGTGCGCGCGCCGCGGCGGCCGGCGCGGACGTCGAGTTCGTGCAAGCCCCCGTCGAAAACTTCCCCGACGCGGTCGGTCCGGACCGGCGGTTCGACCTCGTCCACAGTTCCCACGCGCTCGAATTCGTCGAAGATCCCGGCGCGGCCGTCCGGTCCATGGCCCGCGCCGCGCGGCCGGGCGGCTGGGTGCTCGTGTCGACGGTTCACCCGCTCTTCAACGGCCAGTGGATCGAGGGGGAGTTCGAGGACGAAGACGGCCGCGACGCCGGCAGCGCCGGGGCGGGCGTGTTTCTGCCCGATTACTTCCGGCCGCCGGACGACGTGCGCGACGACGAATTCGGCCACGCCGTATCCCGCGCGTGGCCCGTCTCGGCGTGGTTCGACTGGTTCAGGGACGCGGGGCTTTCGGTGGAACGCCTCGCGGAACCGGCCGCCGTCGCGGACGCGCCCTACACGAGCGACGCCTGGGCCGACCACGGCGGGCAGCTCGATCGCATCCCCTCGACCGTGATCCTCCTCGGCCGCAAGCATCCCGCCCCGCCGCGCGACATTCCGCTTGCGGAGGGCGGCGGCGGTGCGGTAGAATCGGGGGCCTCGCGCGGACGGGCCGGACCCGCCGGCCGCCGCGCGGCGGAACGAACGCCATGACAATCCCGGAATTTTTCGCGAAACACGACTTCTCGGCCGCGGTCGACGCGGACGCGCTCCTGGCGGAGTTCGACCGCCAGATGGACGAGGGCCTCGCCGGCCGCCCATCCTCGCTCGCGATGCTGCCCGCCTGGCTCGGCACGGACAAGGACGTGCCGGTCGAGTCGCCGATCGTCGTCCTCGACGCCGGCGGCACCAACCTGCGCGTGGCCGTGGTCTGGTTCGACCGCGCCGGCAAGGCGCGCGTGGAGGACTTCCAGAAATACGCGATGCCCGGCACGGACGGCTCCGTGCTCGCCGCCAAGGAGTTTTTCGCCAAGTTCGCCGAATTCCTCGTGCCCGTCTGCCGCCGCGCGGAGGCCGTCGGTTTCTGCTTCTCCTACCCGACCGAAATCTTCCCCGACCTGGACGGCCGCCTGATCCGCTGGACCAAGAAGATCGAAGCGCCCGAGGTCGTCGGGACGCGCGTCGGCGCCGGCATTTCCGACGCGCTCTTCGAAGCGACCGGGCGCCGCCTCCCGCTGCGCGTCCTCAACGACACGACGGCGACGCTGCTCGCCGGCAAGACCGCCGGCCTTTCGCGCCGCCACTCGTCCTACGTCGGCTTCATCCTCGGCACGGGGACCAACACCGCCTACGTCGAGGACGCCGCGCGCATCGGCAAGATCGCCGGTTCCGGCGCCGCCGGGTCGATGATCGTGAACGTCGAAAGCGGCGGGTTCGACGGCGCGCCGCGCTCCGATTTCGACCGCCGCGCCGCCCGGCGCTACGGCGCGCAGCAGACCGGCCTCTTCGAGAAGATGATTTCCGGCGCCTACATCGGCGACGTCGGCCTGGAGGCGCTCAAGGCCGCCGCCGAAGACGGCCTCTTCTCGCCGGGCGCCGCCGCGGCGCTGCTCGCGCTCCGGGACCTTTCCACGAAGGATTTCGACGATTTCGCCGCCAATCCGTTCCTCCGCACGGGCGCGCTCGCCGACGTGCCGTTTTCGGAGGACGACCGCCGCACGCTCCTCGCGGTCGCCGAACCGCTCTTCCTGCGCGCGGCCGCGCTCACGGCGGTCAACGTCTCGGCCGCCGCGCTCCGCACCCGCGCCGGGCGCGATCCGCTCCACCCCGTGTGCATCACGATCGACGGCTCGACCTACTACAAGACGCGCACGGCGATGTTCAAGAGCCGCGTCGAACAGGGCCTGCGCGACATCCTCGGCCCGCGCGGCGTGCACTTCGAGACGGTCTTCGTCGAGGACGCGCCCATGATCGGCTCCGCCGTCGCCGGCCTCATCGCCTAGCGGCCTCCACTCGTCACTCGTCACTTTCCCATGATCATCCGCACGTCCGCCCCCGCCCGCGCCGCCTTGGTCGGCAATCCGTCCGACGGCTACTTCGGCAAGACCATTTCCGTCGCGTTCACCGACTTCAAGGCCGAGGTGGCGCTCTGGGAATCGCCCGACTTGACGATCCTGCCGACGCGGCGCGACGGCCTCCGCTACGAGTCGATCGACGCGCTCGCGCAGGACGTGAGCCTCTTCGGCTACTACGGCGGCGTACGCCTGCTGAAGGCCGCGATCAAGACGTTCCACGCCTACGCGCTCGAACGCGGCATCACGCTGGACCGCCGCAATTTCACCGTCCGCTGCGAGTCCACGATTCCGGGGCTCGTGGGCATGGCCGGCTCGTCGGCGATCGTCACGGCCGCCTACCGCGCGCTCATGTCGTTCTACGGAGTTTCGATCCCGAAGCCGGAGCTGGCGAACGTCATCCGCGCCACCGAAGAGCGCGAACTCGGCATCGCCGCCGGCCTGCAGGACCGCGTGATCCAGGTCTACGGCGGCCTGGTCTACATGGACTTCGACCGCAAGCTCCTCGAAGGCCGCGGCTGGGGCGATTACGTGCCGCTCGACCCGGCGCTGCTGCCGCCGCTCTACATCGCCTACCGCACCGACCTTTCGGAGGCTTCGAGCGTCTACCACAACAGCCTCAAGGCGCGCTACAACGCGGGCGACAAGTCCGTCGTGGACGCCATGTCGTTCTGGGCCGACCTGACGGAAGAAGCCCGCGGCTGCCTCCTGCGCGGCGACCACAAACGCCTCTCCGAGCTCATGGACGCCAACTTCGACAAGCGCGTCGAAGTCTCGCACGTCTCCGACGAAAACAAGCGCATGGTCGCCGTCGCCCGCGCGTGCGGCGCGAGCGCCAAGTTCACCGGCTCGGGCGGCGCGATCGTGGGCGTCTGCCCGGACGACGCGACCTTCGCCCGCCTCGAAACGGAACTCGGCAAGCTCAAGGTCAAGGTCTTCCGTCCGCACGTCGCGCCGCCGGAGCCCTGAACGCCCGCCCCCGGACGAATGACGCGCGGCGGTGGCCGAAAGGAGGGCTTTTCAGGGGGACGGATCCCTTGAAGGCCCCTTGAATGCTACGAATGGCGGGCGGCCGCGAAACCGCGCGCGACGGCGCCGGGGTCGGCGGCTTTTGAGAAGGCGGAGACGACCGAGACGCCGTCCACGCCCTGCGCGTAGATGCCCGCGGCGCGCTCGACGGTGACGCCGCCGATCGCGACGGAGGCGACGCCCGCCGGAAGCGCGAGCACCGCGGCGCGCAGGCCCTCGAGGCCGAGCGCGTCCGCCGCGTCCGACTTCGTTCCGCGCGCGTCGTAGACCGGCCCGATGCCGACGGCGTCCACGAGCGAGGCGTCCACCGCCGCGGCCTCGACCGCGTTGCGGACGGACCAGCCGACGTCGAGCGCGCGCCCGACGGCGCGGCGCACGGCCTCGGGCGGCAGGTCGTCCTGCCCGACGTGCACCGCGGCTGCGCCGACCGCGAGCGCGAGACCCGGGAGGTTGTTCACGACGAGCGGCACGCCGCGGGCGTCGAGCATCGACTTGAGGCGCAGGCAGCGCTCGTAGAGACGGCGGCCGTCGGATTCCTTGTCGCGGTATTGCACGATCGTGGCGCCGCCCGCCACCGCGCGCTCGACGTTCTCCACGAAGTCGCCCGCGTAGCGCGAGGGGTTGTCGGTGACGAGGTAGACCGCGTATTGCTCCGGCGCGAGGACGCTCATGCGAGCACCTTTCCTTCCGCCTCGAACGCCGCGCCGTCGATTTCGTCGAGCGCGTCGAGGAACGCGACCGCGAACGACCCGGGGCGCTCCGAGACATGCGCCGCGCGTTCGCCGGCGATGCCGACGAGCAGCGCCGCGGCGACGGCCGCGAGGCGCGCGTCGCCGTCCGCGGCCGCGCACAGCGCCGCGCAGAGCGCGCCCTGCGAGCAGCCGACGCCAGTGACGCGGGTGAGGAGCGGCACGCCGTTCGCGACGCGGACGGGCTCCGCGCCGCCGGGGGCGACGACGAGATCGACCGGCCCCGTGACGAGCACCGCGGCGCCGGTGCGCTCCGCGAGGGCGCGCGCGGCGTCCGCGGCGGCGTCCACGCCCTCTGTCGCGTCCACCCCGCGCCCGCCGGCGCCCGCGCCGGCGAGGGCGAGGATTTCGGACGCGTTGCCGCGGATCATCGCGGGACGCTGCGCGGAGAGATCGGAGGAGACATGAGTGCGGAGCGGGAGCGCGCCGACGGCGACCGGGTCGAGCACCCACGGGCGCCCGGCGGCGTTCGCGGCGGCTACCGCGCGGCGCATGGCCTCGGCCTGCTCGCGCTCGATGGTGCCGACGTTCACGAGCAGCGCGGAGGCGACGCCCGCGAAGATCGAGGACTCCTCCGGATCGTGGATCATCGCGGGAGCGGCGCCCGCGGCCAGGAGCACGTTGGCGGTGAAGTTGGTGACGACGTGGTTCGTCAGGCAGTGGACGAGCGGGACGCGCGCACGCATCGTCCCGAGGAGCGCGCCGGCGGCGCGCGTCCATTCGGCGGGGGAAGAAGGGTGGTCCATGGGGCGGGAGTCTAACAAAATGGCCCATCCACGGCAAACGCCGAAATGGCGATCGCGTTGAGCCATGAAGCGCGTCGGAATCCCGGAAACGCTCTACGCGGGGCGCAACAAGAGGGATCGCGGCAGAGCCGCCGCGCGCGTGTCAATCGCCGCGCGGCGTTCACAGCGCGAAACGCGCTTCGGAACGGAGAGAGGCGGAGAGGACGAAGTCGCCCGGTTCGAGGACGCGGCGGCCGTCCGGCAGGTCGTAGGCCAGGTCGCGCATCGGGTCGATGCGCAGGCGCACGGTCTTGGTTTCGCCGGGCTTGAGCGAGATCTTCTCGAACGCGATGACGCGCCGCACGGGCTGCGTGTAGCTCGCCTCCGGATCGGAGAGATACCAGATCACGGTCTCCTTGCCGGCTCGTGTGCCGGCGTTGCACACCGTCACGCTTGCGTTGAAGGTCGAAGGTCGAAGGTCGGAAGTCCGTTGTCCAGTTTTCGACTTTCGACTTTCGACTTTGACCTTCCCGTATTTGAACGTCGTGTAGGAGAGTCCGAAGCCGAAGGGGAACCAGGGGCCGTTTTCCCCGGGAAAGTCCTGGTAGTCCGGGCATTCGGGCGTGATCTTGGGGTGGTGGTTGTAGTAGATCGGAACCTGCCCGAGGCAGCGCGGGAGCGTGACGGGGAGCTTGCCGCCGGGGTTCGTCTTGCCGACGAGGATCTCCATCGCGGCGGTCGGCGCGCGGCAGCCGCTCTGCCAGCACCACAGCAGCGCGTCCATTTTCGCGGCGAGCTCCGGGAAGGCGAGCGCGCGGCCGGAGCAACAGAGGCCGACAAGCGGGACGCCGAGCGCGGCGAGTTCCCCGGCGAGTTGCGCCTGCGCGGGCGGGAGCGAGATGTCGCGACGCGATTTCTTCTCGCCCGCCATCCACGGCACCTCGCCGAAGCAGAGCAGGACGGCGTCCGCGCCGCGCGCGGCCTCGACGGCCTCCGCGCGCAGCTCGGCGTCGCGCGCCGTCGGCGGCGTGTAGTCCCAGAACGCGCAACCGCGCGCGACGCGGATCTCCGCCTTCGGGAAAAAGCGGCGCGCGGCGTCGAGGAACGTCTCGCCGTTCACGCCCTTGGCGAGATCTTCCGCGGCGGCGCGCCACTGGCCGAGGTGCGGGTGGACTTCGTCCGCCGCCGGGCCGACCAGCGCGATGCGGCGGATCTTCTTCGGATCGAGTGGAAGCACCGGCTCGGCGCGGTGCGCCGCGCCGGGCGACGAGTGCCGAGCGACGCGCGGCGGCTCGTTCTTGAGCAGCACCATCGTCTCGCGGGCGAAGCGCAACGCGAGGGCGAGCGCGTCGGGCAGCCGGCAGGTTTCGGCGGTGGGCCGCTCGGGGACGTAGGGGCGGTCGAAGAGGCCGATCGCGAACTTCACGCGCAGGACGCGGGCGACGGCCCGGTCGACCTCTTCCATCGAGAGCTTGCCGGCGGCGACGGCGGCGGGGACGCGGCGGTAGAGGCCGTCGCCCATGCACATGTCGTTGCCGGCGCGAATCGCCTGGGCGGTCTGCTCGACCGGGTCGCGGGCGTAGCCGAGGTTGCCCATGCGGGAAAGGGCGCCGCTGTCGGAGACAACGAAACCCTTGAAGCCCATGCGGCCGCGGAGCTCGTCCGTGAGCAGCGCGCGGTTGGCGGGGACCGGCTTGCCGTCGTATTCGTTGAACGAGCTCATCACCGTGAGCGCGCCGGCCTTCGCGGCGGCGGCGAACGGCGGCAGATACCACTCGCGCAGCGCGCGCGCAGAAATCTCCGTGTAGGAATAGTCGCGCCCGCCTTCGCAGGCGGAGTAGCCGACGAAGTGCTTGGGGCAGGCGGCGGTCACGCCGCCGGCCTGCATGCCGCGGACGGCGGCGGCGGCGAAGCGGCCGTTCGTGTAGGGGTCCTCGCCGTAGCCCTCGACGTTGCGGCCCCAGCGCGGATCGTGGCCCACTTCGACCATGGGCCCGAGGAGCCAGTCGATGCCGCCGTCGGCCTTGCACTCGCGCGCGGCGACGCGTTGCGCCTTCTCGGTGAGCGACGGGTCGAACGAGGCGGCCTGCGCGAGCGAGACGGGGAACGTCGTGCGCCAGCCGTGGATCACGTCGATCGCCCACAGGATCGGGATGCCGAGACGCGTGCGCTCGACGGCCGCGCGCTGGTAGCGGTTGCGCAACTTCGCGCCGCCCATGAACTGGTAGATCGAGCCGACGCGCGGGTTGAAGCCGCGCGGGACGCCGTGGTTGTCCGGGTTGGGGTCCTTCCCGATCGTGTCCTGGCAGAGCTGCTCGGCCTTTTCCTCCAGCGTCATGCGGGAGAGCAGGTCGCGCACGCGCGCCTCGACGGGCGCGGCGGGGTCTTTGTAGAGGGGGCGGCGTTTCGGGGCGGCGGGGCGGCCGGAGTCCGTTTTCTTCATGGCGTGGCGGGGTCCGCCGCGGATCCGTCCGCGGCGGCGAGTTCGTCGAGAATGCCGAGAACGCGCGCGCCCGCGCCGATGGCGTGCGTGGGCTTGAAGGAAAGGACGGGGGTGTATTTCAGGCCGACGTTTTTCGCGACGACCTCCTGGAAATCCGCGCGGCGGTCGCGGAGCCAGGCGAGGATGCGCGCCTCGTCCTCCGGCGTGCCGAGGACGGACACCGTGACGGCCGCGTTGTGCAGGTCCGGCGACGTCTCCACGGACACGAACGAAATCTTCGCCAAGTCCTGCGGCGAACCCTGGGCGATGCGGTAGAGACCGGCCGCCAGTTCGCGCAGCATGCGTTCGTTCACGCGCTTGATGCGTTCTCCCTTCATGGCGCAGGATTCTAGCACACCGCGGTCCGCGCGCGCAACACCCGCGCTCGTTCGACCTGCGGACCTGCGGGGAAAAAGGAAGCCCCCGGGCCGGTGCGGGACCGGTCCGGGGGCTGCAAGAAAAACCTTGGCGGCGCGCTACTCTCCCGCGGCCGACTGCCGCAGTACCCTCGCCGTAGGGGCCCTTCACTTCCGAGTTCGGAATGGGA
>JAFTHC010000131.1 GCA_017457625.1 Kiritimatiellia bacterium
CGTGTCGTTTTCGGGCCAGGCGGAAACCGTCCACGCGCCCGTCACGAGGCCGCTGTCGGCGTCCGCGTGCGATTCGCCCGCGGTGCGGAACGAAACCGGGATCGCGGTCCGGCCGCCTTCGCCGTTGTCCACGACGAGCTGGCCCGCGTAGGCCGTGCCGGGCTTGAGGCCGGCGACGGCGCGGGAGACGGCGCCGGTGGCCGAGACCGTCCCGAGGTCGTTGGTGTGCGAGAGCGCGCCGCCCTCGCCCCAGGCGAAGAACAGGTCCGCCGACAGGGCGTCCCCGCCGAACGAGTGGACCGTGAAATCGAGGTCGAGTCCGCCCGTCGCCGGTTCGGCCGTCTTGAGGGAAACGACGGGATCGGCCGTTTCGAGGGTGGAGGTGAGCATGCGGACGATCACGACGCCGCTGCCGCCCTTGCCGCCGCGGTAGGCCTGGAGCGCCGCATCGACGCCCGAGACGCCGCAGGACGAGCCGCCGCCGCCGCCGCCGCCGAAGCCGTCGGCGCCCTGGGCCGCGTCGGTCGCGAAGGCCGTCGCGTTGCGCCAGGCGCGGCCTTCGCCGCCGCCGCCCTTGCCGCCGCGGCCGCCGTTGCCGGGGCCGAACCGGAGGCCGGCGCAACCGCCGCCGCCGCCGCCGCCGTAGTAGACGACCGAGCCGGTGATGTCGCTCGGGACGCCGTCCGCGCCGTCGCCGGCGACGAACATGTTCAGCGCGTCGAGGCCCGCGTCGCCGCCGACGCCGGCGGTCGAGCCGCCGCCGCCGCCCGCGTAGCGGTCGGTCCAGTTGGCCCAGGCGTTGTAGGTGCCGACGCCGCCGGTGTGGCCGCTCGCGGACGTCACGGCGCCGCCCGCCGCGCCCTGGCCGCCCGCGCCGCCGCCGTTCGCGCCGGAATCGACGTAGTTGTTCCAGGTGTTGTTGCGGTAGGCCCACGCACCGCCGCCGCCGCCGCCGTAGGCGGTCGCGAGGTAGCCGAACGTGGACCAGCCGCCCTGCTTGCCGACTTCGTTCACGGTGGTGCCGGCGCCGCCGGCGCCGACCACGACGGGATACTCGCCGGCCTGGAGGTAGAGCTCGGTTTCGAGGACTTCGCCGCCCGCGCCGCCGCCGCCGCCGCGGCGGGTTTCGCCGGTGTTCTCGTCGCTGCGGTCGGAGCCGCCGCCGGAGCCGCCGCCGCCCACGACGAGGATGCGCGCCGTGCCGGGCCGCGTCAGGGTGAACGTGCTCGCGGCCGCCGTGTTGGTGAAGGTCCACACGGTGTAGGGGCCGTCCTGCGTCACGACGGCGTCCGCGCTCGCGGTCGCCTCCGCGTAGTCGCGCAACGCGTCGAATTCGAGCGTTTCCGCGCAGGTCTTCGAAGAGTCGGACGGATCGACGCCCGTCACGGTCACGCAGTAGGTGCCGCCCCGCGCGAGGCCGGTCGCGGCGACGGCGAAGCGCGTGCCCGCCGTGACGGTGCCGCCCGCGGGCACGAGCGAAACCGCGGCCGTGGTGTCGTCCGGGTCGTCCGTGCGCGCGATGGAGACGGTGAACGTCGCGGAGGCGGCGTTGTCGCCCGGGATGCCGTAGAAATCGAAGCCCGCGGCGCCCTCGACGATATTCGTGAGCGAGAGGCCCACGATCTGCGGCGCCTCGCTCGCGGGACGGCCGACGAGGTGGACGCCCCAGCCGGTGAACGCGCCGGTGAGATCGTCGAACGTCTCGTACCAGTAGTCCGTGTCGGGATGCGGCAGGTAGGCGTCGTCGATCAGGACGCACGCGTTCGTGCCGGCGGGCCACCAGACGATCGGCTGGTCGAGGACGACCTTCGCCGTCGCCGCGGGCGCGTTCGTCGGGACCCGCAGGACGAGGCGGCGGTTCGCGTTGCCGCCGTCGCCGAACGGAACGGTCGTGTTGGCCGTATGCGTCCGGAGCGGCGCTTCGGCGAAGCCGGCCGCCGGGATCTCGAAGTCGATGAACTGCAGCGCGTCGCCGTTCGGGTTGTTGCCCGTGTCGGCGTAGAAGCGGCGGTTCGCGACCAGCAGCGGATGCGCGCCGCGGAAGACGAGGCGCCCGCCCTCCGTGAAGGCGAAGGTGATGGAGTTGTCGTCCTGCCACGTGGCGTCCGTCATCCAGACCTGGCCGTCGTCGATCGTGAAGACCTGCGGACCGGAAATCACGATCCGGCCGCGGAGCGTGAGCTTCGCGCCGTCGGAGACGACGAACCGGCGCCCGACCTTGGAGCCGTCGTTCCAGCTGCTGATCACCCACGAGCCGTAGCCGTTGCCCATGTCGATCTCGGCGCCGTCGGTGAACTCCAGGAGCGTGTTCGGCCCGTTGAAGTAGAAGCCGCTCCAGTTGTCGCGAACCGTCCACCACCGGCCCTTCACGCCGGAGACGACGAGCTCGGCGCCCTCGGGGATGTCGATCGTGTGCTGGCGCAGGGGATAGTCGGTCTGGGTGAGCTGCAGGGCGGCGGATTCCGGCGTCGCCTTGAGCGTCACCTTCGCGTTCTTCTGCAGGTAGAAGGAGGTCGGCCGGAACATCGACACGCCGCTTTCGACCTTGTCGCCGCCCGCGGGGATCGTCACCTCGTGGGTGCCTTCGGGGAACATGAAGTAGGAGCCCGTGACCGGGTAGCCGGCCTGTTCGTGGCCCTCCATCGTGCCGTCGGGCGTCCACATCGCGGTGTCGTTCCAGACGCCGGAGCCGCCGTTCCACGTGTAGGTCTGGTAGTCGCCGGTCCAGAAGTGGGCCTGCGCGGCGGCGTCGTTGCCGTTCCAGTCCGGCTTGCGCGAGCCGACCCACGTGACGCGGCCGTTGGAGTTGGAGAGAACCCAGTTGAAGCCGATCTCCTGGTTCCAGTCGAACGTGTGCGTGATCGAGAACGGACCGGTCTGCGTGAGCTGCACCTTGATTTCCGAGTTCGTCGTGGAGCCACGGAAGGCGCGGGTGTCGTTCGGCCAGCGCTCGTAGAGGCGGTCCGTCAGGTAGAGCAACGCCCAGTTGTCGCCCGCGCCGAGCGTCTTGAGGTTGCCGTTGAACGTCACGGTTCGCTGGTCGAGCGACCAGGAGATGCCGCTGCTCGTGTTCAGGATTTCCGCCGCGCCGGGCATCATGACGTTGGCCGAGTCGTCGGTCGCGGCCGAGCCGCCCGCGGCGTCGGTCACGACGACCTGCCAGTAGTAGGTCGCGCTGGGCGTGAGGCCGGTCGCCCGGAGCGTGCCGGTGCCGGCGGAAGCCAGCGTCGTCGTCGCGGCCTTGGAGAGGCTGCCCGGGCCGTTGCCGACATAGAGGGTGGCCTTGTAGGGCCCGGTGCCGCCCGCGACCGTGAACGAAACCTCGAGCTCGTCGCCCTGCGACCAGTCGGTCGCCGCGGCGCCGAGCGCCAGGAGCGACGTGCCGGCGTAGGTGACGGGCGCGCTCCACGTGACCGTCCCGTCGGGATGCACGAGCGCGACCGCCGCGACCTTGGCGGTGGTCCCCCACCCCGCCACCGTGGCGGGATCGAGCGCCGTGGCGGCGTTCGCCGCCGCCACCTCGCCGAGGTCCTCGTATTCATCCCAGTCGTAGGGATCGTTTCCGCCCCACGCGGCACCGCTGCACAGATACGCGTGCACAATCTGATCGCCTGGCGCCACCGTCGCGGTGACCGTCAAGTTCTGTGCCTCGACATATTTGTCGAGGTCCGAATAGCGGAGTTCCGGCATTTCCGGCCGCAGTAGCGAGCCGTCGCCCGGGTCCAGGAGCGTCGTCCAGGCGCCCTCGGGGATCATCGAGCGGCTGCCTTCGGTGTTGAAGGCGAGCGCGAAGTTCGCCCATGTGGTCGTGCCGTCGCCGTCCGGGCCGTGCTTCGCGCGGTCGCCGGTCGCGTTGCCGAGGCGGATCTCGACCGGATACCAGCCGGTGTGCGGCGGCGTGAAGTCCGCGAACGTCGTGGTGGAGGGCGAGGCCTCCAGATCGATGAGCGTCGTGCCGCCGATGACGAGGCGGACGGTGTCGTCCATCTGCGAGCCGAAGGTGTAGGTCGTGCCGCCCTTCAGGAAGATCGCGCCCTTGTAGAGGAAGCAGACCGGCGCGCCGCCCCACGCATACGTTTCGCCGGAGAAGGGATCGAGAGAGAGGCCGGTTCCGATCGAGGCGATCGCGCCGGCCACGACGTTCGAGGAGAGCGACTGCGCCCAGACGTCCGCGTCCGCGGCGGGAAGCGGGGCGCCCCAGACCGTCTGCCAGAGGCCGGCCTCGCCGGCGCCCGCGCCGGCGGCGGGGATCGTCACCGGCACGGCGCGCGTCACGGTCTCGCCGGCCGCGGTGCGGATCGCGGCGGCGACGTAGTAGGTCTTGCCGGGCTCGAGGCCGGAGAGGAGCGCGTCGACCGTTCCGGCCGCCGTCACGGTGCCGACCGCCTGGCGCAGCGGGAGGCTGCCCTGCGAGGCGCCGTAGGCCAGCTCCAGCGTCGCCGAAGCGGCGTTGCCGAGCGAGCGGACGAGGATCTCGACGTCCGCGCCGGCGGGGTCGGTCGCCGCCGGCGCCGCCGCGACGACCGCCGCGTCGGGCTTGCCGGCCGGGGCGTTCGCGAAGCGGATGATCACGGTGCCGCAGCCGCCGGGCGCGCCGGGACGGATGAAGTTGCTGTTCCAGTCCCGATCCGCGCCGCCGCCGCCGCCGCCGCCGTAGCCGGCGCGGCCCGGCTCGTCGCCGACCCAGTATTGCGTGTTCTCGTTGCGGCGGCCGTGGCCGCCGATGCCGTCGCCGCCTTCGCCCGCGGCGTTGGCGTCGAGGTCCGTGCAGGACGCGCCGCCGCCCGCGCCGTATTGCTGCGCCGAGCCGGAGATGTCGCTCGTGCGGCCCGCGCCGCCGGCGCCGGCGACCGTGTGGTCGGCCGAGGCCTGGACGCCGGGCGAGCCGGCGCCGCCGCCGCCGCCCGCGCTCCACCGGTCGTCCACGTTGCCGAGATCGCGTCGGCGCGACGGCGCGCCGGGATGGCCCTGCGCCGGGTCGATCGGGTTGCCGGCCGTGGTCTCGCGGCGCCGCGCGCTGCCGCCGCCGCTGCCGCCGTTGCCGCCGAGGCCGATCTCGTTGTCGGTCCACGAGCCGCCGCCGCCGCCGCCGTAGGCGCGCCAGCGCTCGGCGCCGCCGAGCGAGACGACCGAGTCGCCGCCGTTGCCGCCGCGCACGCCCCAGGCGGAGCTCGCGCCGCCCGCGCCGACGGAGATGTCGTAGGTGCCGGCTTCGAGCCAGACGAGATCCTCCTCGATCACGCCGCCGCCGCCGCCGCCGCCGCCGTGGTAGTGGCCGCCCGCGCCGCCGCCGCCGACCACGAGGACCCGCGCGTAGCCGGCGCGCTGCACGGTGAACGTCCCGGCCGTGGCGGGGTTCGAGTAGGTGTAGATCGAATCGTTTCCGACCTGCGTGACCGTCGCGCCCTCGGCGCCGGCTCCGGGAACGAGGTAGGCGCCCGCGTAGGTCGCGAACGAGCCCGCGTCGCCGGTGGCGGACGCGAAGACGTTCGACGCGCGCCAGGCCGCGGCGTAGGTCCGGTTGTCCGCGAGGCCGTCGATCGCGGCGGAGAACGCGTCGCCGGCCTTGAGGCCGGTCGCGACCGTCGTCCAGTTGGTCACCGCGGAGCCGGCGAGAGCGACGCCGATCTCGACGTCGACCGTCGCGCCGGCGCCGCCGGCGCTCGTCACGGAGCCGGCGAACGTTCCGCGGCGGAAGCCGCCGGCGGGCGCCTCGGTTTCGACGAGGATCGTCGACTCAGGCATCGACCGCCAGCGCACGATCACGGTGCCCGAGCCGCCGGCGTGGCCGGAGGGGGCGCGGTTGGCGTCGTTCCAGTTGCCGTCGGCGCC
>JAFTHC010000132.1 GCA_017457625.1 Kiritimatiellia bacterium
CTGCGCTCTCTGCGTGACAATCAACCGCTTGAGCGCAATGGCTCTGCGCTCTCTGCGCTCTCTGCGTGACAATCAACCGCTTGAGCGCAATGGCTCTGCGCTCTCTGCGCTCTCTGCGTGACAATCAACCGCTTGAGCGCATGGTCTCCGCGAACTCCGCGGACTCCGCGTGAGAACAATCGGCCGGGAGAAAGAAAACTCCGCGTGTTGAAAACGCCGCTCAAACCGGGTAGACTAGGGGCATGAAAACGAAATCCTTTGTCTGCCTCCACGGCTTCGGCAAACATCCCGGCGGACGCCGGCCCGGCTTCTCCGCGGCGCTGCGCCGCAACGTCGAGGCGCTCCTCGGCGCCCCCGTCCTCTGGAGGGAGGTCCTCTGGGACGGCCTCCTCGGCTCCCCCGACTCGTTCGGGACGCTCGACCTCGCGCTCCAGACGCCCGCCCTCGTCCGCGACTTCTACGAGGGGCGCGCGGGCGACGCCGTCCGCGCCCGCGTCGCGGAGGCGGTCCGCGCCGCCTCCGCCGAGGCCGGCGGCGCGCCGGTCGTCCTCGTCGGCCACTCCTTCGGCGCTGCCATCGCCTACGAGACGCTCGCGCGCGGCCTCGCCCCCGAGGCGAAGTCCCTCGTGATGCTCGCCCCGCCGATGGGGCTCTTCAACCGCCCGGAGATGCTCGCCGCCCACGCGATTTTCGGGATGCCCGAGCGCCGCGAGGCCGCCGCCGCCCGCGGACGTCTCGGCCCGGGCGCCGTCGAACGGATTTTCAACGCCTTCGCGGCGCCCATCCAGGCCGTTGCCGGCCTGCCGGAAGTGAAGGGCGACCGCCTCCCCGACGACGTCTCCGCGCTCTCCCTCCGCAGCCCCGAGGACTGGTTCGCCGAGCCGCTCGGCGAGGCGTTCCCCGACGTCTCGGAGCGCGAGGTCCTCCCGCCCCCCGGCACGCGCGGCGGCGCCAACCACAAGTTCTACTGGGCAGCCCCCGTCGTGGCGGAGTCCGTCGCCGCCGCCGCGGTCGCGGCCTGCTCGCACGCCGGCGAGCCGCCCGCCACGGCCGCGGAGCTCGAACTCCTCTCCCGCGCCGCGGAGGACTCCCTCTGGTCCGCCGGCCAGTACGAACTGGACGAGAACGGCGACGTCGTCGGAGGGTCCATCTCCTAGCTTCCCGACCATGACGCGCGAATCCTTCGCCGACCTTCTCTTCTTCACCCGCGCCGCGGTCGAGGCCGATCCGGCGCTCGCCAACGCCCGCATCGACGTCCCGCTCGGCCGGGTTTCGGTCCAGGGCCGGCCGGACCGGCCCGACGATCCGCCCCTCGCGATCGCCGGCCTCTACCGCGTGTGGGACGACCATGCCGTCCAGTCCCCCTGCCCGCGCGGCGGCGCGTCGCCGAGGCCGACGCCGCGCTCGCGCCGCTGCGCGGACACCCCGGCGTGCCGGGTCCGAAGGAGCGGTTCCGCCGCGGCGAACTCTCCCAGGCCGAATACCGCGGCATCCTCGAACGCAAGCGGGCGCTTCTCGCGCCGGTGCGGCCCGAGGTCCTGGGCCGGGAGCTCGACGACGCGCTCGTCCGCGACGCGGAGGCCCGGCTCGGCCGGAGCCTGGAGCCCTTCGCCCGCGCCATCTTCCTCGCCGCGGTCGAAAGCGCCGCGGCGGACCCCGGCGGCGGCGCGGACACGCTCGCCGTCCTTGGCGCGGCCGTCGCGCCGGACGCCGGCCCGGGCGGCGCGCCCCTCGGCGCCACGCCGGAGGAGCGCTTCCGGAGTCTCCGGGACGAGCTCCGGCGGCGGGGCCGGCCGTTCGCCGACATCCGGACGTGGCGGGAGAGGCCGGGCGGCGGCGGGCTCGAGACGACCGCGCTGGCGGTCCGCAGCCTCTCCCTCGACGAAGCCCTCGCCCTTGCCGTGTCGTTCCGGCAGACGCAGTTCGTGTTCCGGACTCACCTCGCCTCCCTGGTCGTCCGCCTGAGCGGTTGCGCATCCTGACCGCGCGGAGCGAGATCGATCCGCTCCCGGAACAGTTCGCCGCGCGGCGCGCCTCCGACCAACGCCCCGCCGCGGAGGACTTGCGAAGTGGGGGGTGAAAACAGCACCCCCGCCGGGTATGCTAGGACCATGGACACCAATCCCGCCGACACGATTCTCCATTTCATCGCGAAGATCACGGACGCCATCGAGTTCCCCGTCGGGGACGCGGAATTCGACGCCGCCCTCGACGACTGCATCGCCGCCCTCGCGGGAGCCCCGTCCCCGGAAGAGGATCGCGCACACGCGGAACGGGCCCTCCGCGGCCTCCTGGGCCAGACCGACCGGCTCGGTCTCCCCGTCCCGAAAGAGCTCCGCGACGAAATCCTGTGTGCGCTCGCGGCGGGCAAGCCGCACGCCGGATCCGCCTATTGATAACTTTTTGTTAGATTTATGTTGACATTTTCATTTCTTCGTGGTATACTTTAGCCGTCGCCCCGATGTCTCTTTCGAGCGGCAAGGCCAAACAACCAAACAACAACCGCAACACCCACACATACGAACAAGGCGAAAGCATGCAGAGAGATCGGAAGTAATCGATCCGGCAACCGAGGTCTCATCCCCACGGTGCCCCTCCGGCCGAACGCCGGACATGCGTCCAGAAGTCCTTCGAGGAACAAACAACATGAGCAAGACATACGATACCGTCGCCTCGCGCGACGAAGAGGCCGTCCGCCGCCTCCGGGCGGCGGCGTAGGGCGCGGGGGTGAAAACGCGGGGCGACCCGGGTAGAATGGAACCGTAGCGATTCAAGCGGGTATCGCGATCGGGGAGGCCGAACGCCGCTCGGCCTTTCACCCCCGATCCCGAAAGAAGGGTTCTTCCAGCAATCCAAACTGCACGAAGCGGCTCACCGAACCCTGCCCGCCCCTCTTCAAAACCAATGGAACCCATCCACGAAAACGTAACCGTCCGCGACGACGGCCTCGTCGAAACCGAAAACGGCGCCTTGGCCTTCGCCTCGCACCCGTCCCCCTTCGCGGACTTCTTCTTCAAGGTGTCGTCCATGCGCCAATGGGACGCCGACGCGAAGCGCGCGGCGTTCCGCAAGTGCCTCGACGCGAACCGGGAGATGGCCCTCCGCCTCCTCTTCTTCGTCCGCGACATCCGCGGCGGGCTCGGCGAGCGCGGGCTCTTCCGCGACGTCTTCGCCGGCTTGCCGGACGGCGTCGCCGCCGCGCTCCTCCCCCTCGTCCCCGAATTCGGCCGGTGGGACGACGTTTGGGCCGTCCTCGGCGACGGCGTCGCGGACGCCGCCGCGCGCCCGGTGCTCCGAGATGCGGTCTTCGCCATTCTCCGGCGCCGGTGGGAGGAAGACCTCCGCGCCCTCGCCGACCCCGACGGAAGGCCGTCCCTCCTCGCGAAATGGCTCCCGTCGGTCCGCGGGGTCTCGGCGAAGCAGGAGTCCCTCGCGAAGGAACTCGCGTTCTCGTGCTTCCGCCTCCGCCCCGCGGACTATCGCCGGAAGCTTTCGGCGCTCCGCGCCCGCCTCCGCGTGACGGAGCGCGCGATGTGCGCCGGCGAGTGGGGCGCCGTCGACTACGGCGCCGTTCCGTCCAAGGCGGCCCTCCGCTACCGCGCCGCGTTCTCCGCCCACGACCCGGAGCGTTACAAGGCGTATCTCGCCGGCCTCGCGAAGGGAACCTCCAAGGCCAACGCCGACGCCCTCTTCCCCTACGAAATCGTCGCCGCCTACCTTGACGGCTACGAGCCGAAGGCGGCCGAGGATCCCCTCCTCGAGGCGCAGTGGAGGGCGCTCCCGCTCCCGAAGGGAATCCTCGGCAACGCCATCGTCGTCCGCGACGGCTCGGGCTCCATGACGACGCCGGTCTCCGGTGGCCGGGCCACGGCGCTCGACGTCGCCACGTCCTTGGCGATCCTCGCGTCGGAGCACCTCGAGGGCCCCTTCGCGAACCGCTTCATCTCCTTCTCGCAGCTCCCGCGCCTCGTCGACCTCTCCGGTTGCTCCACCCTCCGCGAGAAACTCGTCCGCACCTACGGGGAAGACGAAACCGCCAACACGGACGTCCAGCGAACCATGCGCCTCGTCCTCGACGCCGTTTCGGAAAACGGGATCCCGCAGGAGGAAATCCCCGCCGTCGTCATCGTCTCCGACATGGAATTCGACGAGGCCCGCGGAGCCGGATGGTCTTGGCGGACGGATGCGCCGACGCAGGAGGTCCTCTTCGAGACCATCCGCCGGGAATGGAAGGAGCGGGGCTACGACCTCCCGACGATGGTCTTCTGGAACGTCGCGTCCCGCACCGGCGCCGTCCCGCTGCAGGAAAACGGAAACGGACTCGTCCTCGCGAGCGGCTTCTCGCAAAACATCCTGGACATGCTGTCCGGGGTCGACCCGGAGGACACCCTCCGCCGCAAACTCGCCGCCCCGCGCTACGACCGCGTCGCGGCGGTTTTCCGAGGCGACTCCGCGCAATGAAAGACTGCACCTCCGCCGACACTCTACTCCGTCTCGTCGCGAAGATATCCTCCGCCATTTCGTTTCCCGTCGGGAACGCGGAGTTCGACGCGGTCCTCGACGACTGCATTGCCGCCCTCGAAAGAACTCCGTCCCCCGCAGAGGATCGGGCTCGCGCGGAACGGGCCCTCCGCGCCCTCCTGGACCAGACCGACAAACTCGGACTCGCCGTTCCGGAAAATCTCCGGAACGAAAGCCTGTGCGTGCTTGCGGCGGCGGCCAGATCGGCCGTCGCGAGCACGCTCGGCGCTTGACGCTTCCCCGAGCGGTTCGTCGATTTCGTCGACCGGCCGCGGTGCGGGGAAGCCGCCTCCCAGGTGTCGGCCGCGACGAAATCGACAAAATCGACGAGGTCGACGAACCTTCGCCGCAAGTCGCACGGGTCGCCTTCGGACTTCCGTGCGCGGGGCGGCGGCCCCGATTCCGGGCGCACGGGTCGTCTTCGGCCTTCGGTGCGCGGTTCGTCGATTTCGTCGGCATCGTCGATTTCGTCGACCGGCCGGTGTTGAAAACGCCGCACCCGGCCGGTAGACTTCCATCAACGGCGCGCGTCCCGTCCGGCATTGGAGCCGACGCTCGCCGGGGGCGGCGGGGGTTATGCGCTCTAGGCCGGTCCGAATGCCCGGATAACGGTCTGCCACTGTCCTCCCGCCGCCCCGCCTTTCTTTTCCCTCCCTGACCCGATCGAACCGCCATGCTCAACTTGTCCACATACCCGTACCATTTCAAGGAAACGCCGCTTTCCGAAAGGGAAGTCGAAGTCTTGGTGGAACTCGTCGCGAGGAACGACCAAGAACGAATGCGATACTATGTCATCGGGACAATGCATTCCGCCGGATACGATTTGCTGGACTTCCGAAAGAAGCCGTTCGGAGACCTGGTTTTCAAGTTCCGCAAGAACCGGAACGTGGATTGGTTCAAGTATTGGGAGTTGAGGGACCGGTGGTATCGCAACCAGGCAAAGGCGGCTGTCGAACACGACCCGCACATGTCTTTCGAGAGGGCTCTTTCCATGCTCCAACATCCATACTACGGAACGGAGCCTCCGGCGGAACTGCTGCTGTCTTGCACGACGAAAATCGACCCGTCCGCGAAAGACTGACACGCAGAGATCGCAGAGCCATGCGCCGGAACATTTCACGCGGAGTCCGCGGAGATTTTTGTTTTTGGGGTGGCTGCGGCGCCTTGTCTACCGCCATCCTCCCCGAGAGCGAAGCCGCAATGTGGCCATGTGAAACATTCCTCTACGAGGGAATTTTCGATGAAACAGGAATCATGCGAAAAATCCTCTGACATTTTCCGGGCGAGCCGATATACTATCCTTGGAAAGGAACCGCAAAATGACACCAGAAGAACTCAAAAAAGAACCCAACCGCATCCACAATACCGATTGGGATAGAAATACGTCCAAAGGGGCAAGCATTATGTGGGATGATTCCGGTTGTGCCTTTGGAACTAATCATTTTTGGTCAGAACAGGCAAAAAAGCGTTGTGAAGAGGCAATCAAAGACGAAGCGGAAAGGGTAGAAAAGGATATGGCTTATCCGCAGCGGAAACCGCCGATGTTCCGGACGTCGAAACGACGTTGAACTGAATCACTCCCTTTCAAGACAAACGCCCATGAACGAAACCGAATCCACGACCGCCCCGGCGGACTCCTTTTTCCTCAACCCCTGCACGGATCCCGTCTCCATCCAATACTTCCAATCCATTCCGGATGGACACAAGTTTCTGCCGGAAATGAGGTTGTTGCATGCGTTGTTCTACGATTTCGACTCCAACAGCGAGCTCACGGTCCGCGCCGGGAAGGCCATGACGACGCCCGGCGCCGCCGAAAACGGGACGTTCCCGCGGGAGAACCTGGACGGGAACGACTGGAGCGTGATGCTCCAGGCGGACGACCGGTTCGCCCGGTGGTGCGAGTGGGACAGGCTCCGGCCCTCGGACTGGGTCTCGCTGCTGGGGAAAAAGCCGCACTTCGCCGACCGGCTGCCGGAATCCGTCGAAACCCGGTTTGACGGTTCCGACTGGGCCTTGATTCTGGCGAACAGTCCAGAATTGCAGTCCCGCTGCGACTGGTCGAAACTACAGGACTTCGACTGGAATTTCCTCCTGGAAGAACAGCCGCAGTTCGCGGACCGACGGCCCGCGAAGCCGCCGAAAGCCGGGTGAAAACGCCGCGCGCGCCGGGTGGACCGTGGACGGTGAAAGACACCTCCTCCGACACGCCTTGACGAGGGCCTTTTCGAGAAAATCAAGAATCATGCGAAATTCCGTTGGCATTTTAGATCCGAACCGATATACTATGTCAAGAAGGGAAACCGACAGATGACAGACGAGCAATTCAAGAAACTCAATGAACTCGCCTTCCGTTGACATTTTCAAGTCCCGTTGATATACCTATGCTTGGAAAGAAACTAAACAACGATGACTACCGAGCGCTACAACGAACTGATGGACCTCGCGGAAACCGCTGATGCCGACAACTCTCTTCGTCAACAAAGCAAGGAAAAACCATCCATGTCCCACGATATTCCCCCTCTTGCGTCCATCGACAACGGGAAAGACCTCGCCGAAGCCATGAAGCGGTTCCGGGTGGAGGCAAAGGAAAAAGCGGATGTCGGCATCCGGAAGTTCACGCCCAACCACCGCGTCTGGGATGTTTCCCTCTACATGGATGGCGAACTCGTCTACCGCACCGACTTCCAGTCCTGCGACGAGCCGAAGGGAGGGGATGTCTGGCAATGCATCGCCCAAGACGCGATGGCCTACGTGGAGAACCCCGACCTTGCCGACTTCCTCGAAGGCTTCGGCTTTCTCGACAACGCCGACACCATCCGCGAAGGAATCGCCGCCTACGAGGGTTGCAAGCGCACCTTGGCGGCTTTCCGGGACAAGGGAGTCGACACCCGCGCCCTTGCCGGACTTTTGAATCGCGCCGAGGCGGCGGAGGTCCTGGACGTCGAAACGACGTTGAACTGAATCACTCCCCGGAAAGAAACCCCACAAATGACAAACGAGCAATTCAACAAACTCAACGAATTGGCCAAAACCGATCCGGATGCCGCTTGCGCCATCCTCGTTGAAGAGCATATCGACGAGTTGAAGGCCAAGGACAAGAAAGCCCTGTGGATTTCCCGCAACATCGATAAGGCGAGGATGGCGAAAGCATACCGGGAATACCTCGCAGATTGCCGTGGTTCCGTTATTTGCTGGTGCTGGAAGAACCGCCCATTCCACCCCAATTCCGCAATGGAGTCGCTGAAGAAACTGGAAGACGAACTCACCGTCTGCTAACTGTAGGCTATCCCGTTTGCCACTCTTGGCGGGATGGCGTTGCGCCGCTTGGTTCCAGCCCGCAGAGCTGGTTGGAAAGGAACAAAACCCGCAAGGGCCTTGCGGTCATGCACCCCTAGCGGAAGACGGACTATTTCCGCTTGTTCGGAGGAGGTTGAAGCCCCGGAGGCATGGGCGGCCTTTCGGCAATCCTTCTCCAAACGTATTTCGGAACTTGGCCCACCCCGCTTTCGGGGACGGCCAAGTTCAGAATCGACTTTTTGCTCGGCCTTTCGTCTACATTCGTGGTTCCTTGGTCTCCGGCGAAGCGCGACTCGGTCGATTCGGTCGATTCGGTCGCGCCGTCGACCCGCCGCCTTGCGGGGAAGCCGCCCCGCACCGCGGCCACGCGCGTCCGCGCGAGAATCCGGTTGAATCGCCCCTCCCCCCGTGGTATACTTCCTTCCCGGCCCCGCGCGTCCGCGCGACCTTAATTTCAACCCCTTCTCCTTCCCCGCCATGCCCGATTCCTCCAATCTCTACGCCGTCGCCCGCATCCTGAATTTCGCGGCTCCGAAGCCAGAGACCGTCCAATACGCCAGGGATGTCCGCGTCCTTTCCGACGGCCGCGTCGAGCTCGAATGGACCCGCGCCGCGGACGCGGACGGCCTTCGTCCGGACGAGGCGGCGGCGCTTCTCTCGGGGTGCGAGGAGCGCGAAGAAAAGGATTACCGGTCCCCCGGATGCGTCGAGTCCGACGAATTCCACCTGCTCGTCCTCGAGGACGCCCGCCGCCTCGCGTCCCGTCCGGATCTTTCGCCGGAGATCCTCCGCGACGAAACGCGCCGTCTGGCCTTCCCCCGGAACGAGCGCATGCCGGAACTCCTCGAGGCGGCCGGCGGCATGCTTTCCGGACGACTCCCCACCGGCGACCACGAACCGATGGAACGGGAGGAGTGGGACACGCTGTTCCGGGAAACGGGCCGTCCGCCGGCCTTCGACGCGGGCGCCCGCATCTGGATCCGATCCCCGGACGCCGTCGTCGCCCGCTGCTCGAACGGGCGACACCTCTGCTGGGATTCCCGCAGGGGATCCATCCGCTTCGTCGAATCCCCGTATTCGGTATTCCGAATCCTCGCCCCGCTTCTCCGCGCCGCCGCCCCCCGCGCCTGAAATAGTTCTCGACGCCGAAACCGCCCCGTGCTATCCTCGATGCCGTCTTGACGACATCCAGGGGAGCGCGCCATGCCGACCATCAAAACGAACTTTTTGCCTGATCTCGGACTGTGGAAGGTTACGCAGTCCTCGCAGACCTGCGTTGCCTGGCGATTTGATCACGAGTGTCTCGTCGCAATTCTCGCGAAGGACGAATCTCGCCGGACATTGGAGACCCGCGGTGTCTACATCCTCGCGGATGATGCCACGCCGACCCACAGGATCGCCTACGTCGGCGAAGCGGAGAATCTGGCAAAGAGGCTCAAGCAGCACGATGGCGAGGCCTTCTGGACCTTCGGCATCGCAATCTTCGCAAGCAACGACTTTCTTGAAAAGTCGCACATCAAGTATCTTGAGCATTCGCTTTGGAAATTGATTGGAGAGGCAGGCTCCTACACCCTTGAAAACAAGGCGGAACCAACGAAACCATTCGTGTCCGATCCGGAGAGTCTGGACGACTTCCTTGGTGCGATCAAACTATTCGCGCTTCCCCTGGGCGTCCCGTATCTGTTTGTTCAAGCGAAGAGTCCGTCTCCGACCCCAACATCTCGGCTCGCATCCGAACTGTACAGCCCGGCCGGAATCTTCGCTGTGTCCGTCGTCGAACTAGAACGGCGCGGACAGTTGACCGACAAGGACATCCATTATTTTTCGTCCAGAAAGGCGCAGACAGATATCAAGGCTGGCTATGGGGACTGTCCGGCCCTCAAGAAGGATTCCCGGCGCGAATCGGACTTCAAGAGGAAAGGGATGTGCCGCTACCAGGACCCCGCGAAAATCGTCCTCGTCCACGGAGGAACCCGATACCGAATCACGACCGAAGTCCACGACGCTTCGGACGGAAGCACGCCCGTCTTTGACTGGGCAATCGGACGCGGAATGACAAACGAGGACATTCTCGCTCTCTGCGCAAAGCATGGAATCCGTTCGCGACGCAAGAAAGCTACGTAGCTACATTTCTTTCGTACGCGACTGTCCGGACTGCCGCGATTCGACCCTTGCGGGGGAGGCGGCCATCTGCTACAATCCGCCGCATACCCAACCCCACGGAGACCCACTCCACCCAGAACCCCGCCACATAACAACTTAACCTTTTAGCGAACTGCTAAACGACGCCATCTCGGAAACCTACCACGCTTCCTACGTCGTCTTTCTGACAAGGTCTGAAACCGGCCTTGTGTCTGTCCATCAAGCAGGACGCGCCCAACTGGGCGCGTTCTCGCCATGCGACAGACACGGGCCTGTGGTAGGGCCTCCGAGATGGGCATGGATTGAGGACGTGCCCTTTTTTTGCCTCCTTTCCAGCCTCGCTCGCGATGCGTTCGCATCGCGAGCATGAAACAAGAAACGGCAAAAGGCGGCAAATCAACGCCGCGAATCAAGGAGTTCCACCTCTTCGCCGGAATCGGCGGCGGAATCTATGGTGGCGAGCTGCTCGGCAACGAGTGCTGCGCGGGCGTTGAGATCATGCCCTACGCGCAGAAGGTCTTGCGCCAGCGGCAGGCGGACGGATGGATGCCGGAGTTTCCGCTCTATCCAGATTTGTGCGCGCTGAAGGGCGAACCGCACAAGGGGACGTTCGATGTCCTTTGTGGTGGTTTCCCCTGCCAGGCGTTCAGCACCGCCGCGCATGGCAAGAACATCGCCGAGAAGAATCTCTGGGGCGAGATGTTCCGGTTCGCGCAGGAGTCGGACGCCCCGGTCGTCTTCGGCGAGAACGTTGTCCTTCGGGCCATTGAACAGGCCAAGAAGGACCTTGAAAGTGTCGGCTACCAAGTTGAACGAATCCGTCTGAGTTGTTCGGATTTGGGTGCAGACCACCAGCGGAACCGATTCTGGCTCATGGCCGTCAAGGACTGGAAGGCCTTTGCGCGAATTGCCGCCCATCTTGCTACCTTGCCAAAGCTGACGGGGGATTGTTGGACCAAGAGCCCCGAGGAAACCGGCGAGCGTGTCGCCGTGAAGCCGAACGAACGCCGGCAACAGCTTCTCGGTGTCGGCAACGCGCAGTCGCCCTTCGTCGCCGCGACCGCTTTCCGAATTCTCGCAAATCGCCACCTCAACCACGTTGACGGGCAAAGCGAAGTTGTTTCGGACGAAGAGCTGGCCAAGGTGTTCGAGAAGAAGGACACATGGATCCAGACGGCCTTTGATCACATCGGTCTCGTGCACACGCCAACCACGATGGCGAACTATGCTTGCAAGTCAATGATGAAGCACCAAGGTTGCCGCAACTTCACGCGCGTCTTCGGTCGTCCCGAACCGGAGAACGCCGAATACCTGATGGGCTTCCCGCTCGGCGCCAGCTCGCCGAATCCGCTTCCGAAAACGAACATTGAAAGGTGGAGGTAAAAATGCCTGTATCTCTTTCCGACGAGATTGACTCGATTATCAAATCCATCCCACTGGCTAGTAATAGCAGTGCGAAGTACAAAAAACTTCTGCCAAAGCTATCCGAATTATCGGGAGTTGTTGAGTCCGAAATTCATGTGACTGCCGCAAAGGCTCCTAGCAATGCTGAAGGACGATTGCGAAATGGGAAACATCAAAATCGACACTACGAGCTGTGCTTTCTTCTTGTTTCCTCTGATCGGATTGATGGCGTTGTCGGTCAATCCAAGAAGCATATTGATGACAATCTTAACGGCTTCTTTAACACTATCGTTGTTATGACGCCATCTGGAACCAACGGAAGGTGGTTGGTTTCGCATGTCGTGACAAACAACGAAACCGGTCCCGTTGTTTCGCAACTGCTGGCGGAGTATCCTCAGGCAACAGTGCATAAGGCCGACAACATCACGCTATCGGTTCAATCAACACACACTTCCGGAATATTCTCATCCTTTGATTGGCCTCTCCAGCGCATTATCTATGGTGCGCCCGGCACAGGAAAATCCCGTACGATCAAAGACAAGATTACAGATGAGAGCATAGCGAAGGATTGTGTGTTCCGTACGATATTCCACCCTGATTCGGACTATGCATCGTTCGTAGGATGCTACAAGCCGAAGGTGGAAAGCATCCCGAAAACTGTTGTCATCGGCAAAAACATAGAATGTGCCAAGAGCACCGATCCAATTGTTTTGAACAAAGGGCTTTTGGAAGAAAAACGCATTGTCTATACATTCGTTCCTCAGGTCTTCTTGAAGGCGTATACGAAGGCGTGGGAGGAGTTCTCATCCAACGATCCTAGCCCCGTGTTACTCGTGATTGAGGAAATTAACCGTGGCAACTGTGCGCAGATCTTTGGCGATCAGTTCCAGCTGCTTGATCGACATACGGAATCTGGTTTTTCTGAGTATCCGATTGTTCCGGACGATGATATCCGATGCCATCTAGCCTGGGTTCTGGAAAACGCGGCAAAATCCATTTCAGCGGAAAGAAAAGACGAGATTGATGCGGCTCTTTCCGATGCGACCGAGGCAATGGTGGACTGGGACGATGTGAGTCTCGGAAATGCGCTCGTCCTTCCGCCGAACCTCTACATCTGGGCGACGATGAACACGAGCGACCAGTCGCTCTTCCCGATCGACAGCGCGTTCAAGCGGCGGTGGGACTGGAAGTACATGCCGATCCGCGAACCGGACCAGAACGAAGACGGTTCGCCGTGGACGAAATGGAAGATCGAGATTGATGCGCACCGGTACGACTGGTGGACGTTTCTCGGGAAGATCAACGGGTTGATCGGCGCCATGACGGAGTCCGAAGACAAGAAGCTCGGCTACTTCTTCGCGAAGGCGGAGCGCGGCGTCATTTCCGCGGAAACGTTCGTCGGGAAGGTCGTGTTCTATCTCTGGCACGACGTGTTCAAGGACTACGGATTCGAACGGAACGAGTTCCAGGGCGGCAGCGGCGAGAATAAGGAAATCCTTTTCACCGACTTCTTTGAAGCCGATGGAAATCCTAAGAAGGAGACGATCATCCGTTTTCTGAAAAACCTCGACGTGCCGGACGAAAGCCTGAATACGACACCGCCTTCGCCGGGTGCCGTTCCGGCCGCCGGTTCGGCCAATGCGATTCCCGCGCCTGCGCCGATCCAACCGCCGCAGGCTGTCGCAACGGTTCCGGGCGGAGCGACCACGCCTTTGCCCACGACTCCGGCGCCGGTTCCGGCGGCGCCTTGATCCGGAACGCGCCGGAGCCGAAACGTGAGAATCCTCGTCGAAGGATACCCGTACGAAGAGAAGGTCGTCGAGGACGTCCTTCCGGAGGCGGCACTCCGCAACACGGACAAAAAGGTCGTGTTCGACTATGTCGGATACTGCTTCAACCCCGCGCTCGACGGCGGTAAGGGAGACTGCGTCTTCTTCCTTCCGAAGGTCGTCCTGAGCCCGGAAGGGACCGGAGCGGACAAACAGGATCTCGTCTTCGGGAAGCGTCCGGAGGAAATCGTCCGCCTGGACGCGGACTGCCCGCTCGACGATCCGAGCCGCCGATTCCTCCATGAATTGGCGGCGTGGATTTACCGAGGGCTCGTCGTCTTCCGGAATCGCAACAAGAACAGTGACGTCCTCAAGGAACGGACGCTGCCTCGCAAGGGCCTTGCCCGGAAGCGCAGGTTGCTGACGCTTCTCGACGTGATGCTCGCGTTGCGCGACTTCGCGAAGGAGAACCGCGACTTCGTCCTTTTCCAGGTGAAGAACCTCCACCGTGGAATGAACCGGGTCGACTGGAGGAGAACCGTCGCGACGACGCAGGCGGTTGTGGCGGACGGAACGCCGGTGTATCTTTCGCCCGTCAACCGGAAGCGGGAAATCGACCTGGACGAGGAACTTCTCGTCATCTTCCAATCGATCCTGGCGCACCTCCGCGACCGCTACGGATTCGAGACGCACACCGACTTCTCCTTCGAACGGATTCCAAAAGCCAAGTTCGAAGCCTGGTTGAAGGGATACGGCAGGCGCAGGCTTCTCCAGATCAAGTACCGGTACTTCTCCGACCGGACGCTCGAACTCTGGGATCTCTGCTACGCCTTCTTCGACCACACCGGATCGCACGCGGCCGCCGGCGCGGGCAGGGAATACCTGCTCGCAAAGGACTTCCAGGTCGTCTTCGAGGCGATCATTGACGAGCTGCTCGGCGACCAAAACCTTCCCGATGCCGCCCGGAAGCTCAAGGAGCAGCGGGACGGAAAACTCGTCGACCACCTCTGGCTGGACGACAGCCTGATCCAAGGACGTTTCGATCAGGTCTACCACATCGGGGACAGCAAGTACTACAAGATCGGGGAGTCCGTCGGGACGGAATCGCGCTACAAGCAGTTCACCTACGCCCGGAATGTCGTCCAGTGGAATCTCGGACTGTTCCACGGAACGAAAGCGGAGCGCGCGAAACGAGCGGGCGCGGGGGCATATGGCGCTTTCAAGCTGCGGGACGACGACACCGAAGGCTATGACATCATTCCGAACTTCTTCATCAGCGCCGACCTCGACCGAAGCGACCCGACCCATGCAAAGCCGGGCATCGAACCGATTGGAAATCCGGAAATCAGCCGCCAGTTCGAAAACAGACTGTTCGACCGCGACACGCTGATCGTGTCGCGCTACAACGTCAACTTCCTGTATGTCCTTTCGCTGTACGCGCGCAACAGCGCGGCGGCAAAGCGGCAATGGAGGGAAACCGCAGTTGGACAGTTCCGCGTCAGGATCCGGACTCTCCTGGACGGACTGTTCGAGTTTTCCGCCATGCGCCCGCGTCCGGGGACGGATCCGGTCCGCTTCCTGCGGGAGAACTTCCGCTACGTGCTCGGCAAGGTTTTCGCGCCGTGGAAAACCGGCGATACCGTCCCGTTCTATTCGCTGGCGTTGGACAGATCACCCGAATTTGACGCCGAGAACAAGATCCTGCGAAAGGAACTGGAACGCGGATTTGAAATCGTTCCCTGTCCCCTTGGCGAAGACCCCGCCGCGCTGTTTCCTTCCACGGTTGCTGCGCCCGTCACGGCGATTCCGGCCGGCGTCCATGTCCCGCTGTATTGGCTGGAACGCTATCCCGAGGACTACATTCTCGTCGGCTGCTGTCCGGACAAAAAGCACTTTGACTGGTATTTCCGTCGGCACGAGTGGAAACAGATCGATCTTTACAACGTTCGCCTGGGCAATCGCCCGGGCGCGGTTTCAGTGCTGGCCCAAAACGCCCTCGCAAAGGCTCCGAAATTCCTCGTTCTTTACGAGGATGCGAATGCGCCCGTCAGCAAAGCCTTCCGAATCGTGGGACACAGGATCGTTTCCAGAAAAGAATTGGAAGCCTCCGGTTATCCAAAGGATCCGGGAAAGACGTCATTCAACTATCTTTGCTACGAACTGGAAGAGGAGATTTCGTTCGGTTCTCTTGACATTCCCCGGTTGCTAACCGAACGGCAAGCCGAGAATCCATCCACCTATATGCGCGGCATGCCGCTTTTCCTGAAGGGATCGGAACTGATCGGATATCGAACGAGTTCTCCCGCTTGAGAGAACTTTCCGATCCGGACGCACGCGGAAGACGAGGGAGGCGATCCGTTCGCGGAGCGCGGGCGAAGCGTCCCGTCGGGCGGGGCTGGCGGTCGGTCGAGGCTCGCCTCGGAGCGGTTCCGGGACGTCCCGGCCCTGCCGGCGGATTGGAAGAATGGAGACCCTGGCGGAAAGGACGGAACGCCGCTCTTCCGCAAGGGCGCGGAACGGACGGCGTACGCGAAGGATTCCGGACTCGTGGTCCCTCCGGGGCGCGGCTGCGCCGCGCCGCCGGACGGCCCGGTCTCGCCGCTCCGCGGCTCGGCGTTGGAACTCCGGGCGGCGGATAAATGACATTTTGTCGATTAGTCGCCCGGAGAGCTTCTCATTTTCGGGCGGCTAAACGACAATTCGGCGATTGGCCGCCCGATTTTGCTTGCATTTTCCGGCCGGTCCTGCGAAGATACGGCGCCATGAAAACGATTGATTTCATCGTCGGCGCGGACGAACTCTTCGCGGACGCCTGACTCCACCAAGCCCGCTCCGCGCGGGCGCGGAAAGCCGCGGTCGCGCGGAAGGGACTTCCGAAAAGATGGACACCGTTTCACCAGACACCCGCAGCCGGATGATGTCGGCGATTCACTCGAGGGACACGAAACCGGAGGTGCTCGTGCGGAAGTTCCTCTGGCTGGAGGGATGGCGGTTCCGGGTCTGCGACAAGAAGATCGAGGGGCATCCCGACATCGTGGTGCCGCGGGCGCACGCGCTCGTGGAAGTACGGGGGTGCTTCTGGCACCGGCACGGGTGGACGTGGGACGGACGCAAGCTCGTGCAGGAGGCGGTCTGCGACGACGCGACCTGGCCGAAGTCCAACCGCGCGTTCTGGAACGACAAGTTCCGGAAGAACGTGAAGCGCGACGAACGCCACGAAGCGCTCTGGCTCGAAGCGGGCTGGCACGTCGCCGTACTCTGGACCTGCGGGCTCACGCCCGCGAAACGCGACAAGACGCTCGCGTGGCTCGCGAAGAAACTGGAGAAGTGGTCCTTCCGAGGCGCGGCGGCGCCGCGCCGGACGACCCGATCCCGCCGCTCCGCGGCGCGCTGAAGGCGGTCGGCGACCGTCTTTTCAAGCGCGGCGCCGCCGCGCCTGCCGAGGACGGGCGGATTCGGGTTGAATCTACGCTGCAGCGATGGTACAATGGCGGCATGAACACGAAACTCCCTCCTTGGGACGCCGCGCAGTGGGCGTCCGACTTCTCCGCCGCCTCCAAGGCGCGCTACGCCGGCGACTATGCCGCCGCCGACACCCTCCACGACCTCCGCGCCCGCGTCTTCGCGGACACCGTCGAGCGCGTCCGCGCGGGCGGATACACCCTCGCGGACGGCACGCGCGTCGACCTCCCCTTCTCCCCGACCGTCGGGGACGACACGCGGTTCTACGACCGCGAGCTTCCCGCCGGCCCCGCCGCCGCGCCGGACGCCGCGCTGGCGCCCGTCGAGGTCCGCGAGGGCGACTGCCTCGTCGCCGCGCGCGAGCTCGTCGAAGCGGGCGAGGGCGAGGTCTGCGTCCTCAACATGGCGAGCCGCAGCAACCCCGGCGGCGGCGTCCACACCGGCGCCGGCGCGCAGGAGGAGCACCTCTTCCGCTCGTCGGACTACTTCCGCTCGCTCTACCGGTTCGTCGACTACGGCGCGTCCTACGGCGTCCCGCGCGCGGCGGAGTCGTATCCGCTCGACCGCGACCACGGCGGCGTCTTCTCGCGCGGGGTCACGGTCTTCCGCGGCCCGGAGCGCGAGGGCTACCCCCTCCTCGCAAAGCCGTGGCGGTGCAACTTCGTCGCCGTCCCGGCCATTTCGAACCCCGCCACGGTCCCCGGCCCGGATGGCGCCCCGCGCCTGACGCCCGCGATGGAGGCGGCGACGCGGCGCAAGATTCGCGCCATTCTCCGCATCGCCCGCGAGAACGGGCAGCGGGCGCTCGTCCTCTCGGCGTTCGGCTGCGGCGCGTTCCGCAACCCGCCGCGCCACATGGCCGAGCTCTTCCGCGACGAGCTCGCCGCCCCGGAGTTCCGCGCCGCGTTCGACCGCGTCGTCTTCTCCGTCATCGACGACCACAACGCCCGCGGCGAGGGCAACGTGAAGCCCTTCCGCGAGGTCTTCGTGTAGCGGCCCCGCGCGCCGTGGCGAGGCTCCGCCACGGCGCGGGTGGTTGGACTTTCCGCTTCGGTTCTGGTAGCATTCCGTTCCGTTCTCCCCACCTGCGGAAACAGTCGCCATGTAAAAATCCTCCCTGATGAAAGCGCCGGAGGCATCCGTCTTCTACCACGGCACGTCGGCCGCGCCGTTCGGCCAGTTTTCTCTCGGCCATGCGCTCGAGGGCGACGGAAAATGCAAGTTCGGCTACGGCGTCTACGTCACGGAAAGCTACGAGTCCGCCCGGCTCTACGCCGTGAAGAGCAAGGCCGGCGGGGACTGCCTCGTCTACACGGTCGAGATTCCCGCGCGCACCGCGGACAACTGGATCGCGTTCGGCGAACCGGTTCCGACGCCCGTGCTCGCGAGGGCGCGCAAGTCGCTTGGCGCCGACATCCCCGCGAAAGCGGCGGCCGACGGCAAGGAGTTCCGAATCTTCCTCGCGTGCCGTCTCGGGGGGACGAAAAAGCCGACGTTCGACGGCGAGAAGAGGGCATCGGCGTTCCTCGACGGCATCGGCGTCGACTTCATCATCTGGCCCTTCAACTGGAAGAAGGGTCCGGACAGGCGCTTCCTGCCCCCGTTCAACCGCGCCGTCCTCGACGCCGGCAAAGTCCGCATCGTCTCCGCAGACCGGCTCGACCGCGATGCGGCCTCTGCAAAGAAGCCGAAGACCGTTGTCGTCGAGACGATCGCCGCCAAGGACCTCCCGCAGGGCTGACCCGATGCGCGTCTCCGACTCCATCCGGCTCCACTACCCGCAGTACTGGGGGTTCGAGACGTATCCGGCGGACCGCGCCTGCGCGGTGTCGAAGATCGCCGCGGAGTGGGGCGTGTTTTCCAACTTCGCGCGGACGCCGCTCGTGGTGGACGGCGTGCCGTTCGACACGTCCGAGCGGCTCTTCCAGACGATGAAGTTCACGGACCCGGGGGCCCGCCGCGCCGTCTACGGGAAGAAGGGCAACCCGAAGATGACGGCGAAGCACTGGCAGAAGGAGGGCTTCCTGCGGCCGGACTGGGCGGAGCACGACGTCGACGCGATGAAGTTCTGCCTGATGGAGAAGTACCGCCAGAGCGCGGTCTTCCGCGCGGAGCTCGCGCGCAGCGGCGACCGCCCGATCGTCGAGGACCAGACGACCTTCCCGCGCCGCACCCCCGACGCGTGGGGCGTCAAGCGCACGCCCGACGGCGCGTCCTTCAGCGGCCCGAACCTCCTCGGGCGCCTCCTGATGGAGCTGCGCGCGGGCGAGGGCGCGCTCGCATACACGCGTCCCCTGCCGGAGGGCATGGCGTCGTTCCGCGACCTGGCCTAAGCGACATCGCCCGAGGTAGTTAAACGGTCTTTTCGGGCCGCGGGCGGGGCGGCCGCCGAAACTTTTTCCACGGTGCGATTGAAAAAAAGCTTGAATCCAGGTGGAAGCTGAGCATCATAGACGGTATCATGAGCAATCCACCCATCATCCACCCGACCACCACCATGCACACCTGTCTCGCCGCCGGCTCGATGCCGATGGACATCGTCCAGAAGAAGGCGCCCGATGGCTCCGTCCGCCGCCTCTACGTCCATGTCGGGGGCACGCCCGGCAACGTCGCGACCATGCTCGCGGCGCAGTTCGGCTGGCGCGCGATGCCCCTCGCGCGCTTCGACGGCTCCGGCTGGGGCCGCCGCCTCGTCGAGGACCTCGAACGCTACGGGGCCGACACGCGCTTCGTCTCCGCCGGGGGCGACGGCGGCACGACGCTCTTCGTCGAGACGCACCGGGTTGACCGGGACGGCAACCCCAAGATATCCTACCGGCCGCAGACGCCGCGGGGCGGACCGTTCACAAATTACCGATATCTCAACAAGAAGGACGTCCCGGTCTTTCTGGCCGGACTCGGCGCCGACCTCCCCGACGTCCTCTTCTACGACCAGCCCGCTGCCGGCCTCCGGACGCTCGCGGAGGCGCTTCGCCCCCGCGGGACGCTCGTCTTCTTCGAGCCGCCCACTCGGTGCGACCCGAAGGACCTCGCGAAGGCCCTCGCGTCCGCCGATATCGTCAAGGCCTCCAGCGAGGCCTACCGCGACGCGGCCTTCCTGGAGGGGCTCTCCGACAAGCTCGTCGTCCGGACGATGAACAAGGAAGGGCTCCGCTTCAACCTCCGCGGGGCGGGGTGGCGCACCCTCCCGCCCGTCGCGAACCCCGACTTCGTCGACGGGGAGGGTGCCGGCGACTGGACCTCGTCCGCCCTCCTCGCCGCGCTCAGCCGCCGCGGCCTCCCGCGCATCGCGGACCTCGACGAGGCGACCGTTGCGGACTGCCTCCGCGAGGCCCAGGAGACCGCCTCCCGCAGCGTCGGATTCCTCGGCTCCAAGGGGATGCTCGAGGACCGCTTCCCCACGCCGGCGGCGTGGCTGGACCCCGCGCAGGACCCCGCGCCGCCGCCCGCCCCGCCGTCCGGGCCGAAGAAGGAGAAGGCCGCTCCGGCGCCCGTCGACTGCAGCAGGGGCGGCACGATGTTCTGCCCGCCGACGCCGTTCGAGAAGAAGACCGGCTGGACCGTCTTCCTCGCCGGCCCGATCGGCGGCGCGCCGGAGTGGCAGAAGTCCGTCCCGAAGCTCGCCGAGAAGCTTGGGCTCGAGGGCGTCACGTGGCTCAACCCGCGCGGAAAGCACCTCTCCCACCGCCCGCAGGTCGAGTGGGAGACGCGCGGGCTCCGCGTCTGCGACTACATCCTCTTCTGGGTTCCGGAGCAAGCCAAGCCGGCCGACAAGCCCTACGCGCTCACGACGCGGATGGAGCTGGCGGAGAACCTCGCCCGCGGCAAGCGCATCGTGCTCGGCGTCGACCCGGATGTCCGCTGGATGCGCCACGCGAAGTTCCTCGCGGAGCGCTACGGCGTGAAGAAGGTCCACGCGACGCTCGAGGAGTGCCTCCGGGCGCTCAAGCGGGAGCTCGCCCGCCGCAAGCCGGCCGAGCGCGACGTCGACGGCCCCGCATGGGTCGCGGAGACGCTGGCCCGCCATCCAGTCTGCGTGGACGACCTCGCCCGGAACCAACTCCTGGTGGAGCAGTGGAACCGGGCGTTCACCCCGGGCGATGTCGTCCGCGTCCGCGGCGATCTCCCCGACGTGGACGCCTCCCTGCTCCCGCTCCTCAACGGTGACATCCGGTTCGGTTGAGGCGTCCCACTCTCCGCCGGCACCCTCCGGCGCGGCACCGCCGCGCCGGAGTTTTTTTCCGCTCCCGGTGTGAACAGCCCGTTCCGGCTCCGCTTTCCTTCATGGAGGGCCCCTTGCATGACGCGCCGGGCCCGACCGAACGAAAGGAATCAAATCATGTACGGCACCATCCAGACCTCCGCCTCCGAAACCGGCCTCGACCTCCTCCGCGCCCACGTGGGCGGCGACGAAGCCGCGACGCTCCGCCTCTTCCGCGCCTTCGGACCCTGGCGCTTCGGCTCCCTGCTCTGGATGAAGGAAGAGCTCCTCGGCGCCCGTTGCGCCGAGTGGAAGGTCCGCGGGGACCGCACTGCCCATCCGGTGGTGTCCCTCGCGGCCAAGGCTCCGGAGTCCCTCGACGAGCCGATTCCGGTCCTCGCCGGCACCAGCACCGGCGGGAGGAAGGAGTTCTTCTCCGTGTCGGGCGTCACCGACGACGGTCGCGTCACGCGCTTCGTCCCCTACGCCCTCGCGTGGGTGACGCCCCGCGAGCTGCTGTGGCGGGACCCCGCGTGCAAGGACCTCATGGAAGGGTGGCCCTGGGAGGTCCGCCGCGCGTGGCCCAACGCGACGCTCCCGCGCCTTTCCGCCGCCAACCGCGAAGCGCTTCGCGCCTATCTGGGCGGGAACTGGCTCTTCGCCGCCGCCGTTCGCGCGAACGCGGCCGCTTGACGCGCGCGCGCCTTTTTGGGACACTTGTCCGCATGAGCAACGACCTCGACGATCTCGTTCCCGGCGGGCGGACTTTCCCGCCGACCAGCCCGACGCTCCTGAAAGCCGCCGCCGCGCGGGACGACGGCGAGCCGCACGACGAAACGGCGGTCCGGACGTTCGTCGACGTCTACCGGGCCGCGCTCGACCATTTCGTCGAATTCCAGTCCGGACAGGCGGAATGGTCCGACAAGGACGACATCGTCCTCGGCGTGTTGCGGGAAGTCCTCTCCGCCCTGCCGGGTTTCGAACGCCGCCGCGAAGGTTCGTTCCGGGCCTTTCTCAAGCGGGTTGCCGTCCACCGCCTCACGGACGCACGTCGGTCGGAAATGGCTCGGGAACGGCGCGCCCGCGAAGCGATGGACGCCCTTCCAAGTTTCGGGAACGCCGTCGCCGCCGAGGGAATCGCGGCGGCGAACGACGAGGAGAATCTCGGCTACGCGGCGCCGTCCGGTCCGTCCGCGTTCGTCTCCGGAAGCGGAACGGGCCTGGACGACGCATGGAATCTGCTCCTCTCGGCCGCGGCGCTCGCGCGGACGTTCCGCACCGCGAAGGGGTTGAGCGCGAAATCCGTCTCCATCTTCCTCCATCGGTTCCGCGGCGACGAACCGAAGGAGATCGCGGCGAAGTTCATGGTCGGGGTTTCGCAGGTTTCGAACGTCAGGGAACGGGTTTCCGCCGGCGCGAACGCAGCCCTGGCCGAAGCGGTCCGGAAGGCCGGCGGCTCGCCGCAGGACGACCCGGAAGGCGTCCTGCTTGCCCTCTTCGACGACCGACCGCGGTTCCGCGACGCGCTCAAAGCCCGGCTCGAAACGTTCGACGACCCGGACGCCGTCCTCGCCTTCGTCGGAAAACTCGAGCGCGTCATGCAGGACCGCTGGGGCGCGACGCACCTCGGCTCCACCAAGCTGGCCGACCTGACGACCCCCGGAGAAACCGCACCATGAACGAACCCGCGCTTCCGCGCACCACCGACCGCTGCCGGCCATGACGGATGACGACATCCAGCAAGTTCTCGACCGTGGGACCGTCGGATCGGGTCCCGTCTACCGCATCGAGGAATGTCTCGGGCACGGCGGCATGGGCGCCGTGTTCAAGGCCTACGAGAAGAGCATCGACGATCCGGTGGCCTTGAAGGTCGAGTTCCTGTCGGACGATCCGGACGAGCCCGACTTCCGGTCGCCCGAAACGAAGGAAGAAGACCGGGAGAACGCCGTGGAACGCTTCCAGCGCGAGGTCATGCTCGCGTCGCGGCTTTCCAAGCGGAATCCGGCAATCGTGAGGGCGTCCCATTTCCAGATCGAACGCGGTCCGGACGGAAATCCCGTCCGGCTGCTCTACGAAATGGAGCAGTGCCTCATGATGCGGGAGGACGCGCTGGGAGTCTGCCGGGCCTGGCGCGTGTACCCGCGGCCGGCCTGGTCCGGAAACTGGCCGAGGAGCGTGACGTTGCGGAACGTCATCCGGGAGGCGAACGCGTCCGGCGCCGGTTGTCTGCCGCAGGACGCGGTCGCCCGGATCGCCTTGACGCTCGTCGGGGCGCTCCGGACGGTGCACGACCGGGGCGTGGTCCACTTCGACGTGAAGCCGGAGAACGTCCTCGTCTGCAAGGGCGGCCGGTTGAAGCTGGCCGACTTCGGCCTCGCGAAACTGGCTTCCTGGGCGGCGGCCGAATCCACGACCGGCGGGACCCGTGGCTACATGGCGCCGGAGCAGTATTGGCCGGCCGCCAGGAAGGTCAAGGCCGGACCTCCGGCCGACTACTACGCGCTCGGCGTCGTCCTGAACGAGCTGCTCACGGGCCGGCGCATGGCCTGGAACACGACCGACGACGAGTGGCGGAATCCGTCCGATTCGGGAGACACCTTCCATCCGGTCTGCCGGAACTGGGACGTCCTTCTCAAGGGCATGATGGAAAAAGACCCGCGGCGCCGGCTGGCCGACCCGGACCTGCTGCTCTTCGAATTCGGCGAAATCGCGAAAGGCCGGTGCTGACATGGCGGACACCTCGAACGAAGACGTCTGGCCCGTTTCCGCGGCCGACGCGGTCGCGCTCGGCAAGCGCCTCGAAGACGCCGATCCCGCGGCGGCCTACGGACTCTACGCGGCCGCGGCGCGGCGCGGCGACGCGGAAGGCGCGTTCCTCGCGGGCAAGGACCGTTTCTACGGCATCGCGCATCCGGTCGACGACGCCAAGTCCGAGGCGTTCCTGCGCATGGCCGCCGAGAACGCGTCCGCGCCGGATGCGGTCCGCGCCGACGCGTTCGACAGCCTGGGGCTGCTGTTCCTGCGGCGGAAGCAGACCGCCCGCGCCCGGAAGTATTTCACGCGGGCGTCGTCGTTCGGCTCGCTCGACTCGCTCGACAACCTCGGCAAAATGGCCCGGGACGCCGGCGACCCGGACAAGGCGCTCGGGTATTTCTCCCGCGCGGACAAGGACGCGCGCGAACGGGCCGCCGGCGCCTCGCCGGCCGAACGGGACCGGATCGACCTGGACGCCGCCTGGGCGCGGCTCCACCTGGCGTCCTTCTTGCCCTGGTGGCACGGCGATTCGGACTCTTCGGCGAAGGAAGCCCGCCGGCTGCTCGCCGACGTCGAACGGCTGCAGGACGTGTTCCTCTGGAAGGACATCGGCGACGCCTATCTGGACAGTGAATTCGAAGCGGCGGATCCGGACGCCGCCGAGACGTGGTACCGCCGGTCGGCCGAAGGCGGCTTCGCGGACGCCCAGGTCGCGCTCGCGCGGTTCCTTCTTTCCCGGAAGAAAACGCCGGAAGCCGCCGTCGAGGCGGTCGACTGGCTCGGCAAGGCCTGCGCGAAAGGCTCCTCCGAGGCGTTCCGCCTGCGCGCGGAATGCTACGCGCGGGGCGACGGCGTGCCGCAGAACTGGTCGCGCGCGACGGTCGAATACCGCCTCGCGGCCGACTGCGCGGGCCCCGGACAGGACGACTGGATCGACGAAGCCTACCGCGACGGCCGTTTCGGCTGGCGCCACGGCGAGGACGTCCTCGCGTGGATCCGCGCCCGCGCCGACTCCGGCGCCGTCTGGGCGCTGCGCCTATGCGTCGGGGAGACGATGCGGGAGGAAGACCCGGACGCGTTCTGGCGGTTCCTCGCCGCCGCCGCGGAGAAGGGCGTTCCGTCCGCCCAGTTCGAGCGGGCGCGCGAGCTCCTGTTCGCGTCGGACGCGCCCGCCGCCGCCGCCATGTTCCGCGCGTTCCTGGACAATCCGGACGACAAGGACGCGGAGACCGTCTCCCTCGCGAAGAAGTGGTTGGCCCACCTGGAGCGGTGACGCTTCGTCCCGGGCGGCGCAACGGCTCCGGCGCGGTCGCGGAAGCGGCCGCGCCGATTTTTTTTCCGCGGCGGTGTGAAAACGCATGGAGAGAGTCCGCTTTCCGGAGTGAAAGGGATTCAATCCATGCAAAACTCCGAAAAGAAATCCGCCGCGCTCCGCGGCACCTCCACGAAAGAATCCGCCCGCGAGGCGGACATCCTCCGGCTCGTTGCCGACAACCAGGGCCTCGTCCGCGCCGAGGCCGCCCGCGTCCTCGCGACGTGGGCTCCCGAAAACGATGATGACGCCCGGGAGGAATGGTTCCGGGAACTGGTCCAGGCCGGCCAGCCGGGCCTCCGCCGCGCCGCGGAGAAATTCGACCCCGCCCGCGGGACGGCGTTCTCCACGTATGCCGTGCCGTGGATTTTCAAGTTCGTCCACGAGGCCGCGGAGGAGCTCCGCGAGACCTACTGCCACGTCTCTTGCGACGCGGCGGCGGACGGCGCCGGCTCCGCGGAACTCGTCCCGGACGAGGACGCCGACGACCCCGCCGAGACCGTCGCGCGGGCGTCGGACTGCGCATGGGTCCGCGGGTGCCTCGCGGAACTCCCGGCCCGCGAGCGCCGCGTGCTCGAGCGCCGTTTCGGCATCGGGTCGCGTCCCGAGTCGACGTTTGCCGAAATCGCCGCGTCGGAGGGCGTCTCCGTCCAGTGCATCCACCGCGTCTACCAGCGCGCCCTGGCGCGGATGCGCCGGTCCGCCGCCTAGCGCCCCGCGGCTCCGCGGGCGTCCGGCACCCGCGGAGCCGCGGAACCGCGCGAGATTTTTTTCGGTGGTGGTGAATTCGCCGCCTTTGCCCGGTAGAATGGCCCCGCGCCCCGTCCCGACCGCCAGACCGATCGACCATCCGACCGCCCGACCGATAGACCGATAGACCGATCGACCATCCGACCATCCGACTTCAAAATACAGACACACGCCATGTACGACGCACTCAGAAAACTGACCGAAACCCCCTCGCACTACCTGCGCGAGAAGAAACTCGAATTCCTCCGCAACGCCGTCCGCTATCTCGACCGGGACATCCCGGACGACGATTTCTTCCAGGACGTCGCCGACCACGTCGCCTCGAACGAGGAGGCCCGCCGCCTCTGCAGCGGGGCGTTCCTCGCCGACGGCATGGACGAACAGGGCCGCCCGAAAGCCGGCTCCCGTCCGCCCGCCCGGGAAGAACATCCTCCCCGCCGCCGCTTCCCGGTGCCGGACGAGGACATGGACCTCGACGCCATCTTCTGCGGCGAGGACGACGACGAGCTCGAGGAGGACGCGCCCCGCGGCGCCGACAAGCGCGACGCCGCCGCGAAGGAGGGCCCCTTCCGCCGCGGCCGGCCGATCGCGGCCGGTTTCCGCGACGTGTGGCGCTCCACCGACGGCCTGCGCGCGCTGCGCGGCTCCCTTGCGGACCATCTCGGCCGCCGGCTCGAAGCGATGCGCCTCGAACGTCCGCGCCGCGACCCCGTCAAGACCCGCGTGTCCGAACTCAAGAAGCTGCTGGGCCTCTCGGACGCCGAGACGGACCTGCTCGTGTTCCTGCACCTGTTCTACTCGGACCGGTGCGACTGGTTCCGCGGCCTCGCCACGGAACCGTTCCCGAGCACCCGCATCAAGCCCGCGCTCCACAAGCTCTTCGCCATGGTGACGGGCTCGACCTCCACCGCCGTGGCCGACGCGCTTTCCGCGGACGGCCCGCTCGTGCGCTTCGGCGCCGTCTTCGAAGACGACTACGGCGTCGCCCGCTCCGTGACGCGCTACCTCACGGGCGTCGCGAAAGGCGACCTGCGCAGCTCGTTCTACGCGCCGCTCGAGGGCGAGACGCTCCCGTGGGAGTTCTTCCCGGAGGAGCTCCGCAAGCACGGCGACACCATCGCGGCGCTCGTCCGCGCCGACCGCGGCGGGCGCGGCCTCGACGTCCTGCTGCACGGCGCGGCGGGCGCGGGCAAGACCAGCTTCGCCCGGGCGCTCGCCGCGCGGCTCGGCATGCGCGCCGTCGGCATCGCCATGGACGGCGACGGCCCCGGCGCGACCGACCGCAAGGCGCGCCGCGACATCCGCGTGGGCGCCGGCGAGCAGACCGCGTTCCGCCTCGGCGCGCTCGCCGTGGCCGAGCGCGAATGCGACCCGGCGCGCGACGTCATCGTCGTGGACGAGGCCGACATGCTGCTCGGCCGCGCCGGCGCGAACCGCCTCAACGACACGCTCGACCGCGGCCGCTGCGTCCGCATCTGGCTCGGCAACCTCGACCCGGAGGCGGAGCTGCCCGAGTCCAACCTCCGCCGCTTCGACTACGCCGTCGGCTTCGAGCCGCTCGGTGCCCGCGAACGAGCCGCCATCTGGCGCAACTGCACCGGCAAGGCCGGCCTGGCGGACGTCTTCGCGGACGCCGACCTGGAGGACTTCGCGGAGCGCTTCCCGGTTTCCGCGGGCATCGTCGCCCGCGCGTGCGCCAACCTCGCCGCCACCGGCCTCGCCGCGCGCGAAGGGCGCGACGCGGCGAAGGCGTTCGCCGAACGGCTCCTCGAGAGCCACGCCAGGCTCCTCGGCGTCCGCTTCCGCGCCGCCGCCGAGCCCAAGCGCGTCTCCGCGGGCTACGTCCTGGACGGCCTCGACGTGAAGGGCGACGTGCCGCTGGCCGACGTCCTCGCCGCCGCCAGGGAGCACCTGCGCCGCCTCAAGGAAGGGGACGAAGGCGACGGCGCCGCGCTCCGCGACCCGCCGCGTCTCAACGTGCTCCTCTCCGGCCCCCCCGGCTGCGGCAAGACCGAGTTCGTGAAATGGCTCGGCGAGCAGCTCGGGCGCAAGGTCGTCGCCCTCGGCGCCAGCGACCTCAAGGACAAATTCGTCGGCGAAACCGAGAAGCGCATCGCCCGCGCGTTCAAGGACGCCGAGCGCGACGGGGCCATTCTGTTCTTCGACGAAGTCGACTCGTTCCTGCGCTCCCGCGCGGGCGCGGCGCACTCCTGGGAGGTCTCGCAGACCAACGAACTGCTGGCGCGCCTCGAGGACTTCAAGGGGCTCTTCGTCGCGGCTACGAACTTTCCGTCTTCGCTCGACCCGGCCGTGCTGCGCCGCTTCACGTTCAAGCTCTCCTTCGGCTACCTCTCGGACGAGGGCAAGCGCGTCTTCTTCGAGCGCTACTTCGGCGACCCGCTCACGGAGGCCGAAGCCGCGGAACTGCGCTCCATCCCGGACCTCTGCCCCGGCGACTTCCGCACCGTGCGCCAGCGCCTGGACTACCTGCCGGGCGGCCGCACCAACGCGCGCCGCCTCGCGGCGCTGCGCGAGGAGTCCGGGCGCAAGGCCGCCCTGCCGCCCGGCGAGAACTTCGAGCGCCCCGTCCGCGGGCGCCTCGGCTTCGGCGCGTAGGGGATGAAACGAACGCCTCGCCCCGGTATACTTGCATCGTGACCGTCCTTCCCTTCCAGCCCGAACGCTTCCTCTACGCCGCGGCCGGCGACGTGCACGGCGACCTGCCGGCACTCGTCGCCGCGGTGGATGCCGTGCGCGCGACGGCCGCGGAGAGCGGGCGCGAGGCGCGCGTGTTCGTCCTCGGCGACGCGATCGACCGCGGCCCGGACTCCGCCGGCTGCGCCGCGTTCCTGATGCGGCTCGCCCGCGGGGAAGATCCGGCGCGGCGGGACGCGCGACTCGTCTTCGTGTGCGGCGACCACGACATCGCCCTCTCGTGGAACCCCGCCACGCGGACGTTTTCGTCGGTGGTCGATCCCGGCGACTGGGCGGAGGAGCTCAATGTGCTCCCGGAGGACCATCCCGACCGCGCCGTCGCGCGGACGTGGATCGAGTTCGTCCGCGAAGCGCCCGCCGCGGTTCTGCTCCGCGGGGAGACGGAGGCCGTGCTGCTCGCGCACGGAGCCGTTCCGCACGCGGATCTGCTGCCGCGCCTGAAGACCCTCGACGACCTCGGCTCGCCCGAATGCGACCGCGACTTCGCCTGGTGCCGCCTCGCCGCCGCGCCGCGCAAGATCCCCAACCGCGCCTCGCTCTTCTGCGACGTCGGGCTCGACGACCTCGCGGACTTCCTCGACCGGCTCGCGGAGCTCGCCGCCGGCGAGGCTACGGGAGAGGGCTCCGCCCTCCCCGAACCCCACCCGCCGCTGTTTCCGGAAGCACCGCAAGGGCCGCACGGCGCGGCTGCGCCCGCAGAGCCCCGCATTCGCTTCGCCCCGCATCGTGGGGAGGGGTTCGGGGAGGGGCGCAGCCCCTCGCCCGTCCGGTTGTTCGTCCACGGCCACGAGCACGCGGAGGCGGGGTGCGAGGCCGTGCCCGTGCGCGGCGGGCGCACCGCGTGGACCGTGACCACGTTCCGCGGGAGGGGCGTGTTCGGGGCGATCCGGCCGGCGGTGCTGCTTCTCGATCACGCAGAGACCGCAGAGATTGAATCTCACGCAGAGAGCGCAGAGGGCGCAGAGAGTGTTTCTCACGCAGAGATCGCAGAGGGCGCAGAGATTGAATCTCACGCAGAGATCGCAGAGGGCGCAGAGATTGAATCTCACGCAGAGAGCGCAGAGATCGCAGAGAGTGGATCCCTCGCCGGTTCCCGAGCAGCGGAGCCGCGAGACCCGGCCGATGCAGGATCGGCGCCCGCGCGGACGCGCGGCGCGGCGATCCTTGCGAAGCCGCTCTTCCTGGAGGACCTGGCGTGAGCGCCTCGCGCACCTACGTGGCGGAGTGCGAGCTCTGCCGCACGAAGTTCGAGACCGACCCGGGCGAATGCCCGGTGTGCGGGGGCGCGTCGATGCGCGCGATCCGCGAAGCGGTCGCCGCAGCGGAGGACATCCCCGTACCGACGGGGCGGACGAAGCCGCCGCGGGCGTTGCGGCGGAAGACTCCCCCAGCCTCGCTTCGCTCGGCAGCCCCCTCAGGGAGGGGGCCGGCTTCGCCGAAGGCGCCTGCGGCGCCGTTCGCGGGTTTCAGGCCGGCCTCGCCGCCGCGCGGGCCGGACGGGCGTTTCCTGCCGCGCAAGAAGGTGGGTACGTTGCCCCGCGGACGCGGCGCGCCGGTCGTTCCTCGTCCCGCGTCCCACCCCGCGCGGGGCCTGTCGCCGGCGGCGAAGGCGGCCGAGGCGCTGCGGCGCGCCGCGGGCGGCGGCGCCTATCGCATCGGCTCGCGCGGCGGAACGACGACCATCCACATCGACGTGCGCGACGCGGCGGCGCGGCTCCGCGAGGCGCGCCGGGCGGCCGCCGACAGCGGCCGGGAATACCGGCGGGCGCGCGCCGCGCTGCGCGAAGCCCGTGCCGCGCTCTCCGCCACGCGCAACCGCGGCAACGCCGTCGAACGCGCCCTCCGCCGCATCGCCGCCTGGCTCGAAGACCTGTTCGTCTGATCCGAAGACGACGAGACGACGCGAATGACGTGCGACCGTCCGACCATTTGAACAAACAACCCAAGGAACCCCAGATGGACAACGAAACCAAACCCAAGACGAAGGGTGTCGCCGACATTCTCTTCCTGCTGGACGCCACCGGCTCCATGCAGTCCAACATCGACGCCGTGAAGGACAACATCGGCGCCTTCCTCGACTCGCTCGCGACGCCCGTCGGCTTCAACGCCGCCGCGCCGCTCAAGGACTGGCGGGCCGCCGTCTACGCCTACCGCGACGCGGGGTGCGACGGCGACGCGTGGTTCGTCCCGAACCCGTTCACGCGCGACCCGGCGCAGCTGCGCGCGCAGCTCGACCGCATCGTCGCGGACGGTGGCGGCGACGAGCCCGAGTCGCTCCTCGACGCGCTGCACGCCGTCGCGAACCTCCCCGCCGCGCCGAAGGGCGCGCAGGACGAGGACCCGCACGCGTGGCGCTACCGCTCCGAGGCGGCGCGCGTGGTCGTCGTGTTCACCGACGCCTCCTTCCACCCGACCTTCGCCGGCGACCCGTCGATGGGCCTGGCGGACGTCGCCAACGCCATCACCGAGGCGCGCATCCGCCTCTCGGTCTTCGCGCCGGCGATGGAGTGCTACGACGACCTCTCGCAGATCGACAAGTGCGAATACACGCCCGTCGCCGTCGAGCCCGGCGAGACGCCCGTCGCGGCGCTCGCGCGCTTCACCGGCGACCGCGCGCACTTCCGAAAGACGCTCGAGATGCTCGCCAAGTCCGTCTCGGCCTCCGCCGCCGCGGACGCTTTGGAAGTTTGAAGCCGTCCCCGCGACCGGCGCGCTGCGCCGGACGCGGGGCGGCTTCGGCGCTTCGTCGGCGGGCGCGCGGTGCGCGCCCGCGTCGAAGCCGGACAATCGCAATCCACTCGCGTGATCGTCCGACCATTCGACCATTCGACCATAAGACTGGTCGGCGAAGCCGACCCACCCAACCTTTTACATCGATTTTGCGCGCGGGGCGGCGGCCCCGGCCGCCGCTCCGCGCGCTCAAAACCGCCATGCCAATCGTTCCCTCTTCCGGCGACCGCGTCGCCAGCCCCCGCCATCGCTACACGCTGCTGAAGCTCCTCAACAAGGGCGCGTGCGCCAACGCGTTCTCCGTCACCGACGAAAACGGCGAGAAGGTCTTCCTGAAGGCCTACACCTCGCCCACGACCCTGAAGCCGTGGTATGACGACTACCTGCGCTACGAGATCGAGCTGAACCGCCGCCTCGGCGCCGAGCCCGTCCTCGCGCAGCAGTCCGTGCGCGCGACGGACGTCTTCAGCGCGACGTTCGAGCACGAGGGGCGGCCGACGCGCAACCCGAACGTCTTCCAGGTCTTCCCGTTCGTGTCCGGGAACCGGAACCTCGGCGACCTCATCGACGCCGGCGACGGCGGCCGCGCGCTGAGCGGCCCCGAGCGGCTCATGGTCGCGACGATCTTCCTCGCGGCGCTCGCGCGCCTGCACGAAGCGAAAATCGTCCACGCCGACCTCAAGCCCGAGAACGTGCAGATGGTGCGCCTCGGCTCCGGGAAGGAACTGCTGTTCCGCCCGCTGCTCGTCGACCTGGACTTCTCCGTCCTCGCCGACCGGCGCGCGCCGTGGCACGGCGACCCCTCCGTGGGCTACGTCGGGACGCCGGGATGGTTCTCGCCGGAGCACCTGCGCGGCGACGTGCCGACGACGGCGTCCGACGCCTTCACTGCCTCGCTCATCCTGTGGAAGCTCCTCGCCGGCGCGCATCCGTTCGCGTCCGCGCTCGGCGACGACGCCGAGCCAGGCGACTACCGCGAACGCGTCCTCGCGGGGCGGCACGACTTCGGACCCGACGCGCCTCGGCTTCTCCCCGGCGTCGCCGCGCCCGACCTCGCGCGCCTGCTCCTCCGCGCCCTCTCGCCCGACCCCGCGCGCCGTCCCTCCGTCGCCGAACTCCACGCCGCGGCGGTCGCGGCGCGGCGCGGCGGCGGCGGCGCCGCCGCGGGCGCGCCGTCCGCGGAACCGAAGGCGACTCCGCCCCTCGTATCTCGTATCTCGTCTCGCGTCACGTCCCTTTCCCGCCTGGTCCTCACGGGCCCGAACGGCGTCTTCTCGACCGGCGGGCGGTTCGCGGTGACGCGCGCGACGCTGCGCCGCGTCGTGGGCGACGACGCGCGCTACGCGGGCGACGCGCCGCAGTTTCTGTTGGAGCGCGGCGACGGGGACGCATGGCTGGCGCTGCCGCCGCCAACCGCGCCGCGCAACCCGACCTACCGAAACGGCGCGCCGCTCGCGTCGCCGGCGGTTCTCGCCTCCGGCGACGTGCTCTCCATCGGCCCCGTCAAGGCCGCCTGCACCGTCTCGTTCGCGTAGCCGGGGCGCTACGCCCAGCGGACGTAGCCGGGCATCGAGGTGCGCCAGGGGTCGGAGGCCGGGACGACGCGCGCCGAGAAGGCGAACGAGCCGGTCTTGTCGCACGGAACCTGGAGCTTGTAGAGGTAGAGCGAGGCGCTGAGCTTCTTCGAGGGCTCCATCGGCAGCGCCGTGCCGCCGTGTACCGCGCCCGAGGCGTCGGGGCGCCCGAGGAAGAGCTCGACGCGCACGTCCGCCGGGTCGACGCCGTCGAGGCGCACCTTCGCGGTGACCTCGAACGAGTCGCCCACGACGCTGCGCACGAGGTCGCGGTCGGTCTCGACCGACTCGACGCGGATGCCGTCCCATTTGGCGTAGAGCGCGTTGCGGCGCGCGATGTCCTGGCGCACGGCGGCGAAGTCCTCCGCCGAGAGCGCGGCGTAGTTGCCCAGCGCGGGCTCGTAGGAGCCGGCGAAGTAGTCCGAGACCATGCGCGTGGAGGAGAAGCGCGAGATCGACATCTTGATCGACTCCTTCATCATGCCGATCCAGCGCAGCGGCAGCTCGCCGTGCGGGCGGTCGTAGAAGGCCGGGACGATCTCGCTCTCCAGCAGGTTGTAGAGCGACTGCGCGTCGTTCCAGTTCTGCTGCCCCTCGTCGGCGAACTCCTGCCCGTCGCCGATCTGCCAGCCGCACTTCTCGCTGTAGCCCTCGGGCCACCAGCCGTCGAGCGTGGAGACGTGGATCGCGCCGTTCACGCACGCCTTCATGCCGGACGTGCCGGAGGCCTCCATCGGGCGGCGCGGGGTGTTGAGCCACACGTCGACGCCGCGCACCATGCGGCGCGCGATGTGCATGTTGTAGTTCTCGAGGAAGACGATGCGGCCCTTCACGGCGGGGTCCTTCGAGAACTCGACGATGCGGCGGATGAGCTCCTTGCCGCCGTTGTCGGCGGGGTGCGCCTTTCCGGCGAAGACGATCTGGACGGGGTGCGCGTCGTCGCACAGCAGGCGCTTGAGGCGGTCGGGGTCGGAGAGCAGCAGCGTCGCGCGCTTGTAGGTCGCGAAGCGGCGGGCGAAGCCGATCGTGAGCGCGTCCTTGTCCAGCACGTTGCGGCACGCCTCGACCTCGGCGGGCGAGGCGTGGCGGCGGCGGGCGGAGCGCTCGAGGATCTCGCGCGCGGAGCGGACGAGGTGCGCGCGCGCGGACTCGTGGACGCGCCAGAGCTCCTCGTCGGCGATGTGGTCGACGCGGGCGGCCTGCGACTCGGAGATCGGGGCCTTGTCCCAGTCCGGCCCGAGGACCGTGGCGTAGAGCTGCTCGTTGTCCGTGCTGATCCAGGTCGGGACGTGGATGCCGTTGGTGACGTGGCCGATCGGGACTTCGTCCACCGGGAAGTCCGGCCAGAGGTGGTGCCACATGTCGCGCTCGACGACGCCGTGCAGCTTCGCGACGCCGTTGCAGAAGAGCGAGCAGTTCAGGCCGAGGATCGTCATCGAGAGCTCGTTGGACGCGTCGCCGGGCGCGCGGCCGAGGCCCTTCACCGTCTCGGCCGGGAGGCCGCCGTCGCGCTCGAAGGCCTCCAGCTGCGGCCACAGGAGCCCCAGGTCGAAGGTCTCGTTGCCGGCGGGGACCGGCGTGTGCGTCGTGAAGACCGAGGTGCGGCGCACGAACGCCTTGGCCTCGTCGAACGTGAGGCCGTGGCGCTTCATCGTGTTGGCGATGCGCTCCGGCCCGAGGAACGCGGCGTGGCCCTCGTTCATGTGCGAGCAGGCGACCTCGAAGCCGAGCGCCTCGACGGCGCGCAGGCCGCCGACGCCCAGCAGCGCCTCCTGGCGCAGGCGGTTGCGCTTGTCGCCGCCGTAGAGCTGGCCGGTGACGCCGCGCAGCTCGGGCGGGTTCTCGGGGATGTTGGTGTCGAGCAGGATCAGCGGGATGCGGCCCACGTCGAGCTTCCAGGCGGTGAAGCGCAGCGGGCCCTCGGCGAGCGGAACCTCCAGCAGCAGTGGCTGGCCGTCCTCGCGCAGGCAGCGCGAGATCGGGAGGCGGTGCACGTCGTTCTCCGGGTAGCCCTCGACCTGCCAGCCGGTGGCGTTGATCTCCTGCTCGAAGTAGCCCTCGCGGTAGAACAGGCCGATGCCGACGAGCGGGATGTCCAGGTCCGAGGCGCTCTTGAGGTGGTCGCCGGCGAGGATGCCGAGGCCGCCGGAGTAGATGTGCACGGACTCGTGCAGGCCGAACTCCATCGAGAAGTAGGCGATCACGCGGCGGTGCGTCTCGGAGGGGTCCTTCCAGTGCTTCGAGGTCTGGACCTCCTTTTCGAACTGCGCCTCCACGGACCGCATGTGGGCGAGGAAGGAGGGGTCGGCGGCGAGCTCCTCGAGGCGCTCCTGCCCGACATGGGAGAGCAGGCGCACCGGATTGAACTCCAGCTCGCGGAAGAGCGTGGGGGAGACGCGGCGGAAGAGCGCGGCGGCGTCCGCGTTCCAGCACCACCAGACGTTGTTGGCGAGGCGGGTGAGGAACGAAAGGTTCTCGGGGACCTTGGGGGCGACGGTGTAGGTGCGGAAGGTAGGCATGGCGGTCGGATGGTCGGATGGTCAAATGGTCGGATGGGCGGACGGGGCGGGGTGGGTGAAAAACGGCGCGCGAGTCTAGCAAAACCGCCACGGCGGGGCAAGCGGCCTTGCGCGCGCGGGGTGATTTTGCTAGGCTTCCGGGCCATGAATCCATTCGACACGTTCACGCCCGACGCCAAAAAGGCGATCCAGATCGCCAACCGCGAGGCACACGGATTCGGCCAGACTTCGATCGGCACCGAGCACCTGCTGCTCGGACTCGCGAGCCTGTCCGAAGGCCCCTGCGCGATGGCGATGGAGGCGATGGGCCTTTCGCTGGAGGCGGTCCGCTGGAACGTGGAAAAGCACGTTTCGCAGGGCGGCGGCACCACCGACGAGATCGGCATGCTGCCGTTCACCCCGCGCACGAAGAAGGTCCTGCAGTTCGCCGCCGCCGAAGCCCACTCCTGGCGCTCCCGCATGGTGGGAGCCGAACACGTCCTGCTCGCGATCCTGCGCGAAGGGGAAGGCGTCGCCTCCAAGGTCCTCGCCGACCTCGGCGCCACGTTCGAAAAGGCCGAGGAGGCGCTGCGCGACGCGATTTCCGCCGAGCGCGAAGACGAGGAAGAGCGCGCCGAAGAGGAGCGCGAGGAGAAGGAGGACGAGGAAAAGAACGGCCCCGTCCCCGGCGACCCCGAGCCCGAGATCGGGCCCGACGGCCCCTCCGGCCCCCACGCCGGGCGCGCCGGCGGCCGCAGCCGCGGGACGCCCGCGCTGGACACCTTCGGGCGCGACCTCACGGCGCTGGCGCGCAAGGGCAAGCTCGACCCCATGGTCGGCCGCCGCGAAGAACTCGCGCGGCTGGTGCAGGTGCTCTGCCGCCGCAACAAGAACAACGCCGCCCTGATCGGCGAGGCGGGCGTCGGCAAGACGGCCGTCGTCGAGGGTCTCGCCCAGGCGATTGCCTCCGGCGAAGCGCCCGAACCGATGCTCAAGAAGCGCATCGTTTCGCTCGACCTCACGCTGCTCGTGGCCGGCACCAAATACCGCGGCCAGTTCGAGGAGCGCATCAAGGCGATCCTCGACGAAACGCGCCGCAGCGGCGACGTGATCCTCTTCGTGGACGAAATCCACCAGCTCGTCGGCGCCGGCGGCGCCGAGGGCGCGATGGACGCCGCCAACATCGTCAAGCCCGCCCTCGCGCGCGGCGAACTGCAGTGCATCGGCGCGACGACGCTCGACGAATACCGCAAGTCGATCGAGAAGGACCCCGCGCTGGAGCGCCGGTTCCAGACGATCCGCGTGGACGAGCCGAGCGAAGAGGAGGCCGTGGAGATCCTGCGCGGCATCGCGCCGCGCTACGAGGCGTTCCACAAGGTGCGCTACGCGCCCGGCGCGCTCGAAGCCGCCGCGCGCCTCTCCGCCCGCTACCTGCCCGGCCGGCAGCTGCCGGACAAGGCGATCGACCTGATCGACGAAAGCGGCGCCCGCGCGCGCATCGCCGCGACCGCGAAACCGCCGGCCTTCAAGGAGGAAGCCGCCGCGATCGCCGCCCTGCTCGCCGAGAAGGAGAAGGTCGTCAAGAACCAGGACTTCGAGGCGGCCGCGCGCCTGCGCGACGAGGCGAAGGCGCGCTCCGAAGCGCTCAAGGCGCGCGAGGAGGCGTGGACCAGGGAACACGGCGGCGACGCGGTCGAGATCACCGAAGACGACATCACCGAAACGCTCTCCCGCTCCACCGGCATCCCCGTCAAGCGCATGGGCAAGGACGAAATGGCGCGCCTCCTGGACTTGGAGAAGGAGCTCGGCGCGGCGGTCGTCGGCCAGCCGGAGGCGATCGCCACGATCGCCCGCGCGCTGCGCCGCTCCCGCACCGGCCTGCGCGACCCGCGCCGCCCGATCGGATCGTTCCTCTTCCTCGGACCCACGGGCGTCGGCAAGACGCTGCTGGCGCGGACGCTCGCCACGCAGTTTTTCGGCGACGAAAAGGCGCTCATCCAGATCGACATGTCCGAATACGCCGAGCGCCACGAAGTCTCGCGCCTCGTCGGCGCGCCCCCCGGCTACGTCGGCTACGACCAGGGCGGCCAGCTCACCGAACGCGTGCGGCGCCGCCCATACAGCGTCGTGCTCTTCGACGAAGTCGAGAAGGCCCACCCGGACGTCATGCAGACCTTCCTGCAGATCCTCGACGAAGGCCGCCTCACGGACGGCCAGGGCCGCAAGGTCGACTTCCGCAACACGGTCGTGATCCTCACCTCCAACCTCGGCGTCGACGCCGCCAAGAGCGGCCGCTCGTTCGGCTTCGGCGCGGGCACGTCGGAGGCGGAGCAGGCGCAGGTGCGCGACACCATGCTCGACGCCGCCAAGAAGGCGTTCCGCCCCGAGCTCCTGAACCGCTTCGACGCGCAGATCGTCTTCCGCCGGCTCGAAAAGGACGACATCGTCAAGATCGTCGACATCGAGCTCAAGTCGCTCCGCGCGCGCCTCGCCGCGCAGGGCCTCTCTCTCGAACTGGCCCGCTCCGCGATGGACAGTCTCGCGGCGGTCGGCCTCGATCCGGCCTACGGCGCGCGGCCGCTCCGCCGCGCGATCGAGAACCGGCTCGAAGACCCGCTCGCCGACGCGATGCTGCGCGGCCGCTTCGACCCGCCGTGCACCATTTCGGTTTCGCTCGGCAAGGACGGCACGACCTTCGCTTTCAAAGCGAAGAAGCCGAAACCGGCCGCGCCGGCCGAAAACCCGCTTGACCCCGCACCCGAAAAAGGCGAGAATCCGCCGAACCCCGCTTGAAAGGAGAAATACCACATGAAACACACGATTCTTTCCACCCTCGCCCTCGCCGGCTTCGCCGCCGTCTCGCTCGCGGACGAACCCGAGGCCGTCACCACCGCCACCCCCGCCGCGGACCCCGCGCCCGCCGCCGCCGAAGCGCCCGCCGCCGAAGCGCCCGCCGCCGAAGCGCCCGCGCCGGTTGCCGAAGTGCCCGCCGCGGACCCCGCGCCCGCCGCCGAAGCGAGTCCTGACGGCGAGGCTCCGTCCTCGCCGACCGCGGTCCGCATCGACGGCAAGCCCGCGATCTCGGTCGAGGAGCTCGACGAAATGACCGCCGGCATCCTTTCGCAATACGCGCGCCGGATTCCGCCCGAGATGATCGAGGAGGCCCGCGCCGACATCCGCCGCCGCGCCACGCAGAACCTCATCGACCAGCGCCTGCTCGTCGCCGAAGCCGTGAAGCTCGGCGTGACGGTTTCCCCCGAGGAGAAACTCGAGGCCCTCGCCGAGATGACCGGCGGCATCACGAACCTGGAGACCGTCGCGCTCATGTCCGGCACGACGGCCGAGAAGTTCGACCGGATGTTCTCCGAGTCCGTCCTCGCGAGCAAGGTCGTGGCGATGCAGACCAACGGCCTGGCGGAGCCGACCGAGGAAGAGGCCAAGGCCCGCTTCGAGCGCATCGTCGCCGAGCATCCCGAGGCCCGCCACGCGGACGCGAAGGTCCGCGCCTCGCACATCCTCGTGATGGCGGAAAAGGGCAAGGCCACGCCCGAAGAGGACGCCGCGGCCCTCGCGAAGATCACCGCCCTGCGCGAGCGCGCGCTCGCCGGCGAGGACTTCGCGCAACTCGCCCGCGAAAACTCCGACTGCCCCTCCAAGGAGCGCGGCGGCGACCTGGGCGAGTTCGGCCACGGCCAGATGGTTCCCGAGTTCGACAAGGCCGCCTTCGAGCAGCCCGTCGGCGAAATCGGCGAAATCGTCAAGACGAGTTTCGGCTACCACATCATCAAGGTGACCGACCGCAACGACGCCAAGGACGTCGAGTTCGACGACGTGAAGGACACGATCCTCGAAGGTCTCCGCCGCGAAGCGGTCGCCCAGAAGATCCAGGCCTACCTCTCGGGCCTGCGCGACGCCGCCAAGATCGAAATCGTCGAGCGCGCGGTCGTCTCCGAGCCCGTCGAAATCAAGTTCCCCGGGCCCGCGGCGCCGGCCGAAGAACCCGCGGCCGCGGACGGGCCCGCCCCCGAGGAGCCCGCCGCGGAGTAGCCCATGGCCCACCTGCTCGAAAAATCGCCGTCCGGCCTCTCCCGGCGCATCGACCTGCCGCCCAAGGACAAGCTGTTCCTCGGCCGCTCGCAGACGCGCGCCGACGTGGTCGTGAGCGGCGCGGCCGTCTCCGGCCGCCACTGCTCGCTCGCGCGCCGCGGCGACGCGTTCCTCCTCGCGGACGAAGGTTCGACCAACGGCACCGCGCTCAACGGGACGGAGATCGGCTCGACCCCCGTGCCCGTCTGGCGCGGCGACGAACTCAAGCTCGGCGACGCGGTCTTCGTCCTCGCCGGCGAGGACGTCCCCGAGCGCCCGGCTTCGCCGGACCCCGCCGCGCCCGCGCCCGGCGCCGCGCCGGCGCCCGTGCCCGGCGGCCGCGCCGGCATCCGCCCGCTCGGAGGCGCGCCGGTCCCGGCGGCCCCGCCTCCCGCGGCGGCGCCATCCGCCGCACCCCGCCACGCGGGCCCGCTGCGCGCCACCGCGGCCGCCGCGGAAGCCGCCGGTTCGGCCGGCGCCATCCGCTTCGACAACGCCGGCGGCGGCGGCGCGAACGCCGCCGCGTTCAAGCGCAAGCGCAACGACGGCCCGGTCTGGATCGCCGTGATCGTCCTCGGCGTCCTCGTCGCCCTCGGCCTGCTCGCGCTGTTCCTGCGCGGGATGGGCTCCTAGCTCGGCCATGCAGCGCGTCGGCTTCGGCTTCGACATCCACCGCCTCGTCCCGGGGCGGCGGCTCGTGCTGTGCGGCTGCCCGTTCGATTCGCCCGTCGGCCTGCTCGGCCATTCGGACGCCGACGCGCCGCTGCACGCGCTCATGGACGCGCTCCTGGGCGCCGCCGCGCTCGGCGACATCGGCCACCTGTTCCCCGACACGGACCCCGCATGGGAAGGCGCCGACTCGATGGACCTGCTGCGCGAAGTCGCGCGCCGCGTCGCCGCCGGCGGCTGGCGCGTCGCCAACGTCGACGTCACGATCCTCGCCGAAGCGCCCAAGATCGCGCCGCGCTCCGCCGAGATGCGCGAGCGCATGGCCGGCGGCCTCGGCCTCCCGGTCGACCGCGTCTCGCTCAAGGCCACCACGATGGAGAAGCTCGGCCCGATCGGCGCGCGCGAAGCCATCGCCGCGCAGGCCGTCGCCCTGCTCGAAAAGGACTAGCCATGGACCTTTCGTTCTACAATTCGCTCACGCGCCGCGTCGAACCGCTGCGGCCGCTCGTCCCCGGCACGGTCCGCATGTATACCTGCGGCCCCACGGTCTACAACTACGCGCACATCGGCAACTTCCGCGCCTACATGTTCGAGGACCTGCTGCGCCGCACGCTCGAATACGCGGGGCTCGCGGTCACGCACGTGATGAACCTCACGGACGTGGACGACAAGACGATCCGCGGCTCGCGCGCGGCCGGCGTCCCGCTGCGCGACTACACCGCCACCTACAAGAAGGCGTTTTTCGAGGACCTCGACACGCTCGGCATCGAGCGCGCCACGGTCTACCCGGCCGCGACCGACCACGTCCCGGAGATGATCGCGCTGATCGGGAAGCTGTTCGAAAAGGGCTACGCCTACCAGGCGCCCGACAAGTCGGTCTACTTCTCCGTCGCCAAGGACCCCGACTACGGCAAGCTCGCGCACCTGGACCGCTCCGGCATGCGCGCCTCGGTGCGCATCTCCAACGACGAATACGCCAAGGACGACGTGGGCGACTTCGCGCTCTGGAAGGCGTGGGACGAAGCGGACGGCGACGTGAAATGGGATTCCCCGTGGGGTCCCGGCCGCCCCGGCTGGCACATCGAATGCTCCGCCATGAGCGCCAAGTATCTCGGCGAAACCTTCGACATCCACACCGGCGGCATCGACAACCTCTTCCCGCACCACGAAAACGAAATCGCCCAGGCCGAATGCGCCACCGGCAAACCCTTCGTGAAGCTCTGGATGCACTGCGCGCACCTGCGCGTGGACGGCGAGAAAATGTCCAAGAGCGCCGGCAACTTCTACACCCTGCGCGATCTCCTCGCCAAGGGCTACACCGGCCGCGAGATCCGCTACGTGCTCCTCGGCGGCCACTACCGCCAGCCGCTCAACTTCGCCTTCGACGCGCTCGCCGCCTCTCGCACCGCCCTTTCCCGCATCGACGAGTTCACGGTGCGCATGGAAGCCCTGGCCGCCACCGCGGGGGGCCCGGTCGGGAGTCCTGACGGCCAGGCTCCGTCCTGGCCGGACAAGCACCTCGAGTCCTTCGCCTCCGCCCTCGCCGACGACCTCAACTCCCCGCTCGCCTTCGCGGCGGTCTTCGCGCTCGTGAACGAGGGCAACCGCCTCGCGCAGGCCGGCTCGCTCGACGCCGCGGGCGCCGCGGCCGCGCTCGCGGCGCTCGCGAAGATGGACGCGGTCCTGGGCGTTCTCGCGCGCCCCGCCGCCGCGATCCCCGCGGAGGTGCAGGCGCTCCTCGACGAGCGCGCCGCCGTGCGCCGGGCGAAGAACTGGGCCGAATCCGACCGCCTCCGCGACGCCATCGCCGCCCTCGGCTGGACCGTCAAGGACACCAAGGACGGCCCCCGCCTCTCCAAGTCCTGACTTTTCCTTCATGCCCGTTCCGCAAGCATTCGACTTCACCCCCGACGAAATCCGCGCGTGGGGCGACCGCGCCTCCTGCGAGGCCGGCGAAAAGGCCGCCGAGCGCGGCTACGTCACGCGCGCCGAATACGACCCCGCCACGCGCACCGCGCGCGGCGTCGTGGCCGTGAACGGCACCGCCGTGGAGACCTCCTTCACGGTGCGCCCCAACCGGACGATCGTGGACAACCGCTGCCCCTGCCCCGCCTCGCAGAAACGCGGGCTCGTCTGCTTCCACATGCTCGCCGTGGCCTGGACGCTGCAGAAGCGCGCGGCCCTCGCCCGCCACGACGACAAGCGCGCCGCCGAGGCCGAACACGCCCGGCGCGTGGCCGAGGCGCTCGCCCGCGGCGAGAGCGTGACGCGCGACCTCGCCCGCGGCGTCCCCGTCTCGTTGCGGCTCGCCGTCCCGCGCGACTGGGCCGCCCGTTTCGCGGACGGCACGGTCCCGCTCTCGATTTCGCTCGCGCGCGACGAAGAGCCGGAAAAGGCGCCCCGCCCGATTTCCGAATACGTGCTTTCGAAGACGCCGATCCGCCTCTCCGAAGAGGACGACAACATTCTCTTCATCCTCGAAGACGTCGCCGAAGGTTCGCTCGTCTCGCCCGTGCGGCTCAACCGGAACTACTTCGTCTGGCTCCTCGGCATGCTCGGCAAGCTCGGGCATCCGCTCCTGTGCCGCTCGGGCCCGATGCGCGTCATGCCGCCTTCCGCGGCCGTCCCCTCGCACCTGCTCGCGTCCTTCGACGCGGACACCGGCGAAATCCTCCTCGCGCTCAACACCGACGTGCCCGGTCTGCCCGAAGGCACGGTCCCGGACTACGTCGTCTTCGGCCCGCACGGATTCGCGTTCGCGGGCGGCGTGTTCTGGCCGCTCAAGGCGGTCCTGCCGGTCGTCTACCAGAAGGTCTACGCCGACACGATCGCGATCCCGCGCATCGGCACGCGCAACTTCCTCGAACACGAGCTGCCCGCGCTGCGGCGCTCCTTCGACGTGCGCTGCGAGTTCGACCCGGACCTGTTCTCCTGGACCCCCGCCACGCCCGGGTTCCGCCTCGTCGCCACCGCCACCAACGGCGCCTGGCCGCTCGCGCCGGACAAGATCGGCGTGCACACCGTCCTGCATCTCTCGCTCTTCGCCGTCTACCCGCCCGCCGCGCCCGGCGGCGCGCCGGTGCAGGTCGAAGCCGCCGGCCCGGGCGCGGACGTCTCGATCCCCGCGCCCGACGACCCCTATTCGTATTTCGTGCGCAACGGCGACGCCGAGCGCGCCGCGCTCGGTTCGCTGCCGCAGTTCGGGATCGCGGGGGCGGACGGCTCGCGCGACGGCGCCTCGATGCGCGGCTCCGCGCTCGCCCCGCTCGCGGGCGAAGAGGCGCTGCTCTCGTTCCTCGCGGCGACCGTCCCCGCGCTCGAATCGCGCGAAGGCTGGTCCGTCTCGCTCGAAGGCGCGCTCTCCGCGCTCTCCATGCGCTACGACCGCGTCGCCACCGTCGTGCACGCCGTCGACTCGCCCGGCGTTCCCGGGTCGTTCGATTTCGGCTACTCGTTCAAGAGCGCGTCGCGCTCCGTCGACATCCCCGCGCACGACGTCCGCGCCGCGAAGAACAACGGCCTGTGCTGGCTGCCCGGCCGCACGCACCGCCCCGTGCTCTTCGACCCGGCCGCGCTGGACGCCCTCACGCGCGTCGAGCACGAATGCGGCGTCGCCGAACGCGGCGAAACGAGCGCCCTGCACCGCATTCCGGCCGTCCACGCGCCGTTCGTCCTCGCGGCCGTCGAGCGCCTCGCGCGCTCGGGCGTCGTCTTCGACGCCGCCTCCTCCGCCTGGGTCGAACGCACGCGCCGCACGCTCGCCCACGACGCCGACGCGGAGGACCGCGCCGTCGTCCCCGAGCCGCTGCGCTCCACGCTGCGCCCCTACCAGCGCGCCGGCGTCGCCTGGCTGCGCTGGCTCGAGCGCAACCGCTACGCCGGCATCCTCGCCGACGAAATGGGCCTCGGCAAGACCGTCCAGACGCTCGCCTGGCTCGCGCTGCCGCGCTTCCGCGAAGACGACCGCGGCCGCCCGGCGCTCGTCGTCTGCCCCACGTCGCTGGTCGAAAACTGGGTGCACGAGGCGCGGCAGTTCACGCCGGGCCTCGGGCTTCTGGCCTACGCCGGCGCCGACCGCGCCGCGCTGCGCGGCGAGGCCGAGGGAGCGGACCTCGTCGTCACGAGCTACGCGATCCTGCGGCGCGACGTGGAGTGGCTCTCCTCCGTCCCGTTCTCGGCCGTCGTCCTCGACGAAGCGCAGAACATCAAGAACCAGCGCACCCAGAGCGCCCAGGCCGCCAAGCTCCTGCAGGCCCCCTCCAAGCTCGTCCTCACCGGCACCCCGATCGAGAACTCGCTCGCGGACCTGTGGAGCATCGCGGACTTCCTGATGCGGGGCTATCTCGGCAAATACGACGAGTTCAAGGCCGAATACGAAGCCCCCGTGTCGCTGCTCGGCGACCCGGCCGCGCGCCCGGCCGACCGGCGCGAGGCGCAGCGCGCGCTCGACCGCCTGCGCGACAAGATCCGCCCGTTCCTGCTGCGCCGCCTCAAGGCCGACGTGGCCAAGGACCTGCCCGCCAAAATCGTCCAGAACTCCTGGCCCGAGCTCACGCCCGACCAGCGCCGCGTCTACGACGAGGTCTGGGCGGCGCAGCGCGGCGCCATTTCGGAGGCCATCGCGCGCGACGGTTTCGAAAAGTCCCGCATGGTCGTCCTCACCGCGCTGCTGCGCCTGCGCCAGGTCTGCTGCGACCTGCGCCTGCTCGGGGACGAAAACCCGCTGCCGGACTCCGCCGAGCCTTCCGGCAAGACCGAGCAGCTCCTCGAACTGCTCGACCAGGTGCGGGACGGCGGCCACCGCACGCTCGTCTTCTCGCAGTTCGTCGAGATGCTCAAACTCCTGCGCGCCGAGCTGGACGCGCGCGGCATCCCCTACTGCTACCTCGACGGGTCTTCGACCGACCGCCTCGAAACCGTCCACCGCTTCAACACGGACGCGTCCATCCCCGTCTTCCTCATCTCGCTCAAGGCCGGCGGCACGGGTCTCAACCTCGTGGGCGCGGACGAAGTCGTCCTCTTCGATCCGTGGTGGAACCCCTCGATCGAAGACCAGGCGATCGACCGCGCGCACCGCATCGGGCAGAAGCGGACCGTCCACGCCTTCAAGCTCGTCACGCCCGGCACGATCGAGGAAAAGGTCCTCGCCATGCAGCGGCGCAAGCGCGCCGTGATCGCCGCCACCATCTCGGCCACCGACCAGGCCGCCGCCGCGTCGCTCACGATGGACGACGTCCGCCAGCTCTTCGACCTGTAGCCTTGCCGCCCGGCGGCGCGTTCTGCTAGAATCGGCCGCCATGAAGACGCGTCCCACTCTCGCCATCGCCGCCAACGAAACGCTCCCGGCCGCACCCGCGGCCCTGCGCGCCGTCCGCGCGGCCGCGCGCCGGCTCGGGATCGCGCTCGCGCCCGAGGCGGAAGCCCGGCGCGCGGACGCGCTGCTCGTCCTGGGCGGGGACGGGTCGATGCTCCGCGCCGCGCACCGCCACGCCGCGCTCGGCAAGCCGTTCCTCGCCGTGAACGCCGGCTCGCTCGGCTACCTCTCCTCCGCCCCGCTCGACGGCGCCGAAGAGCTGCTGCGCGCCTGGCGCGACGGCGAGTGCGAGCGCGTCGGGCGCTCGATGCTGCGCGCGCAGGTGCGCCGCGGCGGCAACGGCCCGGCGGGCCCCGCCCACCTGGCGCTCAACGACCTCGTGGCCCTGCGCAGCGACACGGGGCGCGTCGTCGCGCTCGACCTTTCCGTCGACGGCAACGACGTGGCGTCGTTCCGCTGCGACGGCCTGATCCTGGCCACGCCGACCGGCTCCACGGCCTATTCGCTCTCGGCCGGCGGCCCGATCCTCGCGCCGGGCGCCTCCGCGTTCGTCGTGAGCGTCGTCTGCCCGCACACGCTCGCGGCGCGGCCGCTCGTGCTCCCCGCCGAAAGCGTCGTCACGGTCCGCGTCGCGCGCGCCGAGGCGCCGGTCGGCTTCTCGGCCGACGGCGCGCTGCGCGCCCGCCTGCGTCCCGGCGACACGTTCACCGCCACGACCGCCGCGCTCGCGATCACCCTCCTCTCGCTCCCCGGCGCGGACCCCTTCCGCCCCCTCCGCGAAAAACTCGGCTGGAGCGGCGCCGCCCTGCGCTGATCCGCGCCGTCTCTCCCGATGCGCCTCCTTCTCGCCGCCGCAACCGCGTGTCTCGCCGTTTCCGGCATGGTCCGCGGCGACGTCCTTTCCCCGTTTTCGCTTGCGGCCCGGCTGGAAGCGCGAATCGCGTCCGGCGACGGAATCACGCTGCCGGACGCGGAACTCGAAATCGTCCGTCACGCGGGAACCGTCGATCTCGCACGCGGGGAATGGCCGGAGGCGTTTCGCGCCCGCGCCGGCGAAGCGGTTTGCGTGGCGGTGTCTCCGTTCACGGGCTGCTACGAGTTTTTCGACGAATCCGGAGCGGTCTTCTGGACCGTCGTCCCCGTCTCCCCGACGACGGACAACTGGGTTGCGCCGTTCCGGCACGCGGAGGCGGGACCGAAGCCAGACGACGGCCTCTACGCCCCCTGGCGGCTCGTGGACGTGTGGAAGTTGTCTCACGCGGAGTCCGCGGAGTCTGCGGAGTTGCTTGGCGGGACGTGCTCTTCGAGCGCACCGAACGCCGCCGCAGGCGGCCTTCGAACGGTTGCGGGGCAACCTTCGAAC
>JAFTHC010000133.1 GCA_017457625.1 Kiritimatiellia bacterium
AGGACCTGGAAATCCTCGGCAAGGCCCTCTCCGAGCTCTCCGCGGCGCAGGCGACGCTGAAGAGCGACGCCGGCGGCGACGACCACTCGACCTACTCGTTCAGCGCCGACGTCAAGGCCCGCGTAAAGGAGCTCACCGGAAACAATCTCGACAACAACGAGACGAAGAAGTGGATCGAATACTTCACGCAGCGCGTCAAGAGCAAGATCGACGCGCTCAACAACGAGTCGCAGACCGACATGTCGCGCCTGCAGTCGCTCGTCGACCGCCGCGACGAATCCTACTCCACCGCCACGAACCTGATGACCGCGGTCTCGGACACCCGCGCGAATCTCATCCGCAACCTGTAGCCGCCATGCCCATCGAGACGATCCAGATCGCGACGAACCGCTACGCCCCCTCCGGGAGCGAGGCGATTCAGATGTACGACACCGGCGCGAGCGGCGCGATCACGCTCGGGCAGCTCGTGCAGGCCGTGTGCATCCGCTCGGCGGCCGCCTACGAGGCGCAGAGCGTGATCAAGATGAACGCGATGACGGATGGCTCCGTGAAGCTGGACGCCGCCGGCGCGTGGCTCAAGCGGATCGTGCAGGGCACGGCCGACTGGACCGCCGCACGGACGTTCCTCACCGGCACGATGGGCGTCGAGGCGAGCGCGCTGCCGCCGGACCTGGCGACCTACGACCGCCGCATGCAGGCCGTGAACGCCCTCAAGGCGAAGATGGACGCCCTCACGCAGAACCAGCAGGAGCAGATGATCGACCTGCAGACCATGGTCAACCGCCGCGACGTCGCCTTCTCCACCTCGTCCAACGTCGTGCGCGCGCTCGGCACGTCGCAGACGGGCAACGCGCAGAACTTCTAGCGCCGCCCGTTTCAGGGCTTCGGCGGAGCGCCGAAGGCGGGCGTCGAAAACGGCGGCACGTCCGTCCGCCCCTCGCGCCAGTCGCGCACGGCGGCCAGGCGCGCCTTCATGCGGGCCTCGGCTCCGAGACCGGCCGGCTCGTAGTAGCGCCGCCCCGCGAGCGAATCGGGCAGGCAGGACATGCGGGCGATCTTTTCGTCCGTGTCGTGCGCGTAGGCGTAGCCCTTGCCGTAGTCCAGTTCCTTCATGAGGCGCGTCGGCGCGTTGCGGATCTGCAGCGGTACCGGCTCGGCCATCCGCGCCTGCGCGTCGGCCGCGACGCGGTGGTAGGCGACGTCGAGCGCGTTGGACTTGGGCGCGAGCGAGAGGTAGACGACGATCTGCGCGAGCGCGCAGTTGCACTCCGGCATGCCGATGTTGTGGCAGGCGTCCCAGACGGCGTTCGCGAGCAGCAGCGCGTTCGGGTCCGCCAGACCCACGTCCTCGCTCGCGAAGCGGATGCAGCGCCGCGCGACGTAGAGCGGGTCCTCGCCCGCTTCGAGCATGCGGGCGAGCCAGTAGAGGGCCGCGTCCGGATCGGAGTTGCGCATCGACTTGTGGAGCGCGGAGATGACGTTGTAGTGCTCCTCGCCGCCCTTGTCGTAGAGCAGCGCCTTGCGGTCCACGAGATCGGCGAGGACCGCTTCGTCCACGACGCGGACGCCCGCCTCGTCGACGCGCGCGTTGGCGACGGCGGCCTCGAGCGTGTTGAGCGAGAGGCGCGCGTCGCCGTTCGCGTTCAGCGCGATGCGGTGCAGCGTCGCGTCGTCCACGCGCACCGGCACGCCGCCGAACCCCTTCGGGCTCTCCAGCGCGCGGCGCAGCAGCCGGACCGCTTCGTCCTCCGGGAGCGCCTCCAGCACGAACACCTTGCAGCGCGAAAGCAGCGCGGAATTGACCTCGAAGGACGGATTTTCGGTCGTGGCCCCGACGAGCGTCACGCTGCCCTGCTCCACGTAGGGCAGGAACGCGTCCTGCTGCGCCTTGTTGAAGCGGTGGATTTCGTCCACGAAAAGCACCGTCCGGATGCCGAGCCGCCGCGCCTGCTCGGCGCGCGCCATCAGGTCCTTGAGCTCCTTGATGCCGCTCGTCACGGCGCTGTAGGGGACGAACTCGGCCTTCGTGCATTTCGCGATCACGTTGGCGATCGTCGTCTTGCCGACGCCGGGCGGCCCCCACAGGATCATGGACGGAACGCGGTCCTCTTCGATCATCCGGCGCAGGGCCCGGCCTTCGCCGAGCAGGTGCTTCTGGCCGACGACCTCGTCGAGCGATTCGGGACGCATGCGGCTGGCGAGCGGCTGGGCGGGGTCGAACGCCGGCGCCGCCGCGCCGGCGGCGGCCGGCGCGGCGTCCAGGAGCGACATCTGCCGCAGTCCGCGGGCCTTCGGTTCCATGACGCCGCGCATGCTACCAAATCGCCGCGCCGGACGCAAACGCGCCGGGGAATCCGCTTGCCCGGGCTCGGGGCGTTTTGCTAGTATCGCCTCCGTCGCCGCGCGGTGCGCGGCGGCCCCCTTTCCGTGCGATCCCCCTCCCCCGCCCCGAAGCCCGACGGCGCCGGCGCCGCGTTGCGCCTGGGCCTTCTCGGCGCGTTCATGCTCGCCGCGTTCGGCTTCCTGGCCGCGCGCCTGCACACGTTCCAGGTCGTGGAAAACGACCTCTACGAGGGGCGCCAGAACCGCATCAGCCTGCGCCGCGTGCGCCTGCCCGCCACGCGCGGGCGCATCCTCGACCGCAACGGCGCCGTCCTCGCGGACAACCGCCCGAGCTGGTGCATCGCCTTCTACATCGAGGAGCTGCGCGCCGCCGGCCCGTGGTCCAACACGGTGAACCGCGTGGACGGCGAAATCGACCGCACGGCCGCTTTCCTCGGGCGGGAGCGCGAAGTTTCGCGCGATGCCATCGCGCGCCACGTCCACGCGAGCCGCCCGATCCCGCTCGTGGCCTTCAGCGACCTCTCGGACGCGGAGCTCGCGCGCTTCTGCGAATGGGACGCCCCGCCGCCCGGCTCCGAAGTGTTCGTCCGCGCCGCGCGCGTCTATCCGGAAAAAGACCTGGCGTGCCACGTCGTGGGCTACGTCGGGCGCGGCGAACCCAAGCCCCCGCCGCCCGGCGAATTTCCGGACGAGTTCGACCCGTCGCGCTTCAACTACTTCTTCCACGACCTGGAGGGCCGCAGCGGCATCGAGCGCACGGGCGACGCGGCGCTGGCCGGCCGCGGCGGCCTGGAGACGCTGCGCATCGACGCGATCGGCTACAAGCGCGAGGTCTATCCCGAAATCGCGCCCGAGCCGGGGCGCGACGTCGTGCTCACGCTCGACGCGGGGCTTCAGCGCGCCGCCGAGCGCGCGCTCGGGACCAACCGCGCCGCCGCGGTCGTGCTCGACGTGCGCAACGGCGACGTGCTCGCCCTCGCCTCCTCGCCGCGCTACGACCTGTCGCGTTTCACGCCGTCCGTCCCCGCCGCCTACTACGCGCGGCTCTCCGCCGACCCGTCCGCCCCGTTCCTCAACCGCGCCGCGAGCGGCCGCTACGCGCCCGGCAGCGTCGTCAAGCCCGTCGTCGCCCTCGCCGCGCTGCGCGCCGGCGCGATCGCCCCGGACACGCACCTGTTCTGCGACGGGAAATACTCGTTCGGCACCGACGCGCAGGGGCGCGAAATCGCGATCCACTGCACGGGCTGGCACGGCGACCTGGACGTGCGCGGGGCGCTCGCCGTCTCGTGCAACCCGTTCTTCAACGAGACCGGCATCCGCCTCGGTTGGGGCACGGGACTGCGGGCTGCGTTCGACGCGGTCGGCTTCGGCCGCGCGCCGCGCGTCGGACTGCCGGTGGGCGGGGGCCTGCTCCCCGACCGCCGCCACTGGGTCGCCCGCGACACCGCCAACGTCGCCATGGGCCAGGGCGACCTGCTGGCCACGCCCCTGCAGGTCGCGATCATGACGATGGCGCTCGCCAACCGCGGCACGCTCGTCCAGCCGCGCCTCGTGCGTGACCCCGGGACCGGCGTCGTGCACGACGAGCGCGTCGTCCTGGGCCGCCTGGACTGGAACGAACGCGACATGGACCTGGTGCGCGAGGGCATGCGGGACGCGGTCCGCACGTGGCGCGGCACCGGCCGCCGCGCCGCGGTCGAAGGGCTCGACGTCGCGGGCAAGACCGGAACCGCCCAATACCGCGCCAAGGTCGACGGCGTCTGGGAACGCCGCAAGCACGCCTGGATGATCGCCTACGCCCCGGCGGACGCGCCGCGCTACGCGCTCGCCGTCCTGGTCGAAGACGCCCCGAACGGCGGCGGCACGGACGCCGGCCCGATCGTCCGCGAACTCCTCCTGCGCCTCTTCCCGGAAGCCGCCGCCGCCGAAGCGGCCAAGGCGGCCGCTTCGGCCGCGGCCGAGCCGGGACGCTAGACCCAGAAGGAGAAGTAGAGGTAGGCGCCGAGGATCATCGCGCCGACGATCAGCGTCGTCACCACGTCGACCGGGTGGATCGAGGCGCGGACGGCGGCCTTGTCGATCGAGGCGAACGTGAGGCCGTCGGTCTTCTCGCGCGGCGGCGGCGCGGTGAGAAGCGAGGCGGCGACGATCGCGACGGCGCTGGCGAGGAAGAGCACGCCGCAGGCGTAGTAGGCGTTGAAGTCGCCGATCCGCGCGAGGAAGGCCGGGTCGTGGATCTTGCCATCGCCCGTGCCGAAGAGCGTCTGGACCGTGAGTTTGCCCATGCCGAGAACGAAGCCCGTCGCCAGGCCCCACACCGCGCCCGCGGCGTTCACGCGGCTCCAGAAGATGCCCAGCAGGAACACGGCCGCGATGGCCGGCGCGAGGAAGCTCTGGACGTTCTGCAGGTAGTTGTAGAGGCCGCCGCCGGCGACCTGCTTGATGATCGGGATCCACACGAGGCCGAGCGCGACGACGACGGTCGTGGCGATCTTGCCCACGCGCACGAGCTCGCGCTGCGAGGCGCCCTTCTTGAGCTTCTGGTAGATGTCGATCGTGAAGAGCGACGCGCTGGAGTTGAAGAGGCTCGAGAGCGAGCTCATGAGCGCGGCGAGGAGCCCCGCCACCACCAGCCCGCGCAGGCCGGCGGGCAGCAGGCCCGTCACGAGCGTCGGGAAGATCTGGTCGCTCACGAGCTCGCCGTTCTCCATCGGGATGTGGATCGCGCCCTGCTTGTTGAGCGCCGCGCCGATCATGCCCGGGACGAGGAAGATGAAGATCGGCATGACCTTGAGCGCCGCGCCCCAGATCGTCCCGCGGCGGGCGGTCTCGAGATTGCGCGCCGCGAGCGTGCGCTGGACGATGTACTGGTCCGTGCACCAATACCAGATTCCGATGATCGGCGAGGCGATGCAGATCGCGAGCCACGGGAAGTCCGGGTGCGAGAGCGGATGCCAGAGCGCGTATTTGGCGACGTCCTCGCGGACGAAGTCCTTCAGGCCCGTCCAGCCGCCGTCGAGGCGGTCGAGCCCGAACCAGAGGATGAAGGCCGCGCCCAGCAGCAGGATGATCGCCTGGCACGCGTCCGTGTAGAGAACGGCCCGCAGGCCGCCGAAGACCGAGTAGAGCCCCGTGAGGACCACCGTGAGGATCGCGCCGACCCAGAAGGCGTTCTCGGGCGAGCCGAACGTGTCGGGAAGGAGCGTCTTGAAGACGAGCGCGCCGGCGTAGACCGTCACGGAAACCTTCGTGAGGACGTAGGCCGAGAGCGAAATCACCGAGAGGATCCAGCGCGCGGTGGGGCTGAAGCGGCGCTCGAGGAACTCGGGCATCGTGAAGACCTTCGAGCGGTAGTAGTAGGGGACGAACACCCAGCCGAGCATCAGCAGGACCCAGGCGTGCAGCTCCCAGTGCGCCATCGAGAGGCCGCTCGCGGCGCCCTGTCCGGCCAGGCCCACGATGTGCTCGGAGCCGATGTTGCTCGCGAACAGGCTGCCGCCGATCGCGAACCAGCCGATGTTGCGGCTGCCGAGGAAGTAGTCCGAGGCCGTGTTCTGGCCCTTCGAGGCGCGCCACGCCACGAAGGCGACGATTGCGAAGTAGGCGGCGATCACCGCCCAGTCGAGCCAGGTCAGCATGCTCTTCGAGACGGCGGCGGAAACGGCGGACGCGGCGGCGTCGGCGGTGGCGAGGAGGGGCGTTGGCATGGCGTTCGGTCCTGTTTCCCGCCGCGCGCGCCGACAGGCGCCCGTCGTCGGGTTCGCGACCCATCATACCCGACAATCCTCCGCCGAAGCAAGGGATTTCGCACGGAAGGGGCATTCGGTCAGGACGCGCCGCCGCGGCGCGAGCGCGGCGGGCGGCGCCTACCCCGCGCGGTAGCGGTAGCCCGCGCGGTGGACGGTCTCGATGCGGTCGGCGGAGGGGCCGAGCTTCTTGCGGATCTGCAGGACGTGCTGGTCGAGCGTGCGCGGGCCGCCGACGTAGTCGACGCCCCACACTTCGTCGAGCAGCTCGTCGCGCGAGAGGACCTCGCCCGGATGCGCCGCGAACGCGCGCAGCAGCCCGAGCTCGCGCGCGGAGAGCGACTGGGCGGGCGAGCCGTCGCCGGGGTCCAGGAGAAAGCGGCGGGCGTCGATCCGCGCCGTGCCGATCGCGAACGAATCGGCCCCCGCGGCGGCGGGGGCGGCGGCCGCGCGGCGCAGCGCCGCCGCGACGCGGGCGAGGAGCACGCGGATGCGGAAGGGCTTGGCGATGTAGTCGTCCGCGCCGAGCCCGAGGCCGAGCACCTGGTCGGCCTCGCCGGCCTTCGCGGTGAGGAAGAGGATCGGGACGGCGGCGTCCGTGCGCCGCACCTCGGCGCAGACGTCGAACCCGCTCCTCTTCGGCATCATCACGTCGAGCAGCAGCAGGTCCGGCCGCCGCTCCGCATAGGCCGCGAGCGCCTCGGCGCCGTCGGCGCACGGGCGCGTCTCGTAGCCCTCGCTCTCCAGCGCGGCCTGCAGGCCGTCGCGGAGCGTCGCGTCGTCTTCTGCGAAAAGGATGTAGGACATTTGAGACAACGCCCGCGAAGCCTAGCAGTTCCCTGAATGCGAATCAAGGAAAATTTCACCTATTCTGCATGTTGTAAAACAGGCGAAATCATAGCGGCCCTTGCACGGCGTGGCGGGGCGTCTCCACGTCGGGTGCGGGATTCAAGGCTCATCTTTTATCACGAAATGGCCGGATTCAATCTCTTCGTTTCTCACGAAATGGCGGGATTCAATTTTTTCGTTTCTCACGAAATGGCGGGTTCGCGCCCTCCGCGGAGTCCGCGTGGCAGGCAGGCGCGGAGGACGCGCTCGTGGTGGGGAACGGAGATGGCGCTCAGGATCGTTTCATGTCCGATTGGTCGATCGAGACGTCGGCCGCGTTTAATTCGACAAGCATTTCGCGGACCGTCTTTCCCGTCAGGTCGATCTTGCAGTCGAGCATCCCCTCGAACGTCCACGCGCCGAATTCTTCTTCGTGGTAGCCGGATCCTACCGGGCTGGCATACCCGTCTGATCAACCTTCGAAGCACAGCACTTCGTCCAGTCGGTCCAGAATGGAACGGCCGCCGAAGAGCTTTGCGTTCAGAAATGCGTCCTCGGATTCGAATTCCCACTGCGGGTAGTTGGGCGCATCCCGTCCTTCCCACCGGCACAGGCGTCATCTCACCTCGCCGATTTGAACCCCGTTCGCTTGTCGACGAGATATGCTGTCGTGATGGTCGTGTCCGGATACTCGGCGAACCAATCTCGAACAAGATCCAATGTGCGCTGTTCGGAGTCCGCATCCATCCGGAATCCGTTCATTGCGACGATTCTGCATCCCGCCTCTTCGAGGAACGAGAAGGCTTCTTCGAGAACGGATTTCGCATGACTCTGACTGTAAAGCCTGTGCGCAGGATTGTTGTAGCACACGATACGCCGAAGGACTCGGTCGTCGGTTGGGTCCGCCACGAACATCTCGAATGCGCCTTTGTGCAAGACCGGGGCGCCATGCTCGCGAAGAAAGGCTTTCGCTTCCGGGCGCAAGGCCGTCAACCCACAGGGGAGAAAGAGCGCAAGCCCTTCTATTTCGCCTTTTCCAACCGTGAAAACGTCGCCCGCCACAAGACAAATCCGCCGACCGCCGGAAAGGTCGAGAACACGATCGCCGGGTGTCCGGTCGCGGGGTGGCCCGATGATGCGCCGCCGCCTGTCCAGCGGCACGAAATCGATGCCGGAAGCTTCCGCATCCGACACGCGCAAAACGCCTTCCCACGAGACGGGACGGAGGAGATCCGAAAGCGGGACATCCGTCTCTACTGCGCGAGAGTCGAAATACAGTTCGCATCCTTCCTCGACAAGCCGCGGGAAATCAAGCGCCGATCGTTTTTTCCGGCGAGTGAACACCTCTTCCTTGAGTTTCGGACAAAGGTCTGACAAGAGCGAACACGCGGCAAGCCACGTTGCCGTTTCGCCGCGGTTTCCAGCCGTCGCGAATCCGGCTTTCCGGTGATTGTCCAGGCGCGCGAGCGCGTTTGCGAGAAAAGCCGCTGCCTTCTCCGACTCCTCCGGCGCGAGAGAAACGCCGGAATGCCCCCCATGCCAGTCCACGCCGGGAATGGTCCGTTCGAGTTCGGACGCGCGCAGAAGGCCGGTGGCCGCCGGATCGTTCATGAAAACCATGTCGGCGTCGGCGTAGTGACATTTCGTCCCGTCGCCTCGCCACGAGTCTTCCTCGAAACCCCGCCCGGTGAACCGCCCGGCCATGACGATGCCGTCGTCATCCCCGCAACCCACGCGACAGAGGAGCGCCCAGTCGCCCGGTTCGACGCGATCCCATTCCCGGACGCTCCAGTTGAGAGCGCAGTTGCCGCCATTCCGGCATATTTCAAGGGCCTTGCGGAAATCGGCGTCCGTCCAAGAGGAGATGTGCGGGTTCCATCGGAGAAGAAAGAGTTTCATGCGCGCAACCCTACCACAGGACGCTCCCCGGGGCAAGCGGTTTCGCCATTCTGCGCATCGCCTCAGCCACGGCGGCACGGCGTTTGCCGCGCATTCAGCGGGACATCTCGTGATTTCGGTTGACGGCGCTACCACATCCTCCGCCGCTCCCCCAGTCAACGGTCGTTGCGGATTGGATCTTACAATGCATTGAAAAATCATATTGTCCGACCGTAATAAAAGTTTACTGTCAGCCGCCTCTTTGGTTGCGAGGATGCTTCACGTGGACACGCAATCGGTCCGTCTTGCGACATCCCAACTTGGAGGGGACGCTGCCGTTTTCGCTCCGCTCCTAACGAGACGGTGACACTTCACAACTCTCCGAATGCGCAGCGTCAGAGTAGCGCGCCGCCCTTCTCGTGATTACACCGCGCGCAGAGCATTTGCAGGTTTTCCGGCACGGTCTTGCCGCCCTTGCTCCACGGAACGATGTGATCGCCCTGCATCTCGGCGAGCGGGAACGGCTTCCCGCAGACGGCGCACTTCCCGCCCTGCTTCTCGTAGGCGGCTTCCTTCTGCGAGTCGGTGAACGTCCGCAGGCTGAGCAGCTTCCTCTTCTCCGGCGCCTCGCCCGAGAGCAGGAATTCGAAGATGCCGGACTTCTTGTCGACTTCATCGTCTCTCCACAGCTCGGCAATGCGGTTCTCGAGAGACGCCGGATTATAGGTTCGCCCCGTGGCCGGTCCGTATTCTCGGAAGAGCCGGCCCCAGTCGAGTCCTTTCATCTTGGCCCGGTAGTGCGGAAAGACGGTCTGGACCCAGTTGATCACGTTCTGGAAATGGAGCCACAGCGGAGACGCGCTCGCGTCGTTCTGGTGCAGCGCCATGTAGCCTTCCGGCTCGCCGGCGCAGAGCCACCGGATCGCCGTTTCCAGCACCTCCTGCCGGTCGAACGCGCCGGAGACATAATCCCCGCCGACGCTTTTCGCCGGACACGCCGAGCGGCTGAAGTAGCGTTTCGCGTCCGTAGTCCACGGACCGGCGTAGACCGCGTTGCGCAACTCCTGATCCGTCAGTTTCTCGCCCGCGATGTTGATCGTGCGGAACCAGCCGAGCTTTTCGCTCGCCGAACCGTCGCAGACGTAGATGGAAAGGCCGTAGTCGAGAAACTTCGCCTTCTCGTCGTCCGCCAGATTGTGGAAATAGCGCATGTCGAAGGCAAACTCGCGGTTGAAGTATTTGCAGAGGGATAGCGTCCGCTGCTGCCCGTCCAGCACCTCGAACGAGCCGTCTGCGCGTTTGGCCCAATACATCACGTTGAGCGGATAGCCACGCATCACCGTGTCGATCACGGCATCCCGCTGTCGGTCATTGTAGACGAACTCGCGCTGGTAGGCCGGTCGGATGTCAAGTTTGCCGCCGTAGCCGACGACTCCGTTCTCTCCCTCGTCCGTGTAGCCGGCCACGAGGTCCGCGACCTTAATCTGGATGGGTTGGATGTTCATGCTTCGGTTCTCCGTTCGATGGTTCAAATGTTCAAAAGTCTTCATGATTGCCGCGTCCGTTCCATAACGAAGACAACGAGGCGAGGCACAGACTACGCAAACTCACGCGGTCTTCCTCCTTCGGATGACAAGTCGAGAATACAATCGTCTCCCGTTCACGTAGAACCGCCCCTTTGTTGCGCCGAGAGAGACATCGTCACCGACAATTTCAAACTGATCAGGATTGTACTTATCCAGAAAGGTAATCGGAACCCCCATCATCCCGTCATAATCACACGGGATATCAGCCACCGTGCTTACTTCGATTGCGTCGAAGTTGTCGTAAGTTGGATACACGTCAGGGGTGTAGTGTTTGAAAAGAATGATCTCGTCATGACGCAAACGATAATCCATGTTCGTGTACCAACGGACGCCCTTCACGCGAATGAATCGTCTACCGTCTTCATCTATGCCACATCCCGATGCATTGAGCGGATAATGGTCAGGCACCCAAAACTTCCGGTCTCCGCTGTGGATGCTCGCACCAAGCCAAATCCGATTGTCCATCACGAGCGGGAAAATGTCGCGAGTTGTCAACGCATTGACATTCCCCAAAATCAGAAATTTCTTGTTAAAGTCCACAAGTTGCTTCACGTATTCGCGAAAGAGCGAGAAGGGCGGATTCGTGACGACAATGTCCGCCTGCATCAGTAGTTCTATGCACTCGGCTGAACGGAAGTCCCCGTCGCCTTGAAGTTCGTGGATGCCGATCTCCTCCGGATCGGGGACGCGGTTCCCGTTCTTGTCGCCATCGTAGACGAGCGAGATCGCGCGCTCGCAGTCGTGTTGCGAAAAGAGGTTCGGCGTCTGATTCTTGTAGCACGTCGTGATGAGGCGCTTGAGACCCAACGCCTCGAACTGGTAGGCGAAGTAGTGGAAGAAGTTGGAGACGCGCGGATCGTCGCAGTTGCAAAGAACGGTCTTCCCGCGGAAATGGTCGCGGTAGTGGACGACCTCGCGCTCGATGTCCGCCAGTTGTGTGTAGAATTCGTCATTGCCGCCGCGGCGGGCCTGCGTCAATTCGTCAGTTCTTGGCATCGTCTCTTTCTCCGACCCCGCCACGACGGGAGGAAGAGACCGGGCGCCTCAAAAAGTGGGCGCGCCTTTTCCCTTGACCTCGTTCTCGCTCCGAGGCGCCTGGAAGAGCCTAGCGTGGGGACGAGGAAGCAGAAAAAGCGCGCCCTTTTTCGGGCGCGCTTCTGCCAACTCGATGTCCACGCTTGAAAAGTTTCCAGGCTTTCGGAGCGAACGTCGCGTTGCGCAGATGCGCAAATGGGGTTCAGTTGTGGGTTATTCGGTCAAATGGTGGCGGATTTCTCCGTGGGTTGTGTATGCGGCGGAGTCTACCACAGGACCGCGAGGAAGGAAAGCGGCTTCTCATGCCGCGCCAGAGCGCGACTAGGGGGCGGCGGGGAGCGTGAGCACGAATTCGGCGCCGCCGCCGGGGCGGGGGCGATAGGTCAGGTCGCCGCCTATCCCGCGGGCGAGGCCGCGGGCGAGGGAGAGGCCGATGCCGCTGCCGTTCGCGCGGCGCGCGAGGGAGTCGTCGGCGCGGAAGAAGCGCTCGAAGACCTTCTCCTCGAGGCCGGGCGGCACGCCCGGGCCGCGGTCGGCGACGACGAGCTCGACGGCGTTCTCGGCGGCGCGCACCGAGACCTCGGGCGGCGCGCCGGGCGCGTATTTGGCGGCGTTGTCGAGGAGGTTGGAGAGAATCCTGCGGAGGGCGTCGGGGTCGGGGGGGGGGGGGCG
>JAFTHC010000134.1 GCA_017457625.1 Kiritimatiellia bacterium
ATCCCGTCCTGCGCGACGCGATCGCGCTCGCCGGCATTCCGGTTTTCGACTACAATACCGAACTGCGGATGATGGAACTCAACGTCGACCGCCTCCGCGCGCTGCGCAAGGAGCTGCTCGGCGAGGAATCTACGGGAGAGGGGCCGAGCCCCTCCCCGAACCCCTCCCAGGCCGTGCCGGCTCTGCCGGCACGGCCGCCGACGCTCTGCGCCGGCTGCGGGCACCGCGGCGTCTTCTACACGCTCGCGAAGCTCAAGGCGACGGTCACCGGCGACATCGGCTGCTACACGCTCGGCGTGGCGCCGCCCCTTTCGTCGATGGACACGACGATCTGCATGGGCGCCTCGATCGGCGCGGCCTTCGGCATGCGCAAGGCGGGCTTCAAGGGCCGCCTCGCGGCGGTGATCGGCGACTCGACGTTCTTCCACTCCGGCATGACCGGGCTGCTGGACGTCGTCTACAACAAGGGCGCGATCACGGTCGTGGTGCTCGACAACCGCATCACCGGCATGACCGGCCACCAGCCCAATCCCGGCACGGGCCGCACGCTGCTGGGCGAACCCACGGTGCAGACGAGCATCGCGGAGGTCGCCCGCGCGCTCGGCGTGAAGCGCGTGCACGAGGTGGACGTCTACGACCTCAAGCAGGTCGAGGACACGCTCAGGGAGGAGCTCGACTGCGGCGAGCCCTCGGTCGTCGTCGCCTACGGCTCCTGCGTGATCGCCGCCAAGAAGGCGGGCGGCGCGGTCCCGCACGCGGTCGATCCCGCCAAGTGCAAGTCCTGCGGCGCGTGCTTCAAACTCGGCTGCCCGGCGATCGTCCGCGGCGAAGAGACCGCCCCCGGCCGCTTCCGCTCGAAGATCGAGCCGGCCGCGTGCATCGGCTGCGACGTCTGCGCGCAGGTCTGCCCGTTCAAGGCCATCGCCTCCACCCGCTCTTGACAACCAATCCCGGATTCCCGCTTTCCATGTCTTCTCCCAACGCTGCTCTCTTCGCCGGCCAAGGCGCCCAGGCCGTCGGCATGGGCAAAGATCTCGCGGCCGCCTTTCCGGCCTGCAAGGCGCTCTTCGACGAAGCGGACGCCGCCCTCGGCTTCCCGCTTTCCGCGACGATGTTCGAAGGCCCCGAAGAAACGCTCACGCGGACGGACGTGTGCCAGCCCGCGGTGTTCGTCGCCAGCGCGGCGGCGTTCACGGCGCTGCGGCTCCTCGCCCCGGACCTGGCCTTCGGCGCGATGGCTGGGCTGAGCCTCGGCGAATGGACCGCGCTGTGGGCGGCGGGCGCCGTGTCGTTCGCGGACGCGCTGCGCGTCCTCGAAGCGCGCGGCCGCTTCATGCAGGAAGCGTGCGAGGCGAATCCATCCGGGATGGTTTCCGTCCTCAAGCTCGACGCGGCCGCGTGCGAGGCGATCGCCGCGGAAACGGGTTGCTCCGTCACCAACTACAACGGCGCGGCGCAGACGGTCCTGGGCGGCACGCACGAATGCGTCGCGGCGGCCGCGGCCGCCGCCGCGGCCCGCGGCGGGCGTGCGGTCGTCCTCAAGACGGCCGGCGCCTACCACAGTCCCTTCATGGCCCCGGCCGCGGAAAAGCTCTCGCCCGTCCTGGCGGCCGTCCCCTTCCGCGAGCCGGCGGTTCCCGTCCTGTCCAACTACACCGGCCGGCCGCACGGCGGCGCGGACGAAATCCGCGCCTCGATGCTCGCGCAGATCGCGAACCCCGTCCGCTGGACGGACGACATGGCCGCCCTGGCGGCCGCCGGCGCGACCCGGTTCTACGAGTTCGGCCCCGGCGCGGTCCTGACCGGCCTGGCCAAGCGCGCCGTCCCCGGCGCGACGCTCTTCAACGTCTCTTCGGAAGCGTCCGCCCGCGCCGCGGCCGCGTCCTAGCGCCCCGCCGCCGAAGCGCGGAAAAAACCGGTTGCTTTCGCGGGGCGCTTTGACTATACTCCGCGGCCTTTACAAGGAGCAACGCCATGTCCAAGATCTGCGAAATCTGCGGCAAAGTCCCGCAAACCGGCAACCACATCGTCCGCCACGGCCTCGCCAAATACAAGGGCGGCATCGGCCTGCACACCACGGCCGTGACGCGCCGCCGCTTCATGCCGAACCTTCACCGCGTCAAGGCGGTCGTGGACGGCACGACCCGCACCATCTGGGCGTGCGCCGCGTGCATCAAGTCGGGCCGCGTCGTCAAGGCCCCGCGCGCCAAGAAGGCCGCACCCGCCGCCGAAGCGTAAAATCCCCTTTCCGGCCGCACAGGAGGAATCCGACATGACCGCACCCAAGAAGAAGCCCGCCAAGAAACCGGCGCCCGCCACGGCCGCCAAGCGCGCCCGTCTGCCCGGTCTGAAGTATTCTCCCGCGGCCGCCAAGAAGGCCGCCGCCGCCGCGAAGAAGGCGCCCGCGAAGAAAGCGCCGGCCAAGAAGCCCGCCGCGCCCGCGAAGAAGGCGCCGGCCAAGAAGCCCGTCGCTCCGGCGAAGAAGGCGCCCGCCAAGAAAGCCGCGCCTGCGAAGAAAGCGCCGGTCAAGAAGACTCCGGTCAAGAAGGCCGCGCCCGCGAAGAAGGCTCCTGCCAAGAAGCCCGTCGCGCCCGTGAAGAAGGCGCCGGTCAAGAAGACCGAGCCCGTCAAGAAGCCGGTTGCGTCCAAGCCGTCCAAGCCGCATCTTTCGGCGGCCGAGCTGGCCAAGCTCCGGGCGGCGATGATGGAAGAGCGCGCGAAGTTCGCGGTGCGGACGGATTCGCTCAAGTCGCAATCCCTCACCCGGCCCGACGAGGAGAATCCGGAAGAGGCGGGGACGGACGCGATCACGATCGTGACGGAACTTGCGAAGGCGAACGGCGGCGAGCGCCGGATGAACCAGATCGACGAGGCGCTCCGCGCCATCGAGCGCGGCGACTACGGCCTGTGCCAGAACTGCGGCGCCAAGATTCCGGTCGAACGCCTCCGCGCGATGCCCGACGCCAAGTATTGCGTCGCGTGCCAGGAAGAGCTCGACCGCGACGGCGCGGGGCGTTCGCCCTGGGCCCAGCCCGCGACTTCGTTCGAATAACGCCGGGTCGCGCCGCCCGTGAAACGGATCCTGACGTTGGCGGCCGCCGTCCTCGCGCTGGACCAGGCGGCCAAGTTCGCCGCGCTGCGCGCGTTCGGCGACGGGAGCGCCGTCCGCGTCGTCCCGGACTTTTTCGACCTGCGGCTCGTGCTCAACGACGGCGCGGCCTGGGGCATGCTCGCCGGGCGGCAGTGGCTGCTCGTGGCGGTGTCCGCGGCGATGCTGGCGGTGCTGTGGTGGAACCGCCGCGACCTGGCGGCGACGCGCCTTTCCCGCATCGCCGCCGGCCTGCTTGCGGGCGGGATCGCGGGCAACCTGGTCGACCGCGCGCTACGCGGCCGGGTCGTCGACTTCCTCGATTTCCACTGGAAGGACGTCTACCGCTATCCGACCTTCAACGTCGCCGACGCCGCGATCTGCGCCGGCGTGGCGCTCCTCCTGCTCAACGCCCTCCCATGCTTTCGAAAAAAACGGTAGTCTTCCTCGCGGCGCTGCTCGCGCTGCTGGCGGGGGCGGACCGGCTGGCCGGCCGCTTCCTGCCCAAGGGCGGCCCCGTCGGCCTGCCGCCGGCCGTGCTGCTGCCGCAGGCGGACGGCGCGGCGTTTTCCGCGGTGGCCGTCACCAACGGGGCGGCCGCCGTCCGCGCCGTCCGCTCGCAGGACGGTCTCTGGCGCCTCGTCGAGCCGGCCGACGCGCGGGCGGACGCCGCGGGCGTGTCGCTCCTCGTCGACACCGTGGTCCGGGCGCGCGTCCTGGACCGCGTGACGGCGCGCCAGCGGGCCGCGCGCGGTCTTTCCGCGGCCGATTTCGGGTTCGAGCCCCCGCGCGCGTCCGTCGTCCTCGAACGCGCGGGCGCCCGGCCGGTTCTCGTGGAGTTCGGCGCGGACACGCCGGACGGCGAAGGCGTCTTCGCGCGCGTGGACGGGTCGGACGCGTTTCTCGCGGTCGAACGCGTCGCGCTGGACGGCCTGCCCGCCTCGGCCGACGCCCTGCGCGACCGCGTCCTCTTCGTCCCGCCCGGGCGCACGCCCGTCTCGCTCTCGATCCGCGGCCGCGGCCGCGCGGAGGGCGAAGTCCGTCTCGAAGCGGGACCCGGCGGCGCGTGGGAAATCGCCGCGCCCTACCGCTGCGCCGCCGCTCCGACCGCCGTCGAACCGCTCCTGCGGAGCCTTTCGTTTTCGGTCGCCGAGCGCTTCGTCCCGGCGCGCGAAGCCGTGGACGCCGGCCTGGCGCCCGACGAAACGGACCTGCTCCTTTCCCTGCGGCTCGACGGCGAAGCGCGCGACCGCGATTTCGCCTTCGGCAAGCCGGATCCGTCCGCGCCGGGCGGCGTCTACGTGGCCGCCTTGGCCGACGGCGCGTGCGCCACCGTGGACCGGACCGTCTCCGACGCGCTCCGGATGCCGCTGGACGTGTTGCGCGAACACCGCGTCCTGCCCTTCGGGGCCGACGACCTGCGCTCGCTCTCGTTCGAGTCGTCCGCCGGCGTCTTCGAGCTCGCCCGCGAAGACGGCCCCGGCTCCCCCTGGGCGATCCGCCGGCCCTCGCCGCAGCCCGCCGACCCGGCCGCCGCCGCCGCGTTTCTGGACGCGCTTCTGGCCATGCGCGACGTGGGCGCGGAGCCCGCGCCGGCCGACGCGCCGCCGGCCCTTTCGGCCGTCACGCTCTCGTTGGAGCCGTTCCCGCCGCGCCAACCCGAGAAATTCGTCCTCGCCCGCCTTCCCGGGCCCGCCGGGACCGGAACCGTCTTCGCCGTCGACGCGCCGGCCCGCGCGCTGCGCCGGTTCGCGGATCCGGAGACGGCGCCCGCCGCCGCGTTCGACCCGGCCGCGCTCGCGTCCCTGCGCTCGCGGACCGTCGTCTCGATCCCCGCGGACGCGCTGCCGGGCGCGTCCCCCGCGCTCGCCGCGCTGCTCGTGGACTTCCGGGCCCGCGCCGTCGCCGCGCTGTTCGTCCCGGATTCCGCCGTCTACGGCCTCATGCCGCCGCGCCGCGAAATCGCCGTCCGCACGACCCTGCCCGACCGGCCGGTCGTCATCTTCCAACTCGGCTCCGCGCTGCCCGACGGCGGCGCGTGGCTGCGCGTGAAAGGGGACGGCGAAGTCTTCGAAATCGGGCCGGACGAAGCGGCCGTCCTCTCGGCCGAAGCGCCCTAGCGCAGGTAGAGCGCCGAATGCTCGCCCGCCGGCGCCGCGCGCTCGACCGCGAGGCGGCGCAGGCCGTCGTCGCCGCGCGCCGCCCACGGGAAGAACCAACCCGCCAGCGGCATCCGCAGCGGCGCTTCGAACCGGACCTCCGCGTGCAGGACGCCGCCGCCGAAGACGGACCCTTCGGTCCGCACGCGCGGCCACCCGCGCTCCCACTCCTCGTAGTCCAGGACGTAGCGCGCGCGGGCGGCCGTTTCCGCCGCGAGGTAGTCCGGAATGCGCGCCAGCTCGAAGTCCGCGCGCGCGCCGTCCTCGTCCGGATCGTAGCCGGTCTCCTCCGCCAGGAGCCGGCCGGACGACGGGATCGCCGCGACGCGCGCGGCCTTGACCGCCATCCAGTCGTTGAACCCGACGGCCTTGGCGCGGGCCGCGCGCGCGGCCGCGTGGTGGACGATCTCCGCGTCGCCGCGCGAAAGCGCGACCTGCAGGAATCCGAACAGGACGAGCAGGAGCGCGAGCAGGACGAGCAGCGTCTCGAGATACGCCTGTCCCGAGCGGGATGGGCGCGGCGGCATGGGAAGGGCGCGGGCGCCTATTCCGTGGCGATGCCGGTCTTGTCCAGCGTCTTGAGCGTGTCCAGCGTCGATTCCTTGACGGCGTCGGCGGCCTTGGCGCCGATTTTTTCGTCGATCGAGCTGGTCGCGCCGGCGACCTTCTTCGTCGCCGCGCCGCCGAAGTAGCCGAGCACGACGAGCGCCGCGATGGCGATCACGACGACGATGATGATGTATTCGACCATGGCCTGGCCGGAGCGTTTGCGGAGTGTGTTTTTCATGGTTGGTCTTTCGGTCGGATGGTCGGATGGTCTGACGGTCTGACGGTCTGACGGTCGAATGGTCGATGGGCGGGAGGGTTACGGGTATTCGGAGGAGACGAGGTCAAGGGAGCGTTCGGAACCGGAACGGAGGCCGGCGACGAGCCAGGCGGCGGCGGCCGCGACGGCGAGCAGCGCGACCAGGGCGAGCACGTATTCGACCATGGCCTGCCCCGCGCGGCGGCGCGGCGTCCGGAAGCTCCGTTGCATGGCGTCAGTCTAGCAGAACCCCCGTCCCGCCGCAACCTCAAAAAACGGGGAACCGCAAGCCGCAAGCGCCGATTCCGCTTTTCTTCGCGGGCGGATTGGTGTATCATGGAAGGCACGCGAACGTCCCACCGGACCCACCCCCCAAGGAATCCTTCCAGCATGGAACCGCTCTCCGTTCTCGCCGCCGCCGCGGCGCTCGCCACCAACGCCCCCGCCGCGCCCGCGGCGGCCGAACCGCCGCCGCCCGCGCCCGTCGTGCAGGCCGCCGCGCCCGAAGCCGCGCCCCTCGACGTCCGGGCCGCGGCCGCGATCGCGCGCGCCAAGATGTGGCTTCTCGCGCGCCAGCGCGACGACGGTTCGTTCTCCAACCCCAAGCACCCCGGCCTTACCGGCCTGGCGCTCTGGGCGATCGCCGGCGCCCGCCATCCGTCGGACGCCGACGCGATCGAGCGCGCCGGCGACTGGCTGCTCTCCAAGGCGCAGCCCGACGGCGGCATCTACCAGCCCGTCCCCGACCGCGCCGGCGGCGGCCTCTCGACCTACAACACCGCGGTGTGCCTGACCGCGCTCGCGGAGACCGGCCGGCCGGACGCCACGCGCGCCATCCTCGACGCGCGCACGTTCCTCGCGGGCGCGCAGCTCACGGGCGACGACGGCTTCGCCGGCGGCTTCGGCTACACGTCCGAGACCGGCGACAAGCGCTACGCGGACCTGAACAACACGATGTTCGTGATGGACGCCATGCGCCGCTCGCAGCGCTACGAGGACAGCCGTCCCGCGGGCGAGAAGAAGGCCGACCTGGACTGGGCCGCCGCGCTCGCGTTCGCCGAATCGCTCCACAACGGCGCCGGCACCGGCGACCAGGAAGGCGGCTTCGCCTACAGCCCGGCGGACGCCAAGGCGGGCACGGACGCGGCCGCGTCCACGAACGGCGTCGTCGTGATGCGCTCCTACGGCAGCATGACCTACGCGGGCCTGCTCGCGCTCGTCTACTGCGAACTGGACCGCGCCGACCCGCGCGTGCGTTCCACGCTCGACTGGGCGGGCCGGCACTGGTCGCTGGAGGAAAACCCCGGCATCGGCGAGCAGGGGCTCTACTTCTTCTACAACGTCATCTCGCGCGCCCTCTCGGCGGCCAAGGTCGGGAGCATCCCGCGCGAGGGCGCGGACGCCGTCGACTGGAAGGCCGAACTGGTGGAGAAGATCCTTTCGCTGCAGCGCCCGGACGGCTCGTTCGCCAACGCGAACGGCCGCTTCTGGGAGAACGACCCGATCCTCGTCACGGCCTACTCGACGATCGCGCTCGAGTTCGCCACGGGCTTGCTCGAGTAGGCCGCGCGCCTACCAGCGGCCGAGAACCGCCTTGGCGAGGCGCTGCCCGATTTCGCGGTATTGGCGCGGCGCGAGCCACGCGTCCAGGACGCGCCCGAACGGAACGCGCAGCGAAACGCGCGGCACGGGGACGTCCGGAAAAACCCCGGCCGGCGCGGGGGCCGCGTCCGCGAAGGACGCCGCGTCCGCGAAGTCCGGCGCGAGCGCCTGCGCGAACAGGTTCGTCCAGGCGCGCGCCGACTTCTCCGCGGCGCCGTCCGCGCACGGCGCGGCCGCGGCGCGCACGCCGCCGCCGGGCGGCGCGGCGTCCAGGTCGAGGTAGAGCTCGGGCCGCGCGCCGGCGGCGCAGCGCGCGAAATCCGCCGCGAGCAGCGCGCGCAGGCGCGGCGCGGCGGCGGGGTCGGGACCGGAAGCGCCGCGCTCGGCGCCGGCCGGGTCGGCCAGCGGCGCGGCCCAGACGCGCCACTTCGCGCTCTTGGCGCGCGAGAAGGCCTCCAGCATGCCGTCGAGGACCCACGAAGCGGGCGCGGCGGCGGGGTCGCGGCGCGCCGCCACGTAGAGCGCGCGCGGCGAGGGCGAGGGCGGCTGCCCGGACGAGAGCCGGCGCAGCACCGCGCCGCCGGCGAGAAGGCCGGCGGCCGTTTCGGTCCAGAAGCCGTTCGAGCGGCGGACCGTGGCGGCGAGGTCTTCCGCGCCGTAGGGCACGTCGAGCGCGACGTCGAGCGAACCTTCGCGCGGCGGATACGGCAGGTCCCAGACGAGCGCCGGCACGTCCGCCGGCGTCTTCGCCGGCACGGCCGCGGGCGGCCGCGCGCGGAGCCAGTTGGCGCCCTTTTCGCGGTAGACCGGCCGGAGCGGGACGGCGCCGCCGCCCGCGACCGAATCCGCGAAGGCGAGGCGGACGCGCAGCGCGTCCGGCCGCTCCGCCGGCGGCTGCGGATCGGCGACGCGGAAATGGAACCAGAGCGCGTCCGCGCCGGGGCGGGGCTCGGGGGCGAAGACGATTTCGCGCGCGCGGTCGTCCACGGAGAGGACGGCCGCGTTGGCGCCGGGGAAACGGTTGAGGACGCGCAGGGACATGCCCCGGGATGATACCACGACGCGCCCGGAAACGGAAGGGGGACGGCGTGCTGGACAGGTTGGGGGCGCTTGTGGTATCGTCCGCCCCGAACCCCGCCACGCGACACGCCCATGAAAAACGCCCTCATACCCGCGCTCCTGGCCGCCGCCGTTTCCGTTCCGGCCGACGGCCTCTACTGGCAGCACCTCGACCCCCAGCCCGTTCCCTACACGTTCGGCGGCCTGTTCTCGGCCGATACGGAGTTCGAGGGCTACGGCAAGACCGACACGGTCGAGGGGTTCTTTTCGCTGAACTTCGAGCCGGTCGAGGGCTTCCTCTGGGGCGAGCTCGAGCTCGGCCTGTGGGCGCACGCCTACGGGTTCATCGACAATCCGGACATGGAGGCCGTCCCCGAAGCGCTGCTCGACGCGTCGCTCAACGTCGCCTACGCGGTGCGCTTCGACAACGGCTGGGCCTGGCGCCTCTCCGCCCGGCCCGGCGTCTACTCCGATCCGACCGCGCCCGCGTTCGGCTGCCCGGCCGGCCTGAGCTTCTTCTTCACCGCGACGGACGAGCTTTCCTTCGAAATCGGCGGCACGGTGCGCCCCGGCTGGGACATCCCCGTGATCCCGAACGTCGGTCTCAAATACCGCCCGTCGGACCTGTTCGAAATCGAACTGGCCTGCCCGAAGAGCCACGCCGTGCTGTTCCCCGACCACATCCTGAGCTTCTTCGGCACGGTCGAGTGGCGCAACGCGACCTACGCGCTGGACGACGAGGACGAGTCGATGCCCGACGAGCTCACGATGGACGACGTGATCGCCACGGCCGGCGTTTCGCTGCGCGTTCTCGGCCGCTTCGCGATCACCGGCGAAATCGGCACGTTCCTCGAGCGCGAGATGTCCGCGGACGTCGAGAAGGACAACGTGGTTTCCCTGTCCAAGGAACCGTTCGTCCGCGTCGCCCTCACCGGCGTGTTCTAGCGTGGCGGGGTTCCTCGCCCGCTTCTGCCCGCGCGCGCTAGCCGAAGGCCGGCCCGCGCTGGCGGGGATCGTGAACGTCACGCCGGATTCCTTTTCCGACGGCGGCGCGCACGCGGACCCGGAGGCCGCGCTCGCGCACGCCACGCGCCTCCTGGCGGACGGCGCGGACCTGCTCGACCTGGGCGCGGAATCGACGCGCCCCGGATTTTCCCCCGTCCCGGCCGGCGAAGAGCTGCGCCGCCTGCTGCCCGCGCTGCGCGCGATCCGCGCCGCGCACCCGCGCGCCGTGATTTCGGTCGATACGCGCAAGGCCGCCGTGGCCGCCGCGGCGCTCGACGCCGGCGCGGACGTGGTGAACGACGTTTCCTCCTTCGAGGACCCGGACATGGCGCCGCTCGTGGCGCGGCGCGGCGCGGGCGTCGTCCTCATGAACGGCTGGCGCGAACACGTCGGCGCGCGGCCCCGCGCAGCGGCGCCGGGCGCGCTCGGCGCGTGGGTGCTCGCGGGTCTGCGCGGCTTCCTCGCGCGGGCGCTCGAGGCGGGGATCGCGCCCGAGAACGTCTGCCTCGACCCCGGGTTCGGCTTCGGACTCAAGGGCGCCGACAACGACGAGGTGCTCCGGGCGCTGCCGCGGATCGTGGCGGGGTGCGCGCCGTGTCCGGTCCTCGCCGGCGCCTCGCGAAAGCATTTCGTGTGCGCCGCGTTTCCGGAAGCGGGCGGCGACCGCGACCGCGCGACGCTGCTCTTCCACGCCGCCTGCGCCCGCGCCGGCGCCGCGGTCCTGCGCGTCCACGACGTCGCCGCGCACGCCGCGCCGGCCCTTGCGCGCGCGGCGGCGCGTCTGGTATGATGGCGCGCCGTGAAGAAACCGCCGCCCAGAAACGCCAACAAGGCCTTCCCCGTCGCGCGCGCCGAGGACGGCACGCCGCTCCAGGATTTCCTCGCCGCGCGCCTCGGCCTCTCGCGCCGCGCCGCCAAACAGCAGATCGACGCGAGGATCGTCCGCGTCGACGGCCGCACGGTCTGGATGGCGCACCACCGCCTGCGCGCCGGCGCGGTCGTTTCCGTGGCGGGGTTCGCGGCGTCGCCCACCGCCGTCTCGCGCCGCCCGACGCGCGTGCAAATCCTCTTCGAGGACGAGAACTACCTCGTCGCGGACAAGCCCGCCGGCATCGTCGTGAACGACGCGCCGTTTTCGCTCGAGACGCTCCTGCGGACGCAGACGGGCAACCCGGAGCTGCGCGTGTCGCACCGGCTCGACCGCGACACGACCGGGTGCCTGGTCTGCTCCAAGTCCGCCGCCGCCCACGAGGCGCTCGTGCGCGTGTTCAAGGAGCACCGCGTCGCCAAGACCTACCGGACCGTCGTCTACGGCCGGTGGGACGCCGCCGCCTCGACGATCGACCTGCCGATCGACGGCCAGCGCGCCCTTTCGATGGTGCACTGCATCCGCCGCAACGCGCGGGCGTCGCACCTGGCGGTCCGCATCGAGACGGGCCGCACGCACCAGATCCGCCGGCATCTCGCGATGGCGCGCCACCCGGTCGTGGGCGACCTGCAATACGGTCCGAAGACGGTCGAGGACCCGTCGCTGGCGCGCCTTTCCCGGCCGCTGCTGCACGCGGTCGAGATCGAGCTGGAGCACCCGCTCGCGCCGGGGCGCGTCCTGAAGGCCTTTTCGCCGCTGCCGCAGGAGTTCCACCGCTGGCTCGCGGCCCTGCGCCTGGAGTAGCGCGCCGCTACCGCGCGCGCTTGCCGCGGAGGATGACGTCGTCGCGCCCCGGACCGGTGGAGAAGAACGTCACCGGCACGCCGAGGTTCTTCTCGATCCAGAGCACGTAGTCGCGCGCGGCCTTCGGGAGCGCGTCCCAGTCGCGCGCGCCGCGGATGTCGCATTTCCAGCCGGGAAGCTTTTCGACGATCGGCCTGGCGTCCCAGAGCCACGGCGTGGGCGGGAACGTGTCTACGCGCCGGCCCTCGATCTCGTAGGCGACGCAGACCGGCACCTCGTCGAGGTAGCCGAGCGCGTCCACGAGCGTGAGCGCGACTTCGGTCGCGCCCTGCATCTCGCAGCCGTAGCGCGTGGCGGGCAGGTCGAACCAGCCCACGCGGCGCGGGCGGCCGGTCGTGGCGCCGTATTCGCCGCGGTCGCCGCCGCGGCGGCGCAGTTCCTCGGCTTCGTCGCCGAAGATTTCGGACACGAACGGACCGGCGCCGACGGCGCTGGAGTAGGCCTTCACGACGGTTATGACGTCCGTGATCGCGTAAGGCGGGATGCCCGCGCCGATCGACGCGTAGCCGGCGAGCGGCGAGGACGAGGTCACCATCGGGTAGATGCCGTGGTCGGGGTCCTTCAGGGTTCCGAGCTGGCCCTCGAGGAGGATGCGCTTGCCGTCGCGGATCGCGTCGTGCAGAAGCTTGTTCGTGTCGGTCGCGTAGGGGCGCACGGTTTCCGCCAGCTCCGCCAGCTCCGCCTTCACCGCGGCCGGGTCGAGCGCGGGCTTGCCGTAGACGCCCGTGAGGAGCGGGTTCTTGCGGTCGCAGAAGAGCTTGATGCGTTCCTCCATCTTGTCGAGGTGGAAGAGCTCGCAGACCTGGAAGCCGATCTTGGAATACTTGTCCGCGTAGAAGGGGGCGATGCCGCTCCGGGTCGAGCCGAAAGACGCCTTGCCGAGGCGGATTTCCTCGAGCGCGTCGAGCTCCTTGTGGACGTCGAGCAGCACCTGCGCGCGGTAGGAGACGGCGAGGCGCGGCTCGATGCCGGCGGCCTTGAGATCCGCGACCTCCTTGGCGAAGGCGCGGACGTTGAGCGCGACGCCGGGGCCGATCACGTTGAGCGCGGCGGGGTTGAAGCAGCCGGAGGGCAGCAGGTGCAGCGCGAACCGGCCCTTGTCGTTGATGATCGTGTGGCCGGCGTTGGCGCCTCCCTGGAAGCGGACGACGATGTCCGACTCTCGGGCCAGCAGGTCCGTCATCTTGCCCTTGCCTTCGTCGCCCCAGTTGGCGCCTACGATCGCGGTTGCCATGTTCGGAAAGTCTCCCCGTCCCGCGGCGCGGGACGGGCCGGATTCTAGCACAAGCCGGAACGCCCCCGCAACCGCGCCGCGTCCCTCTCTTTTCAAAGGGGTCTGTCCCCTTAAAAAGTGCTTGCACGGGCGGTGGAAGTGTGGTAGATTGCCGGGCCATGAACACGATGGCAGACAATGGAAGGAGGCTGGGATGAGGCGGCCGAGGGTCAAGGTGGACGGCGAGGGGTTTTACCACGTGGTGAGCCGGATCGGCGGAAAGCGGTTCCTGATCGACGAGACGGAGAAGGGGATTCTGCTGGGGATGATCCGGGGCGCGGCGGCGTTTTCGGGGGTGGAGGTTTACACGTATGCGGTGATGAGCAACCATTTCCATTTGCTCGTGCG
>JAFTHC010000135.1 GCA_017457625.1 Kiritimatiellia bacterium
AAAGCCTGGAAACTTTTTGGAACAGGACATCGAGTTGGCAGAAGCGCGCCCGCGAAGGGCGCGCCTTCTCTGCTTCCTCATTCCTGTTCCGGGCTCTTCCAGGCGCCTCAGAAGGAGTGTGAGGCCAAGGGAAAAGGCGCGTCCCCTTTCTGAAGCGCCCGTTCCTCCGTCTCCGTCGCACCGGGGAGACAAGGAACGACGCATGCAGAAGACTTTCGGGATGTTCTCCTTTTTCACCGGAGCCGGCTTCCTCGATCTCGGATTCGAGTCGGCGGGATTCCATGCCGTTTGCGCGAACGAGATCGATCCGTCGTTCGCCAAAATCTACCGATATTCTCGGGAAAGGATGGGGCTTGCGCCGCCGGACTCCGGATTGCAGGAGGAGTCCATCGCGAACTTCCTCGACGTTCCGGAGCGCCGGGCATGGCTACAGGAACGGCTCGGTGACGCAAGGGATCGTTTCTCTCTGGTCGGTTTCATCGGCGGCCCTCCCTGTCCAGACTTCTCCGTCGCCGGCAAGCAGGCCGGGGCGACAGGGCGGCATGGGATCCTCTCGCAAATTTACATGGACGCCATCTGCGCCTACCGGCCGGATTTCTTCATATTCGAAAACGTGAAGGGGCTCCTCAAGACGGCGAAGCACCGCGCGTTCTTCGACGCCATTGTCGAGCAGGCTCACAAGGCGGGATATGCGACGGACTGGAGGCTTCTCAACGCCCTCTTCTACGGTGCGGCGCAAGACCGAGAGCGCGTCATTCTCTTCGGCGTCCGCCGCGATTCGCTTCGTCCGGACGCGGTTGATGACGGCGGCGGACTGATCGGGGTTCCCTGGGAGACCGCCCAAACGCATTCGCGCGACGAAATCGCGAGCGTTCCGTGGCCGAGCCGCGATGGGTTCGCCGAGGATGTTCCTCGAACGAAACCTGCGAATGTCCCGGAGGAGCTGACGGTCGAGCACTGGTTCCGGAAGAACGACGTGGAAAACCATCCGAACTCGGGCGATTTCTTCACGCCCCGCGCCGGGCTCGCGAAAATGCGGCGCTTCGACGAAGGCGACGATTCCAAGAAGTGCTACAAGCGTCTTCATCGCTGGCGGTATTCGCCGACCGCTGCCTACGGGAACAACGAGGTTCATCTCCATCCCTACAAGGCGCGTCGCCTCTCGGTCGCGGAGACGCTGGCCATCCAGTCCCTGCCGAAATCGTTCGCTCTTCCGCCGGACGTGTCCCTCTCGGCCAAATTCAAGACGATTGGCAACGGCGTCCCGTATTTGCTCGCAAAGGGCGTGGCGGAGGCGGTTCGGACTTTCCTCGAACGGGAGGCACGGCCATGACGCGAACCTACACGGCCGGCGACATCTGTCGCGCTATCGCGACATTGGATCGCACACAGCTCTACGGATATCTCAACGAACGCAACCACGGCGAGATCGAGATCGTGTCCGTCACTCTCCCGGAGGGGCCGATCGCAATCCGTCGCCGGAAGATCGGAGGGGCGTGGGGCGCGACAGAGACCATGAGTACGCAGATGCTCTGGAGAATTGCGAACGCCCTCGGTTCGGGAATGCCCGTCAACGTGGATCGCGTTCTGGGCGGCAGCTACAACACGCGCTCCGTTCTGGAGGCGCTTCTCGCGTACACGCCGGAAATCTACACCTGCCTTCCCGGCCGTCTGGAAAACATCGGGGGCAATGTCTCCGTAAAGCGGGGGCACAAGCACATTCTCTTCGATCCGGAGCATCCGCACCGCCTTGGAGAGACCGCCTTCCGAGAACTGGGCGCAAACTGCGTCATCAGCGAGACTCCGACCTCCGAGACAATGTACGACGTCGCCCCGCCCTCGACTCGCGGAGACCTTCCCCCGGACATCGCAAGGCGACACTCCCAAATTCAGGTCGCCCTCGCGGAGATTGGGCGGGCGCTTTCGCTCCGGACCTGGGTCGCCGTCGAGGATCACGGGATCATCCACGACGGACGGAACATCCTCCAGTATCCGTTCATCGTAAAAAGGCTCGAGAGCGAGCGGACGCTATCGGCATTTCCGGAGGCCGTCGGCGTCGCGAAGCACATCGATTGCATCCAGTTCAACGGAGGACTTCCGTTCGTCTTCGAGGTCGAACACACGACGGGCGTCACGAGCGGGCTCACGCGAATGCTGCACTTCCACGAGGAGGCGCCGCACATCGCGACGAATTTCGTCGTCGTGGCGCCGGACGAGGATCGGTCTCTCGTGATGGAGCGCTCCCACCACGACCAGTTCCGCGAGATACACCCGATGTACCTTCCCTATTCCAACGTGGAGGAGCTGTATTCCTTCGCGCGGAGGAGAAATGGCTTCATCCGCGGAGCGGACAAGAGATTTCTCTTCAACTTCATGGAACCTTGCTTTTCGCCCGAAGACCGCGCGAACGAACCATACCCCGACATCTCTGTTCCCCCGATGTTCGCGGCCGAGCCTTGATCGACGGCTCCACTGGTCCTGCGGGCTCCACGAATAATCAAATCGTGGTTCTTGACTTGCCGTCGTGCAGGGGATGTGCCGCAGGTGCGGCGATGCCGGCGAACGTGGCGTCGCACCTCGTCGAGATCGCCTTTCCGGAAACCCAGGCTCCAATTGATCGTTGGCGGTTCACGCGACGCCGAGGCGGCGGAGGGCGGCGAGCACGGCGTCGGCCATGCGGCGGAAGCCCAGGTCGTTCGGGTGGATGCGGTCGACGGCGCAGTCGTCGCGGTTTTCGCGGCCGAAGAGCCGCGCGCCGTCGAGGAAGGCGACGCGGCGGTCGCCCCGCGCCCGGGCATGGCGGACGGTCGCCCGCACGATGCGGCGGCGCTCGGCGATTTCGGCGGCGTCGTCGAACCAGACGTTCGGGCGCGAGAGAACGAGGATCGGCCAGTCGGGCCGCGCCTCGCGGACGATCCGGAAGAACGGCTCGTGCGTCGCGGCCAGGTGCCCGGGCGTCGGCGCGTTGTGGTCGTAGTCGAGGACGAACGCCGCGACGCCTTCGAGCGAGGCGATCAGGCGCGCCATCTCCGGCTCGCCGCGCGCGCAGCCGGAGAAGCCGAGGTTGACCTGTTCGGCGTCGAGCGCGCGGCAGACCATCGTCGTGTAGGCGTTGCCGGGGCGGGAGGCGCAGCCGCCCTGCGTGATCGAGGAGCCGTAGAAGACGATCCGCCCGAGGCGGTGCGGCGGAGGCGGCGCGGGGTCGAAGCCCGGCGCAAGGCCGATCTGGAGCGCGTCGATGCCGCCGTAGAGCGGGAGGTTGACCTGCCAGGTTTCGCCGCCGGCGTCCCCCTCCGGCCGGACGTGGGGCATGCGCTCCACGACGCCCTCGCCCGGATTCGGCTGGACCGTCCCGACATGGCTGGCGGCGCGCCCGGCGCCGCGGTAGAGATCGAGCCCGATGCTGCCCGCGCGGGGCATGTGGTTCATGTCGCAGCCGGGGCCGAGCGTCGCGCGCACGGCGATCCACGGCGAGGCGGTGCGGAAGCGCACGCACGCGCCGGCGGCGTGTCCGGCGAGGCCGTAGGCCGGGAAGCGCGCGAACGGTTCGCCGACCGGCAGGCGGCGCAGCGGCCCGCCGGGGGCGCGAAGCGGCAGCCCCTCCAGCGCGAAGGGGCCGCCGGCGAGGGCGTCGCGCCAGACGACCGCGCGGCCGTCTACGGTCGCCGGCTTGAAATTGGCGTCGAGCGATGCGATGTCGCGCGGGGATTTGCTTTCCATGTCGGTAGATTCTAGCCCGTTGCGCGGCCGCCGCGCAAGGGGAGTATCCGCCACACGGCGGCGAAGCCGGCGAGCGCGAGGAGGAGGACGGCGCGGAAGTAGCCGCGGTAGGCCTCGAGCGCCTCCGGGCCGGGCGCGGGGGTCGCGGCGGCGCGGGGCAGCAGCAGGAAGGAGAGGACGAGCCCCGCCGCGCCGGCGACGAGCCCGGTCGCGAGGTAGAGCGCGGTCGAGGCGGAGACGACGAGCCGCGGCTCGACGGCGGAGACGGCGTAGTGCAGCGTCGCCGTCTCGTTGAGCGCCTTGGCGATGCCGAGCGCGAAGAAGACCACGAGCAGCGCCGCGACCGTCCCGGCCGGCGCGGCGGCGGCCGAGGCGTCCGGCAGGAGCGCCCACGCGGCGGCGGCGGCGGCGAGCAGCCCGTAGGCGCCCACGAGCTCCAGGCGCGGGCCGATGCGGCGGGCGATCGCGCCGTTGGCCCACGAGCCGAGGCCGCCGGCGAGCAGCGAGGCGGCGGAGAACGCCATCGCCTGCAGGTCGCTCGCGCCGTAGCCGCGCTTGAGGATCACGACGGAGGTCGGGAAGACCAGCGCGTAGAGCAGGTTCACGGCCGCCGCGCCCGCGACGAGGCGGCGGTAGGGCCGGTGCGCCGCGAGCGCGCGCAGGTCGGCGAGGACCGGCTGGCGCGCGCCGTCGCGCAGCGCCTCCGTCTCGTGGGCGCGGAAGAGGAACGCGGCGGACCAGACGCCGAGCGCGGCGCCGGCGGCGACGATGGCGGCGAGGCGCCCGATCGACTCCCCGCCGCGCAGCGCGAGGAGGACGGCCGGACAGCCGAGGCCGAGCCCGGCGTAGAACAGCGCGCCGACGCGCCCGAGCGCGCCGGCGCGCTCCGCCGGGCCCGCGGATTCGCCGACGAGCGGGCCGTAGAGGACGACGCCCGCCGAGCGGCAGGCGTAGAAGCCGGCCGCGCCGAGCAGGACCGTCGCCGAGACGAGCCCCGGGCGCCCCGCGCCCCAGAGCGCGGCCGCCGGGACGAGCAGCGCGAAGGCGTTGCGCAGCGCCCAGAACGCGCCGCCCGCGCGCGCCGCGCCCCAGCGCCCGGCGGCGAGGCGGCCGAGCGGCATCGCCGCGAAGCCGGCGTAGAAGAGCGTCCCGCCGAACGCGGCGCAGACGGCGTCCGGGCAGCCGAGCCGGACGGCGACGAGGACCATCACGGTCTCCCCGACGCCGGCGAAGGAGAGGCCATTCGTGAGGTTGTAGAGCGCGAGGCGCCGGAGCGACGTGCGGCATTCGGCGGGTGTGAGAGGTCGGGAGAAAATCATGGTGCGGCGGGGCGCCTGCGGAAGACGCGGACGTAGTCGACCGCGAACTCGACCGGATACGTGAGCTCGCTTTCGACGTGGTCGGGGCGCATCCGGTAGTGGAAGAGGGCGAGGAGGACGAACATCTCGCGCTGCGGCGTCGGGCCGACGTAGTCCGCGACGACGCGTCCGTCGAGCCGCCAGCGCGCGCGGCCCTCCTCCCATTCGAGCGACCAGACGTGGAAGGCGTTGTCCAGGTCCGGCTCCTGGAGGCGCCAGTGGCCCGCGTCGGTGTAGTAGCAGTGCATCTGCGCGCGGAGGGCGTCCGGCGGGTCGCCCCAGGCCTCGAACACGTCGAACTCCAGCGCGCCATCGGCCTTGTTCGGGCGGCCGTCGGGCGTGAACTCCTGGTGGAGCGGATCGACCTGGTGGAGCCAGAAGGCGCATTCGAGCCCGGGGCCCTTCGCGATGCGGCAGCGCGTCTCGAACCAGCCGTACTTCTGCCCGAACTTCTTCAGCACCGTGACGTCGGAGAGGTCCGCGCCGTAGCGGTGGTCGCTCGTCGCGACGCAGCTGGCGCAGCTGGAGCCGACGTGCGGGCGCCGCGGGCGCGTCTCGTCGACGCGCAGCCGGAGGGCGCCGCCCGACACCTCGCAGAGGCATTCCGGGCTCGTGTAGGCGCCGGGGTGGCGCGCGCCGACGCGGCGATACCACTCGAACTGGCCGGGCCGGTAGCCCGCGTGCCACTTCGCGGCGTCGAGCGCGTCGCCGTCGAACTCGTCGGCGAACGTAAGCTCCCACGCCGCGGCTTTGCCGGGGGAAAGGCCGAAGGGGACGGGAGGCGGAGGCGTCTTCATCGGACGACGATGATGGTCGCGCGAGGATGGATGTCGGCGAAACGGATGATCGCGATGCCGCTTCCTCCCCGGCCTCCGGCGCGCGTGAGGTCCTTGGTGCCGCCGCCCGCGCCGCCGCCGCCGAGACCGTCCTCGCCGTCCATGCCGGTCGGGTCGTTGGAGGCCACGACGGGGCCCGTTCCGCCGCCGCCGCGCCCGCCCGCGCCGCCGTTCGGGGTGGTGCCGCCGCCCGCGCCGCCTCCGCCGCCGCCCGCATACAAGACCTCCTCGGCGTTGATGTATGAGGTAAGGCCGTCGCCGCCCGCGACGGACCGGCAGGGGTC
>JAFTHC010000136.1 GCA_017457625.1 Kiritimatiellia bacterium
CCGGCGTTCGGCGGCGTGGCGACGACGCGGTCCGGCGCGAGCTCGGCCAGCAGCGTACAGACCGAAACCACGTCCGCGAGCGCATCGAGCGATCCGACTTCGTGGAAATGGACGTTCTCCACGGGTTTGCCGTGAGCCTTCGCCTCGGCGGCGGCGATCAGGTCGTAGACGGCGAGCGCATCGGCGCGGACGGCGTCCGGCAGCGGCAACGCGGCGATCCTCTCCCGCACCTCCGCGAGCGACGTGTGGTGGTGGCCGTGGTGCCCGTGGTGATCGTGGTGTTCATGGTGGTCGTGGTGGTCGTGGTGCCCGTGATGGTCGTGGTGATTGACCGCTTCCATCCCTTCAACCTCTTCAACCCCTTCAACCTCTTCGACCTCTTCAACCCTTTCAACCCCTTCGACGCGGCCGTGGACGGTCACGTCGAAGAGCGTGCCGGCGAGGCCGCCGCGGGACGCGCGGGACGCGCGCAATTCCACGCCGGCCGGCATGAACGAGGCGAGGCGCGCGAGAAAGGCGGCCGGATCGGGAACGAGCTCCAGCAGCGCCGCGGCGAGCATGTCGCCGGCGGCCCCGGATTCGAGTTGGAGGAACAGGGTCTTCATGGCGCGCTATCATGCCACAAAACGCGGCCCCGCGCAAACGGGACGCGCGATTTCGTTTTCAATGGACTCCCGCCCCGGGGTGTGCTATGCTTTTCCGGCGTTCCACCCCTTTCCAGGAGCCAAACCATGCCCGATCTCAAGCAAGCCTACAAGACCATCATGGACGACCACTTCACGCCCGCGATGGAAATCTCCTTCATCGACGGCGACTCGCGCCAGACCCTCCGCTACGAGAAGGTCGGCTGGGTCGTGGACGGCGTCCGCAAGGGCCTGCGCTACGGCGAGAACCCCGGCCAGGAGGCCGCCGTCTACAAGCTCGTCGGCGGCAACCTCGCGCTCGGCGACGTCCATGCGATCGACCCCGGCAACCCGCTTGCCTCGGAGCCGGAGCTGCTGCAGACCGGCAAGCACCCGGGCAAGACCAACCTCACCGACGCCGACAACGCGCTCAACATCCTGCGCTACCTCCAGGACAGGCCCTGCGCGATCATCGTCAAGCACAACAACCCCTGCGGCGTCGCGCTCGGCTCCACGCTCGCCGAGGCCTACTACCGCGCCAACAAGGCCGACCGCCTCGCCGCGTTCGGCGGCTGCATCGCGCTCAACCGCGAGTGCGATCTCGAGACCGCCAGGCTCATCGCGGAGAACTACGCCGAGGTCGTCGTCGCGCCCGAGTTCGCGCCCGGCGTGATGGACGTCTTCGCGGAGAAGAAGAACCTGCGCGTGATGCGCATCGGCAACATGGCGCGCCTCTCCGAGTTCGCCGCCAAGCGCTTCGTCGACTTCAAGTCGCTCATCGACGGCGGCCTCGTCGCGCAGTGGTCCTTCTCGCCGCTCGCGCGCAAGGGCGCGGACTTCCTCCCCGCCGAGGTGACGCGCAAGGACGGCTCGGTCCACAGGATCGCCCGCCAGCCCACGGCCAAGGAGATGGACGACCTCGTGTTCGGCTGGCTCGTCGAGGCCGGCGTCACCTCGAACTCCGTCCTCTACGTCAAGGACGGCTGCACGGTCGGCATCGGCACCGGCGAGCAGGACCGCGTCGGCGTCGCGGAGATCGCGCGCGACAAGGCCTACCGCAAGCTCGCGGACTGGTTCGCGTGGGAGAAGTGGCAGACGCCCTACAACGAGCTGCGCGGCAAGTTCGGCGAAGAGGACGGAAAGAAGAAGGAGGCCGAGGTCGACGAAATGTCGAAGGCCGAGCACGGCGGCATCGCGGGTTCCGCGATGGTGTCCGACGCGTTCTTCCCGTTCCGCGACGGCGCCGAGGTCGGCATCCGCGAGGGCGTGACGGCGATCGTCCAGCCCGGCGGCGCGCTGCGCGACTGGGACGTGATCGACTGCTGCAACGAGCACGGCGTAGCGATGGTCTTCACCGGCCAGCGCTCGTTCAAGCACTAGGGCGGCTCCGGCCGTTCCGCGGCCGCGCGGGCGCGGCCTACTTCGCGGGAATCCAGAGCGTCTGGTTCTCGCGGATCGCGTTGGCGCTCTTGAGGTTGTTGGCGCGGACGACGTCGTTCACGGTCACGCCGTAGGCGCGGGCGATTTCGGAGACGGTCTGGCCGGCGCCGACCTTGTGTTCGTAGTAGTTGCCGCCGTCCGCCGGGCGGGAGCCGGAGCGCCCGGACGAACCGCCGCCGGACGAACGGCCCGCCTGCGCGACGGCCGCCTTGATCGCGGCCTCGGTGCGCCTGTCGGACGCGGCGATTGCCTGGTTCACCTCGGAAACGATCGCCTTGTGCTCGGCCTGGACGGCGGTCTGGATCGCGGCCGGCATTTTCGCCATCTGCGATTCGAGTTGCGAGAGCCGGCGCTCCAGGGCGGCCTGGTCGTTGCGCAGCGCCACGGCGTCCGCGCCGCGCGCGTCCGTCGCCTTCGATATCTCGTCGGAGCGCATCGCGATCGACGTCACGGAGGAGCCCATGCCCTCCATGTCGCCCTGCAGCGCGCCGTATTTGGCTTCGAGCTGGGCGAGGCGGGCCTGGAGCTGCTGCTCGCGCAGCTCGGCCTGCGTGGGCCCGCGGCGGCGCCCCCACTGGAGCGTGCCGGTGGAATCGGTGTAGCAGCCCGCGCAGAGCATCGCGGCGGCCGCGAGTAGGACGGTCTTCATGGGCTCTACCCTTTCGCCTTCTGCTGTTCGTAGATGCGCTGGACGCGTTCGTTGATGTCCTTGTAGGTGACGTCGGCGCGGTAGATTTCCTTGAAATACTTGGAGGCGTCGTCGAGGTTGCCCTGCTGCTCGGAGATTTCGCCGAGCAGGTAGTAGACGTCCATCTTCTCGGCGTTCATGCCGGGGAGCTGCTCCAGCGCCGTGCGGAGCTGTTCGACGGCCATGTCGAGCATGCCCTTCTGGCGGAAGCACTCGGCCATGAGGTAGAGCGACTGGACGCGGTCCTTGGGCGAGCGCTGCGAGATCTGGAACTGCTGGATCGCCTCGTCCGGGTAGCCGTATTTGTAGTATTGGGCGCCGAGCTCGTAGCGCAGGTGCTGGTCGTTGGGGTAGCGCTGGACGCGTTCGGCGATGTCGTCGAAGACGTATTGGTCGCGCTCGGCCTGCATCGCGGCGGCCCGTTCCTCCTGCCCGGCTTCCTTCAGCGCGGCGATGTCGGCGTCGAACTTCTCGATCTTCACCGCGGCGTAGCGGCGGTCCAGCTCCGGGTCCTGGCCGATGATCTCGCGGGCGCGGGCGATCACGTCGAGACCTTCGGCGTAGCGCTTCTGCTGCAGGTAGAGGCCGACGAGGGAGAGGTAGTAGTTGACGTTCTTGGGTTCCTTCTCGATCTTGGCGATCGTCTGCCGGATGAGCGTGTCGGCGTCCGCCTCCGTCTTCACCGACTTGGCGGCGGCCTCGAGCTCCTCGGCCTGCTTCTTGTCCTTGAGCGTGTCGCGGTAGTTGCCGGACTTGGCGGCCTGCTCCCAGCCGGAATTCAGGGTGGCGAGGGCTTCGGTGTCCTTGAGGATCTTGTTCACCGCGGCGTCCGTCGGTTTGGCGCGGTGGACGCGCTCGAGGCATTCGCGGGCGCGCTTGTAGTCCTTGAGCTCGACGAAGAGCCGGCCGACGGCCTCGAGCAGCGCGAGGTTCTGCGGGTCCGTGTGGGCCTGGACGATTTCGAGCGCGTCGTGGGCGACGACGGGCCGCCCCGCGGCGATCGCCGTGTCGGCGAAGAGCTTCACGAGGTGGATGTTGAGCGGGTCGGGGAGCATCGCCTTCTCGCACTCGAGGAGCGCCTCGTCGACCTTGCCCTTCTTCGCCAGGCCGTTCACCTTCATCTTGAGGAACAGGGCGGAGGCGCCGGCGAGCGGGTTCGAAGCGGCGTGGCCGCCGTGCTTCTGGAGGTAGCGGGCGATCGCGGCCTTGCGCAGGTTGCCGCGCGCCTCGTCGAACCAGGGGCAGGTCTGGACGCACTGCAGCAGCATGTTGATGGCCAGGTCGGGGTTGCGCTCGAGCGTGGCGAGCGCCTTGATCTGGTAGTTGCGCATGTTCTGCGGGACGGGTTTGCCGGTCTGCTGCTGGGCGGAGGCGTCCGCCGGGGTCGTGTCTGCCATGGAAGGTCCTTTCCTGGTTCTGCAAAGGGACGCGTCCCGGGGCGCGGCCGGGATGGCGCGCCGCCTTGCGGGACGGGTGCGTTCATCATCCCACAAACGCGCGCGGGAGTCAAGGGTTCCGCGGCGCGAAAAGGACGCTTGACCCGACTCCGCGGAATTGCTAGACTTCCGCGCCACTTTCACGGGAAAACCCCAACCAAACAACCAGGAGAAATTCAAAATGGCAGTCAAAGTCGCCATCAACGGTTTCGGCCGCATCGGCCGTCTCGCCTTCCGCCAGATGTTCGGCGCCGAAGGCTACGAAGTCGTCGCCATCAACGACCTCACCTCCCCGAAGATGCTCGCGCACCTTCTCAAATACGACTCGACGCAGGGCGGCTACTGCGGCCACACGGTCGAATACAAGGATTCCGTCCTCGCCGAAGACGGCAAGACCGTCGTCGAGCCCGGCTCCATCACGGTCGACGGCAAGGAGATCACGATCTACGCCTGCCCGAAGGCCCAGGACCTGCCCTGGGGCAAGCTCGGCGTGGACGTCGTGCTCGAGTGCACCGGCTTCTACACCTCCAAGGCCAAGGCCCAGGCGCACATCGACGCCGGCGCCCGCAAGGTCGTCATCTCCGCGCCGGCCGGCAAGGACCTGCCGACGATCGTCTACAACGTGAACCACAAGACGCTCAAGCCCGAGGACACGATCATCTCGGCCGCGTCCTGCACGACGAACTGCCTCGCCCCGATGGCCAAGGCCCTCAACGACGGCTGGAAGATCAAGTCCGGCATCATGTGCACGATCCACGCCTACACGGGCGACCAGATGACGCTCGACGGCCCGCAGCGCAAGGGCGACCTGCGCCGCTCCCGCGCCGCCGCGGTGAACATCGTCCCGAACAGCACGGGCGCCGCGAAGGCCATCGGCCTCGTGATTCCCGAGCTCAACGGCAAGCTCATCGGCGCCGCGCAGCGCGTCCCGACCCCCACGGGCTCGACGACGATCCTCACGGCCATCGTCGAAGGCGCCCCGACCAAGGACGAGATCAACGCCCAGATGAAGTCGCAGGCCAACGAGTCCTTCGGCTACAACACGGACGAGATCGTCTCCTCCGACATCGTCGGCATGCGCTTCGGCTCGCTCTTCGACGCGACGCAGACGATGGTGATCAACCTCGACAACGGCACCTCGCAGGTGCAGGTGGTCTCGTGGTACGACAACGAGAACTCCTACACCAGCCAGATGGTCCGCACGATCAAGTATTTCTCCGAGC
>JAFTHC010000137.1 GCA_017457625.1 Kiritimatiellia bacterium
AACCCGCCCGCCGATCGGATTCGGCTCGACGCGGTGCCCGCGCCACCGGCGGGCGATCGCCGCGTCCTCGCGCCTCGCCTCCCATTCCGGGACGTGGTAGACGCGCCTCACCACGTCGTCCGGATTGTGCGGATCGACCTCGTAGCGGTAGCGCCGCACCGTCCGGGCAAGGCCGAGACCTTCAAGTGTTCCGTAAGGCATGATCGTTCGTGACGGGGTTGAGGGAAAAGGGCAAGGCGGCGGGATTGCGTGAATGCGACGGGCGGCGGGATTGCGTGAATGCGACGGGCGGCGGGATTGCGGGGGATGGCTTGAAAAGGTCTGCCGAGTGAGAACGCCGCCGATTCTACGCCAAACGGGACGCAATATCAACACATCTGCATAACTGACAATATTCCAATATGAACAGCAATGAGAATTCGGTGGCGTTCGGCGGTCGCGGGCTACGTCGCGGAGGCCGGCAACTCAATGGCGGAAGCGCGACGGCGGGGCGCCGAAGCGGCGGCGGAAGAGGTGGCCCATGTGGCTCGCGTCGCAGAAGCCGCACGCGGCCGCGATCTTTTCCTGCGGAAGGGCCGTGTCGCGAAGCAGGTCCCGCGCGCGGTCGAGCTTCGCTTCGGCGATCGCCCGGCCCGGCGTCGTGCCGGTCTCCGCCCGGAAGCGCAGCTCGAGCGTCCGGCGCGAGACGCCCAGCCGCGCGAGCAGAGCCGCGACCGTGAGGCCCGCCGCCTCGGGCGAGGCGATGGCGGCCCGCGCGCGGGCGACGAGCGGGTCGCTGCCCACGAACCTCGCCGTGGAGGCCCGCGCCACCACGCGAACGCCCCGGAAGAGGACGACCGGCTCTGCGGGGCGCCGCCCGCGCATCGCCTCGTCGAGCGCGGCCGCGGCGCGGTAGCCGGCGTCCTCCGTGTCCATCGCGATGCTCGTGATCGCGGGCGAGGCGGTTTCGCACAGCAGCGGATCGTCGTCCACGCCGATCACCGCGACGTCGGACGGCACGCCGAGTCCTGCGGCGCGGGCGGCCTCGAGGACGTGGCGTGCGCGGATGTCGTAGGCCGCGAACACGGCGCACGGGCGCGGCAGGCGCGCGAGCCATGCGCCGAGGTCCGCCTTCGCGAAAGCGAGGTCCGCGCGCCGCGCGGCGGGCAGGAGCGGATACGCCGCGCAGCGCAGCCCGCGGGCTGCGAGCTCGCGCCGGAACGCGGCGAGCCGCTCGCGCGACCACGCGATGCCGTTCTCCTCGCCGACGAACGCGAACTCGCGGAAGCCGCGCGAGAGCAGGTGCCCGGCTGCGAGGCGCGCGACGGATGCGTTGTCGCAGAGCAGGCTCGCCGCCGCGCCGCGCTTGACGCGGGCGTCGAACGCCACGAGCGGGACGCCGCGCCGGATCGCGGCGTGCTCCAGCCCGGCGGGCGAGCCGCGGCCGGCGAGGACGCCGTCCGCCTCCAGACGCCGCGGGTCCAGGCCCCGGACGCCGTCCTCGCGCCGCTGCGCGATCGACGTCTCCCACCCGCGCTCCCGCGCGAAGCGCAGGATTCCGCGCAGGTGGTTCTGCGCGGTGCAGCTCGAGAGGTTCAGGTCGATCACGACCCGGAAGGGGCGCCGTGGCGGGGTGTGCATGGAACGCCATTCTCCGCGAATTTGCGAGAAATGGCAAGCACAATTTTCGCAAATCTACCGAAAACTTCTTGCGCTTCCGTTCCTTGTCCCCCGCGCCCGCCGCGCGTAGAATGACGGACTTGTCGAATCCTCGCTCCCGCGTTCCGCGTTGCGGCCTTCGACCATTCGGCCATTCGGCCGTCCGACCGTCAGACCATTCGACCGTTCGACCATGAAGCGCATCCTCCCGTTCCTTCTCGTTCCCGCCCTCGCGTTCGCGGACGGCCCGCGGCCGATCGGCGTGTCGAACGTCACCCGCTCCGGCGAGGAGATCGCCACCGCGACGCTCGCTTTCGGCGCGGGCCGCGCGGGCTGGACGTTCGACCTCGTGGCGATGTCCGGCCTCGCGGACGCCGGAGACGACCTCGCCGCCTGGGCGCGCACGAATGTCGTCGCGACCATCGGGCCGAACGATTCGACCTACACGTGGACCGCCCCCGCCGGCTTCTGGGACGACGCCTCGTGCCTGCGCTTCGCGCTCGTCCCGAAAAGCGGCATGCCCTACGACACGCGCATCGAATACGTCACGTGCCACCTCAAGGGCTACTGGATCGACACGGGCATCCGGATGGGGACGAAGGAGGACGCCTGGCGCCTGGAGACCGATTCGTCGTTCGCGCAAACGGGATGGATCGGCGGCAACTGGCTCCTGCAGTTCAACACCGCCCTTCTTTCCAATCCCGCGACAAAGTCGCACATCACGATCTCCTACAACGAGGAGGAGCCCTACTGGCTCCACGCCTACCAGGACGGGAACCTCCTTGGCAGCCGCGGCACCCACGGCAACGGCGCCGAGCGCTACTGGGGGAACCAGAACCCGGACCAGAACGTCATGGTGGCGATCTGGACGCTCGGTCTCCAGAACGGCAACCACCAGACCCAATACGACTGCCGGGGCTCGCTCTGGACCTACCGGATCTGGAAGAACGGCGAACTGGTGCGCGATTTCGTTCCGGTCGTCTCGAACGGCGTCCCGCGCCTCTTCGAGCGCGTGACGGGCGGGATGTTCGCGACGAGCGGCTTCGACGCGTATCCGGACGACCGCGGCCCGGACGTCGCCGGCGAGCCCGCGGACTCGACGAGCGAGCTGCTCCAAGTGATCCGCAGCGACGCGCCGATCTTCGGCGGCATGCCGGTCGTGTCGGGCGTCCTCGGCGGCTCTGCGACGGTCTCGGGCGCGCTCGCGAGCTTCGGCGGCGACGCGGCGGACTGCACGCTGCGCGTCCTCGTCGGAACGCAGCCCGACCTCTCCGACGCCGTCGTCGCCGCCACGGGCGCGCCGGCCGGTTCCGGCGCCTTCTCGCTCGCCGTCTCCGGCCTCGACCCCGCCACGACCTACTACGCCGCCGTCGAGGCGACGGGCGGCGCCGGCGGGACGGCGCGCACCGACGCCGTCTCCTTCGCGACGCTCGGCGCGTGGACGATCTCGTCCGCATCGCTCTCCACGTCCCAGCGCACGGCGACGGTCGCGATCGACGCCGTGCAGGGCGCGGGCGACGCGACCTTCGCGCTGCTCTTCACCTCGGGGCAGGCCGAGAAGGCGTCCGTCGTGCGCTCCGAGGGCGGGACGTTCGCGCTGGAATGGGACTCGGCCGCCGATCCCGGCATCGCCTGGGACGAAACCTACGAGTGGCGAATCCGCGTCTCGAGCGAGTTCGGCGGCGTCGCTTGGACGAACGTCTACACGTGGGAAGAGCTGTCCGGCTGGTCGTCCTACTGCACCTTCTGGGACACCGCCGACTACGTCTGGACGGGCCGCGGCGAAACGCCGGCCTGGAGCGACACGAACAACTGGGAGCTGCTCCCGCCCGCCACGGTGGGCAAGGGCTACCCCGACTACGCGCGCAACTGGAACGGCGAGGCCTGGTGCGGCGCCGTGTTCACGAACGGCACCGTCGCGGACGTCCTGCTCGACGGCGCCCGCGGCGCCGGACTGCTGCGCGTACAGGGCGCCGGGACGCACGTGACGGTCCGCGGCGCGCCGGGCGCGTCGCTCCGGATCGGCACGTTCGACTTCGGCTCGCAGACGGGCGAGGCGCTCGGCAGCGTCTTCCGGCTCGACGGCGCGACCGCCACGTTCCTCTACGACGTCCCGGTCGGCAACGGCAACGCGCTCGTGCTGGACAACGGCTCGTCCGTCCTGATGAACGGGCACTCCCGGAACGACTACGCGCTCTGGATCGGGGCGAAATACCAGACGATGCCCGGCTACTGCGGGCGCGTCGAGGTGCTCGGCGGCTCCGCCCTCACGAACGAAAACTACAACGGCATCGCGCTCGGCGGCGACGGCCTGCTGCACGTCTCCAACGCGACCGTCCGCGCCGACTGGTATCTGCACCCCAATGCCTCCACCCTCGGCGGGCGCGTCCGGCTCGAAGGCCCGGATGCGCGGCTGGAGGTCGCCGGCGTGCTGCGCGGATTCAACGGACAATACACCGGCGATCGCGAAGGCGTGCTGGAGTTCTGCGTCCCGAAGGGCGGCTGGGCGGCCGCGCCGCTCCAGTTTGTCGAGGACACGCGCAACCGCTACGCCGTTCCGCTCGGCGGCTCGGCCGACGCGGGCGTGGCCTACGGCGGCCCGAACGCGAGCCCCATCCGCCTGCGCGTCGCGCCGGACAGCCCCGCGCTGCTCTTCGGCAAGACCGACACCACGCTCGTCTCGTGGGCGCCGGGCGTCAACCCCGCGCGCGTCGTCCTCGACGCGCTCCCGAAGCCCGCGAAGGACGCCTGGCTCTCCGCCGCCGCGGCCGACGCGCCCTACGCCTGGACCGAAGTCGCCTCGTGGACCGCCGACACGGCGATGCCGCTCGCCATGGGCGCGCGCCTCGTCGGCTCCCGCGGCACGCTGATCCTCGTCAAGTAGCCGCCGGCGCCGCGCGGTTTCGCTATCCTCGCACCACGTGGACGCCGGGGCCGAGCTCGCGCGGCTCGCGCCCGGGCAGCTCCAGCGTCGCGGTGCAGCCGAAGGGCACGCGGAAGCGGTAGCGAACGGACGGGGGCTCCGCCCCCGACCCCCCGGCCGGCGTGCAGGTCCAGCCCGATTCCCAGCGGCCGCAGGGCGAGTCGTAGACGGCCTTCGCGCGGCCGAGCGCGGCGCACGGGACCGGGCGCAGGAAGACGTGCCGGAAGCCCGGCGCGGCTTCGTCCGGCTCCAGGCCGCACACGCCGCGGTACATCCACTCCGCCACGGCGCCGTAGGCGTAGTGGTTGAAGCTGTTCATCCCGAGAAACTCGGGGTGCGAGGCCGGTCCCTGCCCGTTCCAGCGCTCCCACACGGTCGTCGCGCCGCTGTCCACCTCGTAGATCCAGCTCGGGTATTCCTCGCGCAGGAGCAGCTTGTAGGCGACGTCCGCGTGGCCGGTCACGCCGAGGACGAGGCAGAGCATGTGCGTGCCGACGAAGCCGGTGTCGAGCGCCCACTTGTTGTCCTCGATCTTCTTCGCGAGGATGTCGGCGCAGCGCTTGCGCCACGCCTTCGGCACGAGGTCGAACCACAGCGCCACGGCGTAGGCGGTCTGCGTGTCGACGACGCAGCGGCCGTTCGGCGAGAAGTATTCCTTCTGGATCGCGTCCTTGATTTCGGCCAGCAGCGCGCGCAGCTCCTCGGCGTCCTTGTAGAGTCCGAGCGTCTCGGCCGCGCGGAGCGTGAGCTCGGTGGAGCGCGCGTAGTAGGCGGAGGCGATGTAGAAGTGGTCGGTGGCGCCGAGCGAGGAGAGCGGATCCTTGTGGTTGTCGAGCGCGAGCCAGTCGGCGAAGTGCCAGTCCTTGAGCCAGAGGCGGCGGCCGCCGTCGTGCGTGTCGTCGCGCGTCTGGATGTAGTCGACCCACATCTTCATCGCGGGATACATCTTGCGCAGCAGCTCCCGGTCGCCTGTGCGGACGTAGGCGGTCCACGGGACGACCGTCGCGGCGTCGCCCCACGCGGCGGAGCCGTGGCTGCGGCGGTCGACCCACCACTGCACGGGCTCGGGGACGGTGAAGGGCACGCTGCCGAGGTTGTCCTTCTGCAGCCCGATCATGTCCCAGACGAACTTGTTGAAGAACGCCGCGCAGTCGTAGTGGAAGCTCGCGGTGCCGCTGAAGGCCTGGATGTCGCCCGTCCAGCCGAGGCGCTCGTCGCGCTGCGGGCAGTCGGTCGGCACGTCGAGGAAGTTGCCGCGCTGGCCCCAGACGGTGTTGAGGAAGAAGCGGTTCAGCTTCGCGTTGCCGGTCTCGACGTTGCCGGTCCGCTCGAGGTCCGAGTGGATCACGAGACCGCGGAAGTCCTTCGGGTCGGGATTCTCGATGCCTTCGAGCCGCACGTAGCGGAAGCCGAAGAACGTGAAGCGCGGGCGCACGGACTTGCCGATCTGGCCGGCCGAGGTGTAGACGAACTTCGCGCGGGCGCCGCGGAGGTTGTCGCGGAAGAAGTTGCCGTCCGCGTCGAGGATCTCGCCCGCCTCGTAGCTCCAGGTCGCGCCGGCCGGCGCGCGGTTCACGACCTCGACCCAGCCGGTCATCTCCTGGCGGAAGTCGAGCACGACCTCGCCCTTGGGTGTGCGGATGACGTCGGGCTTTTCCAGAATCTCCGTCACGCGGATCGGCGGCGAGAAGCGGTCCGCGAGCGGGCCGACGCGGCGCGCGCGGTCGTCGAAGGCGGCCTTCCGCGGGTCGCGGCGCGGGAGCTTCCGCACGACGGCGGCCGGCGTCCACTTCGCGGGGGCCGCCGCGATGCGCGCGTCGACGTCCTCGCCGTAGTAGATCTCGCTCTCCGTGACGGGCGAGGGCGCGGTCTCCCACGAGGCGTCGGTCTTCGCGAGGAGCCTGGCGCCCGCGCGCACCTCGCAGATCGCGGCGGACTGGTCGCCGTAGGCCGGGATGTTCTTCTCCCAGCCGGCCATCTTCGAGCGATACCAGCCCTTGCCGACGTGGAGCTTGATCTCGTTGCGGCCGGGCTTGAGGAAGGGCCCGAGGTCGAAGGCCATCGTCTGGACGTGGTTGAGGTAGTCGTGGTAGCCGGGCAGGAGCACCTCGTCCGTGGCGCGCCGGCCGTTCACGAAGATCTCGAAGACGCCGAGCGCGGCGACGTAGGCGCGCACCGCGGCGGGGTCGACGCCCTTCGGGAGCGTGAACGAGCCGCGCAGGCGGAAGTGGCCGGTCGAGGGCTTCTTCGCCGTCGCCAGGTCGCGGGCGATCCACTGCGCCTCCCACGGCTCGTCCATCTTGCCCGTTTCGAACCACGAGTCGGCGGAGGCCGTCTCGCCGTTGTCCGCGAGGACGTCGACGCGCCAGAAGTAGCGCGTGCGCGGCGCAAGGGCGAGGTCGGGCGAATAGGCGAGCGAGTCGAGCTCCTTTTGCCCGCTGTCGTGGAGGACGGTCTTGAACGCGGCGTCCGCGGCGATGCGGACGCGCGACCAGACGGCCCTCTTCGCCTGGTCGGACTCGGGGATCCAGGAGAGGGCCAGACCCGTGAGGTCGCAGCCGAGCGGGCGATCGAAGTGGTTTGCGAGGAGGTGGGTGATCTTCATGGCGTGGCGGGGTGGGGTGGGGGAGAAAGGACGAAACGTTCGAGGGCGGCGGCGACGCCGTCCTCGTCGTTGGACGGCGCGACGAACCCGGCCGCGGCGCGGACTTCGGGCGCGGCGTTGGCCATGGCGACGCCGAGACCGGCGGCGCGGACCATCGGCAGGTCGGTGAGGCCGTCGCCGAACGCCATGGCGTTTTCGGGGCCGAAGCCGAGCGCGCCGCAGAGTCGGCGCAGCGCCTCGCCCTTGTTGGCGAGGGCGTGGTTGATTTCGACGTTGTTCGGCGTGGAGGCGGTGAGCGCGAGCTCCGGGAAGCGCGCGGCCAGCGCGGCGCGGATCGCGGGGCGGAGCGAAGCGTCGCGCGCGAAGCACATCACCTTCTGCACGTCGGCGCCCTTGGCGGCGAGGTGCGCCTTGAGTTCGGGCACGGGGGAGCGCAGGTCGCGGATCATCGCGAGGTAGTGCGCGTCGGGCGCGTAGTCGGCGGCCCTGTCCCGCATCGCGGCGGTCATCCAGCCCCAGCCGTCCTGGTAGCAGTCGTAGATGCAGTCGAACGCGTCCAGCGTCTCCATGACGGCGACCGCGGTCGCGAGGGGGATTTCGGCGCGGACGAGCGAGCGGCCGGCGGCGCGGTCCCAGACCTGCGCGCCGTTGACCGTGATCGCGTAGCGGACGAACGGCAGCGCGCGGACGGCGTCCGGCATGCCGTCGAAAAACCGCCCGGTCGAAGGGACGATTTCCACGCCGCGCGCGGCCGCGGCGGCGAGCGCCGCGCGGTTGCGCGCGGAGAGCCGCTTCTCCGAATCCAGAAGCGTTCCGTCCAGGTCGAGAGCCGCGAGGCGGATGGTGTCGTGCATGCGGGGCGGAGTCTACCACATCCCGCTGCCCGCCGGCAATCGCGGCGACCGGCCGGCCCCGCGGAGGAGGCGACTCGCGATGTCGGGGTAAAAGCAAAACTGGACAGCTGTAGTTAGCAAAACTGGACAGGGGAAAACCGGGGGGCTGGCAGCGAGGAAAGCCCCTCCCAGAGCGGGCGTCAGCCCTTTTGAACGCCCCCCGAGGGGGGCGGCCGCCGGTCTGGTCAAACCGCCGCGCAAGCCGCGTCCGCCGGCGCACGTGCGGCGCTGGCAGCGCGAGGCGATCGGCGAGCTGTGGCAACTGGACGAGCACGCGGAGCACTGGTTCGGCCCCCGGCTTCCGGCCGTCCCGGTCTTCGACATGCTCGACGACTGCAGCCGCGTCCAGGTCGGATGCGCGATGTTTGAGCACGAGAACCTCCGGGCCTACATCTACTTCCTGCGCATCTGCTTCGAGCGCTACGGGCTGCCCCTCCAGATCTATGTCGACCAGGCCTCGTTCTTCCGCTCGGACAAGGAAGGCTCCCACACGCAGCTGGAAGAGCGGCTGCTCTTCTACGGCATCTCGCTCGTCCTGGCCAACTCGCCCGAATCCAAGGGCAAGGTGGAGCGGGTGCACCAGGTCTGGCAGGACCGGCTCGAACCGCGTCTACACCTTCTCCGTCCTCGGAAGGAAGGGCTCCACGGCGGTTTCGCGCGCGGGCGCCGGGACGTTCTTCAACGGCGCGGTGTCGGTGTCGGCGCCCGCGTCCTTCTCCGAGGACGGCGGCTCGGGCGTCTTCACGTTCTCGCGCGGCGTCGTCGCCGACCCGGCGCAGATGGCGTTCTTCGACGAAACCGGCGCGATCCTCCCGTTCGAGGTCGACACGTGGAACGAAGACGGCGAGTCCCTCGTCTGGGTGCTCGTCCCGTCGCTCGCGCAGGGCGCGACCGTCTCGCTCGCGACCGGCAACCCCGGCTACGCCTCGCCCGACCTCGCGCCGGCGCTCTGGCGCCTCGCGGGCTACGTTGCCGTGCTGCACCTCGGCGGGGACGGCCCCGCGCTCGCCGGATCGACCGTGCAGGACGTTGGCGCGACCGCCTACGGCCCGACTGGCGCCGAGGCGGGCTCCGAACTCGCGGTCGCGGCCGGCGCCGTCGGCGCCGCGCGCCTCGTGGACGGCAGCGCCGCCGGCGCGTCGACGAAGGCGCGCATCGCCGTCGACAACTTCGACGCCTACCCGGCGGACTACAGCCGCCTCACGGTCTCCTTCTGGGCGAACCACGCCGCCGACCCGCGCGCGAGCGAGCGCCTCTTCGGCAACCGCGACGTCCTCGAAAGCGAAGCCACCGGCTTCCACGCCATCCTGCAGGACGTGAGCACCGCCGCGCGTCCCGTCGTCCGCGTGGTCGGCAACCCGACGCTCAACTCGGCGGCCAACCTCGACCAGCAGGTCGACGCCACGCCCGCCTCCGACGTCGAATGGATCGGCGCCTGGACGCTCTTCTCCTACTCCGTCCAGCCGACGCCGGACCTGACGTATTTCCATGTCGCTGGCAAGCGTGTCAGCCATTCGGGCCACAGGCAGGGCGGCACGACGGGTTCGACCACCTTCGCCTCGCTCATGCCGCGCGGCGCGGGCGTCCCCTTCGCGTTCGGAAACTCCGTGGACACCGTGAAGAGCGGCTACCAGAGCTTCAAGGGCTCGATGGACGAGATCCGCGTCCGCAACGGCGCCGTCACCGACGACTGGGCCTTCGCGGAATACGCAACGGTCAAGGCCCCGGAGTTCCTCGCCTGCCGCACGCGTACGCCGCCCTCGATGATCTTCCTCTGGTAGCGCCTGCGAGACGCTCGGGGCATCCGGCCGCGATGCGGGGAAAGCGCTTCCCCGCGTTTCGCTCGCGATGTCTCTCTCCACGTTTTCCGCCATCGATTACACTGTGCGTGATTTTTCTTGACTTCCCGCCCTCCTCCTGCGACAATTTCTCTCCGTTCCGGCCATTTCCGTCCAACCTCTCGGCCGTTCGCGCCCCTTTCCGGTCTTCTCCGTTCAGTCCGTCCACCACCTCCGCCATCCTCGTCCCCATGTCCGCCTACGTTCCCCCCGCCCTCGGCATCGGCCTTGCCTTCGCCAACGCCTACGAAACCGTTTTCCTTTTGCTCGTCGCGGCGGCCGTCATGCCGTTCATCGCGGTCGGCGCGGCCGCCGTCTCGGCCGAATAAGCCTTCAGCGCGGCCCGTCTGGGAGTATACC
>JAFTHC010000138.1 GCA_017457625.1 Kiritimatiellia bacterium
CGGCGCGCCGCTCGTCGAGTTCCCCGCGAAGATGTCCAAGTCGCTCAAGAACGTCGTGAACCCCGACGACGTCATCCGCGACTACGGCGCCGACGCGCTGCGCCTCTACGAAATGTTCATGGGCGCGCTCCAGGACGTGAAGCCCTGGAGCACGCGCGGCGTCGAGGGCGTCGCGCGCTTCCTCCGCCGCGCCTGGAACATGGTCGCGAACCAGCCGATCACGGACGACGCGCTCTCGCCCGAACAGAACCGCCTCCTCCACGCGACGATCAAGAAGGTCTCGCAGGACCTCGAGGGGCTCTCCTTCAACACCGCGATCTCGCAGCTGATGATCTTCGTGAACGGCTTCGCGGGCGAGGGCAGGCCCCTCCCGCGCGCCGCCGCGGAGCCCTTCGTGCAGCTGCTCGCGCCCTTCGCGCCGCACATCGGCGAGGAGCTCTGGGAAAAGCTCGGGCACGAGGGCGGCGTGAGCTACGTGCCGTGGCCCGCGTGGGACGAAAAGGCGCTGGAGCTGGACGAGGTCGAGATCGCCGTCCAGATCCGCGGCAAGGTGCGCGCTCGCATCATGATGCCCGCCGGCGCGACGCCCGCGGAGATGGAGAAACTCGCGCTCGCCGACGCGAAGGTGCAGGCCGCTCTCGCCGGCGCGACGCCGCGCAAGGTGATCTGCGTCCCCAAGCGCCTCGTCAACGTCGTCGTGTAGCGCGGCGGCGGCGCGCTACTTCGCTTCGCGCTTGAGCTTGCGCAGCTTGCCGGCCACGAGCATCCGCTGCGTGGGCGAGAGGCGGTCCACGAAGACGACGCCGTTGAGGTGGTCGACCTCGTGTTGGACGGCGCGGGCGAGGAGCCCGTGCACGCGCACGGAGTAGTTCTTGCCGTCTTCGCCCATGTAGTCCACGCGGACCGACAGGGCGCGGGTGACCTGCGCGCTCACGCCGGGGAAGCTCAAGCAGCCCTCGTTGCCGCGCTGCGTCCCCTCGGGTTCGGACACGACCGGGTTGAACATCACGAGCGGCATCGGCACGCCGGCGTCGAGCTCGGCGAAACGGCCCTGCGAGGCGGCTGGCACGTCGATCACGCAGAGCGCCTCGGTGCGGCCGATCTGTTCGGCCGCGAGGCCCACGCCGTCCGCCGCATACATCGCCTCGAGCATGTCGCGCGCCAACTGGTGCAGTTCGGGCGTGACCTCGGCGACCGGCGAGGCGGGTTTCGCGAGAACGGGATTTCCGTAGGTGACGATGTCCATGTCAAGCGCGGCGCTGCCGTCCGGCCGCCGCCGCGGCCCCGCATACTACCACGGGCGGCCCCCGCGCCGCAAGCGGCTTGCGCGGCGGCGGCGCTTCTGGTAGACTGGGGCGCATGAACGTGCAACCGGCCACCGGCACGCCCCCCGCGGCGGAACGCTCGATCGCCCTCGTCGGGCGGCCGAACGTCGGCAAGTCCGCCGTGTTCAACCGCATCGCCGGCAAGCGCATCGCGATCGTGTTCGGCGAGCCGGGCGTGACGCGCGACCGCCTCGAGCGCGACGTGGAGTGGGGCGGCGCGCGCTTCCGCCTCGCCGACACGGGCGGCATCCTCGCGCTCGACGGCGAGCGCCTCCCCGACCGCATCGACGCGGGCGTCGTGGCGCAGGCGCGCGCCGCGATCGGCGGCGCCGGCGCCGTGGTCATGGTCGTGGACGCGCAGGAAGGCCTGCATCCGCTCGACCTGGAGGTGGCGCGGCTGCTGCGCAAGGCCGGCGCGGACGTGATCGTCGCCGCCAACAAGGCCGACAACGAGGCGCTGGACGCGCACGCCGCCGACTTCGCCCGCCTCGGCTTCCCCGTCTTCCCCGTGAGCGCGCTGCACGGGCGCGGCTTCGACGCGCTCATGTCCGAAGCGCTCCGCCGCCTGCCGCCCGAACCCGGGACGCCGGGCGATCCGGACGCGCCGGACGCGCCGGACGGCGGCGCCGCGCCCGCGCCGGACAAGCCGGTCGCGGTGGCGATCGCGGGGCGCCCCAACTGCGGCAAGTCCTCCTTCGTGAACCGCCTCCTCAAGACCGAACGCCTCATCGTCTCCGACGTGCCCGGCACGACGCGCGACCCGATCGACGTGCCGTTCGAATACGGCGGGCGGTCCTTCACGCTCATCGACACGGCGGGCGTCCGCCGCGAGGCGCGCGTGGACACCGCGGTGGAGCGCTACAGCCGCTTCCGCACGCAGGACGCGCTGGAGCGCGCGGACCTCGTGGTGCTCATGCTCGACAGCCAGCGCGGCGCGGGCCTGCTCGACCGGCAGCTCGCCGGCATGGTCGCCGACAGCGGCAAGAGCTGCGTGATCGCCGTGAACAAGTGGGACCTGGAGCATCCCTCCGAGCGCGAGTTCCTCGAAAAGCTCGCGCAGGACCTCCCGTTCATGGCGCACTGCCCGGTCGTGTTCCTCTCCGCCAAGACGGGCTTCCGCGTGGAGCGCGTCCTCGCGACCGTCGCCCACGTCGCGGACGCCGCGCGCGCGACGCTCCCGACCGGCCCGCTCAACCGCTGCCTCCACGCCGCGTGCGAAGCGGCCGGCGGCGCGGCGTCCGGGCGCGCGGGGCGCCCGCTCAAGTTCTACTACGCGGCGCAGACCGGCTTCAACCCGGTCCGGATCCGCCTCTTCGTGAACGACCCGGGCCGCATGCCCGCGTCGCTGGAGGCGTTCCTCGCCGGCGCGCTGCGCCGGGAGTTCGACCTGGCGGGCGTCGGCGTGCTGCTGCAGTTCCGCGCGCGCCGCCGCAAGGACGGCTCGACCGCGGAACGCGCGCCCGCGCCCGGGGCGCGCGGCGCGAAGAAGGCGAACGGAAAGGCGCGGCCCCGCCGCCGGAGGATGGCACGCGGATGATCGACCCCACGCTCCGCCCCTCCGCCGGCTTCGCCGCGGAAAAACGGCTGCTCGCGTGGTATGACGCGAACAAGCGCGCCCTGCCCTGGCGCGGGTCCTCCGACCCGTGGGCCGTGTGGGTGAGCGAAACCATGCTCCAGCAGACGCGCGTCGAGACGGTGCTGGACTACTACGGCCCGTTCATGAAGCGCTTCCCCACCCCGGCGGCGCTCGCCAAGGCCCCGCTCGACGACGCGCTCAAGGCGTGGGAGGGGCTCGGCTACTACAGCCGCATCCGCAACCTCAAGTCCGCCGCCGAACGCGTCGCCGCCTCCGGCGCCTACCCGCGCACCGCCACGCAGTGGGCGCTGCTGCCCGGCGTCGGGCCCTACACCGCCGCCGCGCTCGCGAGCATCGTCGCGGGCGAGCCGGAGCCCGTCGCGGACGGCAACGTCGTGCGCGTCGTCGCCCGGCTGCGCGCCGAACGCCTCGACCCGCACGACCCGCGCGACCGCGCCGCTTCCGCCGACTGGCTGCGCCCCGCCTTGCTGCGCACCGGCGACCCCGCGCGCTTCAACCAGGCCGTGATGGAACTGGGCGAAACCGTCTGCATCCCCGGCCCGCCGCGGTGCGAGGCCTGCCCGCTCGCCGGCGCCTGCCGCGGCCGCGCGACCGGCCGGCCGGACGACTTCCCGAAGAAGCGCCCCCCCAAGGAGCTGCCCGAGCGCCGTTTCGCCGCTTTCGTCGTGCGCGACGCCAAGGGCCGGCCCCTGCTCTTCCGGCGCCCGGCGGACGGCCTTCTGGCCGGCCTCTGGGAGCTGCCGATGGTCGCCGTGCGCCACTCCCCGAGCGTGGCGGACGCCCGCCGCGCGCTCGACTCCCTCGGCCTGGCGGCGGACGAACTGCGGCCGCTGGGCGACATCCGGCACGACTTCACGCACTTCCGGCAGATCCTGCACCTCTGGGACGCGGTCGGCGGCCCGCGGCCGTCCGTCCGCCGCGCCGACCGCCGTTACGCGGACCCCGCCACGCTGCCGGTCGCCACGGCCTCGCGCCGCGCGCTCGAGTTCGCCTCCGCCGCGCGCTCCGCGCACTAGGCGCCGGACGGACCGAGGCGGCGCAGGAGCAGCTCGAGCGCGGCGTCGCGCGCAGCGCGGCGGACGCCGTCGCGGCCGCCGGCGAAGACGCGCTTCTCGTGGCCGGCGCCGGCGGCGTCCGCCCAGCCGAGGAAGACGGTCCCGACCGGCAGGTCCGGGCGCGCCGGATCGCCGTCCGGTCCCGCAAGGCCCGTGACCGACACCGCGAGGTCCGCGCCGAGCGCGCGGCGCGCGCCGGCGGCCATCGCCTCGGCGACGGCGCCGCACACGGGACCGGACGCGGCGAGCAGCGCGCCGTCCACGCCGAGAAGGCCGCTCTTGAGATCGGTCGCGTAGGAGACGACGCCTCCGCGCAGCCACGCCGAGGCGCCCGGCCGCGCGGCGAGCGCCGCGGCGACGAGCCCCCCGGTGCAGGACTCCGCCACGCCCACGCGCACGCCGCGCGCCTCGCACCGGGCCGCGATCCGGGCGACCGGATCGTCCGCGTCCGGCGCCGGGGCGGCGCGGCCGCCGCCGAAACGCGGGGCGAGCGCGCGCAACAGGCGCAGGCGCGCGGTCTCGAGAAGGCCGAAGGCGGCGTAGACCGCGACCGCCACGCCGAGCGCGACGAGCGGCGCCCACGGCGAGCACCGCCACGATTCGCAGCGCGCCACGTCGAACCATAGCCGCGGCCAGAACGCGGGCGTCTGGTGCGCCACGTAGACCGCGAACGCCGGCCGCGCGGCGGCGTCGATCCAGCGGACGGACCCGATGTCGGTCTTGGCGAAGAAGACGAAGAGGCCGAGCGCGCAGAGGAACGACGGCGCGGACTTGAAGTCCGCCAGCAGCCACGCCGCGGCGCGGTAGGCCGCGGGCGGATCGGGCGAGGGCCCGGCCGCGGCGAGGACGCGCCACTGCACCAGGACGGGCGCCGCGTAGCACGCGAGCGCCAGCGCCAGCGCCGCGAAGCGCGGGACGCGCTCCAGCGGCCGCAGGGGACTGCGCTTGAGCCACGCGGCGAAAAAGTAGAGAAAGACGAACCAGAGCAAATCGGAAAAATAGTCGCCGCAGAGCCGGCCGGCCGTCGCGGGAACGCACAGGACGGCGAAAAGGCCGGCCGCCGCCAGTCCCGGCGCGCGCCGCGGGGCGGCCGCGAGCGCGCCGTGCAGGGCGGGCGCGAGCAGCAGCAGCGTGAGCCACGCCGAAGCGAACCAGAGCGGACGCCCGAGGACCGGGAAAAAGGCGCGGACCGCGGTCGGGGCCGACACGCCGCCCCAGACGGCCGCGGAAAGCGCCGTGAGCGGGACCGTCCAGCAAAGCACCGTCGCGTGAAGGCGCAGCCAGCGGTCCGCCCGGAAACGGGGGCGGTCGACGAGGAACCAGCATCCCAGCAGCGCGAAGAGCCCCACCGCCGTGCGCGCGCCGCTCCCGAGCAGCAGGCAGGCCAGCCACGTCTCCGGCGGCGCGTGCGCCGTGACGCGGGCTTCCGTGAACACGTGCCCCGCGACGACCGCGAGCATCGCGAGCAGGCGGAGCAGCTCGAAGGACGACTGCCGGGGGCGGCCGCTCATTTGGCCGGGGCGGAAGCGGAGGGCTCCGCGTCCCCGGTGGAGAAGCGGATCGCGTAGATGTCCGCCTTGCGGCAGACGTCGATCACGCGCATCACGTTGTCGTAGGGCGTGCGCCGGTCGGCGCGCACGACGACCGGATGGCCGGGGAAGTTTTTCGCGAGGATGCGGCAGCGGCGCAGCAGCTCGTCCGCGGAAAGGACGCGCTCGTTCACGCGGATTTCGCCCGACTCGGAGACGTTGATGATGATTTCGCCCGGCAGGCGGTCGGGCGTCTCGCCCGTCTCGGCCGTCGGCAGCTGCACGTCCACGGCGCTCTCCCACTGCGAATAGACGGACGTGGCCACGAAGAAGCAGAGCAGCAGGAAGACCACGTCGAGCATCGGCGTGATCTGGAAGCCCGGCAGGGCCGGTTTCTGGCTCGTGAATTTCATGCGCGGGGACGGCGGGAAAGCAGCAGCGTGACGAGGTCCGCCGAGAGGCATTCGAGTTCCGCGACGCGGCGCTCGGCCAGGCGGCGGAACCACGCGTAGAAGCACATGCAGGGGATCGCCACCAGCAGGCCGGCGACCGTTGTGATCAGCGCGAGCGAGACGCCCTGCGCCAGCACCACCGGCTTGGCGGAGACGAGGATGTCGCCGCCGATGCCCTGGAAGGCGCGGAACATGCCGAGCACCGTGCCGAGCAGGCCGACCATCGGCGCGATGGACGCGACGTCGAGCAGCCACTGCGCGCTGCGCTGCAGGCGCGAAGCCTGGCGCGCGCCCTCGCCTTCCGCCAGCCCCGTCAGCGTGGCGGGGTCGATGCCGGGGAGGTTCGACACGCCGTCGATCGCGGCCATCGCCACGTGGGAGAACGGGCAGCGGTGGTAGTCGCACGCGCGGCGCGCCTCTTCGGGCGACCCGGTGCGGATCGCGTCGAAGACGTCGTTCACGAGCGCGCGCGGCGCGACGGCGCCCTCGCGCAGCACGAAGAACAGGTAGGCCACGTAGGCCAGCGCGAAGACCGAGAGCGCCAGCAGCGGCCACATCAGCAGGCCGCCGGCGGCGAACAGGTCGGCGAAGGTGGGGCTCGCGGGGGCGGCCGCCGCTGGCGGCGCGGCCTCCTGCGCGGCGGCGGCGCCGGCCGAGGCGAGGAAAAGCGCGATGGGCGCGAACGGGAGTTTCATGGAGGGTCTCCGGCGTGTGACGAAGGGGATACTAGCATACCGCCGCGCCCGCGCGCAAGGGCGGCGCGCGGGCGGGCCCCTCAGTGCGCGGCGAGCCAGTTCGGGCCCGAGCCGACGTCGACCTTGAGCGGGACGGCGAGCGGAAGCGCGTTTTCCATCGCCTCGCGCACGAGGGCGGAAACTTCGGCGACTTCCTCCGCGGGACAGTCGAGGAGCAGCTCGTCGTGGATCTGCAGCACGAGCCGAGAGCGCAGCGCGCGCTCGCGCAGCGCCGCGTGGACGCGCACCATCGCGAGTTTCACGAGGTCCGCCGCGGAGCCCTGCACGGGCGTGTTCACCGCGTTGCGCTCGGCCGCGGCGCGGACTGTCGCGTTGCGCGAGGCGATGTCGCGCAGCGGGCGGCGGCGCCCGAGGAGCGTCGAGACGAAGCCGTCGCGTCGCGCGCGCTCGACCGTTTCGTCCATGAAGGCGCGCACGCGGGGGAACATTTCGAAATACGCCTTGATGAGGCCGTCGGCCTGGTGGCGCGGGATCCCGAGCCGCTGCGAGAGGCCGAAGGCGCTGATGCCGTAGATGATGCCGAAGGAGACCTGCTTGCAGTGCGAGCGCTGCTCGCGCGTGACGTCCTTCTCGTCGATGCCGTAGACGCGCGCCGCGGTGGCGGCGTGGATGTCCGCGTCGTGGCGGAAGGCGTCGATCATCGTCTCGTCGCCCGAGAGCGCGGCCATCATCCGCAGCTCGATCTGCGAGTAGTCGGCGGAGACGAGCAGGTGGTCGGCGTCGGCCGCGACGAACGCCGCGCGGATGGGCCGGCCGCGCTCGGTGCGGATGGGGATGTTCTGCAGGTTCGGGTTGTCGGACGAGAGCCGGCCCGTTTCGGTGAGCGCCTGCTGGAACGTGGTGTGCACGCGGCCGTCGCGCGGGTCGATGCACGCCGGGAGCTTGTCGACGTAGGTGGACTTGAGCTTCGAGACGGCGCGGTAGTCGAGGATGGCGGGGACGATCGGGTGCGCGGACGCGAGGCCCTGCAGGACCTCTTCGGCGGTGGACCAGTGCCCTGTGGAGGTCTTCGCGGCGGCGGGCAGGCCGAGGCGCTCGAAGAGGACGCGGCCGAGCTGCTGCGGCGAATCGATGTTGAACGGCCCGCCGGCGAGCCCGTGGATGTGGCCCACGAGGTCGGAGAGCCGGCCGGCCAGTTCCCCGGAGTAGCGCGCGAGCGCGGGCACGTCGATGCGGACGCCGGCGTCCTCCATGTCGGCGAGGACGGGCACGAGCGGGTTCTCCGCCTCGGCGTAGGCTCGCCACGCGCCGCGTTCGCGGACGACCGGCTCGAGCGCGCGGTGCAGGCGCAGCGTGACGTCGGCGTCCTCGGCGGCGTATTCGGCGACCTGCTCCACGGGGACCGCGTCCATCGTGCGCTGGCCTTTGCCCTTCGGTCCGATCAGCGCTTCGATGGGAATCGGGTCGTAGTGCAGGAACTCGCGCGCGAGCGGGTCCATGCCGTGGCGCTGCGTGGGGTCCACCACGTAGTGCGCGAGCATCGAGTCGGCGATCGGCGGCGCGACCTCGATGCCGAGCCCACGCAGCACGTGGATGTCGAACTTGGCGTTGTGCGCGCACTTGGTCGCCCCGTTCCGGAAGACCGGACCGAGCGCCTCGCGGATTTCCGCCGCCGAAACGCCGGCCGGCGTTCCGGCGGGAGAGGCCGCGGGCGCGGCGGGCGTCGCCGCGTCGAAGAACGCGAAAAGATCGGGCTGCGCGGAGTCGGGCGGGGGTTCGGGGGCGGAGCCCCCGTCCGTCGCGTCGGGCGCGACGGGGACATACCATCCTCCGCCCGGCTTGGTGCTGAAGGACAGGCCCACGCAGCGGTCGTGGCGCGGATCGAGGCCGGTGGTCTCGGTGTCGAAGGCGAATTCGGGCGCGGCGGCGAGCTCCGCGGCGAGCGCGGCGAGGTCCGCGGCCGTGCGGACGAGGCGGTAGTCGTGGGGCGTGGTGGCGGCGGTGGCGAGCGGAACCGCGGCGGCGGACGGAGGCTCCGCCCCGGCACCCCCGGCGCTCTCCGGCGCCCCCGCCACGGGGGCCGCGTCCGGATAGTAGCGCCGCAGCAGGGTCGAAAGTTCATACGCTTTGCAGAAGGCCTCGAGCGCGGGGCGGTCGGGCTCGCGCAGGCGCAGGTCGTCGAGCGATTCGGCGATCGGGGCGTCGCGGCGGATTTCCGCGAGCTCGCGGGAAAGGCGCGCCAGGTCCGCGTTGGCGGCGATCGTTTCGCCGGTCTTGCCCTTGATTTCGGCGGCGTGGGCGATCACGGCTTCGAGCGAACCGTATTTGGCCAGGAGCGTCGAGGCGGTCCTGGGGCCGATGCCGGGGAAGCCCGGGATGTTGTCGGCCGAATCGCCCGCCATGCCGAGCCAGTCGACCATCTGCGCGGGGCAGGCCAGGCCCCATTCGGCGCAGACGCGGGCCGGGTCGTAGAGCTCGTCCTTTTCGCCCGGGACGTGGGAGGGGCGGCACAGCGTGGTCCTGTCGGTGACGAGCTGCGCCATGTCCTTGTCGGGCGACACGACCCACGTCTCGAATCCGGCGGCTTCGGCGCGCGCGGCGAGCGTGCCCATGAGGTCGTCCGCCTCGAACCCCGCCACGCGGAGGAACGGCACGCGGATGGCGCGCGCGAACGCCTCGGCGGGCCCGAGCGACGCGGCGATGTCCTCGGGGAGCTTCTCGCGCTGCGCCTTGTATTGCGGGTAGCGCTCGTGGCGGAACGTGGGCGAGGCGTCCATCACGAGCGCGGCGTGCGTGGCGCCGCGCGAGGAGAGCATGTCGCGCACGACGTTCGTGAAGACGAACAGCGCCGACGCGTTGAAACCGGACGACGTGAGTCGCGGCCGGCGCATGAGCGCGAAGTGGCCGCGGTAGAGCAGCGGCATCACGTCGAGGACGAGCAGCTTCGGTGGGCGTTCCGGTTCCATGGCGGGGGAGCGGGCCGCGCGGCGCGGGCTATTTCGCGGGCGCGGAGGGCTGGCCGATGAGGGTGCCGGTGTAGTTCTTCTGCTCCGGCTTGGCCTCGGTGCGGGTCGTCTGGCGGCCGAAGACGCCGCGGCGCTCCTCCTTGGGCTTCTTGGCGGCCTCGGCCTCGGCGATGCGGGACATGAGGAGGCGCGTGTTGATGTCCGCCTGGACCGACTCCATGCTCAGGAGGTTGTCGTCGCGCTCCGCGATGACGGGCACGTCGCCGGAAAAATCGATGCGGGTGCGGGCGTAGCGGTCGCGCGCGACCTGCTGCACGACCGTCACCGTGTCGTCCGGGCCGAATCCCATCGACGGCTCGGCGATGCGGACGAGGCTGCCGAGCGACACGAACGCCACGACGCGCGCGGGCTCGGCCGCGTCGGTCACGCGCAGGAACAGCTCCTGGCGCTTGTTCCGGTCCATGCACAGCAGCGCGAAGCGGAGCGGCCGGCGCTGGTCGCGGGCGAGGGCGCGGACGGAACTGCCGATCTCGACGCCCTCGACGATCGAAAAGGAAATCTTCCTCGAAACGGCGACTTCGCCGGGGCCGCGGTAGACGAACACCTCGGCGTGGTAGCGGCCGGTCCGCGAAAGGTCGTAGGTCTCGCGAAGGTCGAGGGAAAAATCCTTCGTTTCCCCCGGGCGGACCGTGAGCCGCTCCACGGCCGAGGCGGGCGCGCCGCGCCGCGGATCGAGCAGGCGGCCGCCCGAGGCCTCGCGCACGTAGACCTTCACCGGGTTGTCGAGGTAGGGCCCGTAGTCGTCCACGATGAGCGGGGCGTTTCCCTCGTTGGCGATCTTGCCGTCGATCCGGATCGGCTCGCCGCGGACGAAATCCAGCTGGGCCGGGCTCGCCTGGACCTTGAGCGTGGCGGAGACGACGGGCGTCTGGGCGGGGGCGCGGAGAGCGGCCGCGGCCGCGAGGGCGGCGAGGAGGGCGGAAAGCGGGCGGTTCATCGGGATGGCCTTTCTTCTTCGGCGGGAGCGGGGGCGAACGCCGCGTCGACGCGTTCGAGCAGCGCGTGGAGGAAAACCTGGTGGCACTCCTGGACGTGGGCCGGGGCGGTCCCGGACACGTCCAGCAGGACGTCCGCGAGCGGGGCGAGCGCCCCGCCGCCGCGGCCGGTGAAGGCGAGGACCTTCAGGCCGCGGGCGCGGGCCGCTTCCGCGGCGCGGACGAGGTTGGGCGAACGGCCGCTCGTCGTGAAAAGCGCCAGCACGTCGCCGGGCTTGCCGAGCGCTTCGACCTGGCGCGAAAAGACGGCGTCGAACCCGTAGTCGTTGGCGATGCACGTGAGCGCGGTCGGGTCGGCGCAGAGCGCCAGGCCCGGCAGCGCGGGCCGCTCGAGCCGGTAGCGGCCGGACAGTTCCTCCGCGAGGTGCAGCGCCTCGGCGGCGCTGCCGCCGTTGCCGGCGGAGAGGAGTTTTGCGCCCGAGCGGAACGCCGACACGAGCAGGCCGGCCGCGGCTTCGAGGTTCGGGACGTTGGCCCGTTGCGCGGCGACGGCGGCCGCGGCGTCGGCGAGAATGTCGGAAAAATCGGTCATCGGAAGTCGGGCCGCTTTCAGAGGGCGGCCGAGAGCGGGAGGAGCCGCGCGGGGAAATCGGCGCGCGGAAGGGTCTTGAGGTCGGCGAAGGCGATCGCGTCCTCGACGCGGAACGCGCCGCAGCGCGTGCGGCGCAAGGCGGCCAGGTGGCCGCCGCAGCCCAGGTGCGCGCCGATGTCGTGGCAGAGCGTGCGCACGTAGGTTCCCTTGGAGCAGCGGACGCGGAACGTGGTGTCGGGAACGCCGAAGGACAGGATGTCGAACGACCAGACGTGGACGAGACGCGGTTCGCGGGCGACCTCCTCGCCGCGGCGCGCCATCTTGTAGAGCGGAACGCCGTCCTTCTTGATCGCGGACACCATCGGGGGGATTTGCAGGACGTCGCCCGTGAAGCGCTCCCGGATCAGCGCGCGCAGCGCCTCCTCAGCGACGCCCGACGGGTCGGCGCCGCCGCAGGGCTCGCCCTCGGCGTCCTGCGTCGTCGTCGCCTGGCCGAGGCGGAGCGTCCCCTCGTAGGTCTTGTCGCCGCCCATCACGCGCTCGGAAAGGCGCGTGCCGCGGCCGACGAGCAGGACGAGCAGCCCCGTGGCGGCCGGATCGAGCGTCCCGCCGTGGCCGACCTTCTTGAGGCGGAACATCTTGCGCACCGCCACGACGACGTCGCTGGAGGTCATGCCGGCGGGCTTGTCGACGAGGAGGACGCCGTCCGGATCGGCGCCGGGCGCGGGACGGGACGGGGGAAACGGCGGGGCGAAGCGCATGGCGGGAGGGGCGGAGGCGGACTAGAGATCGTTGCCCTTGAGGTCCTTGTTGGGGTTCATCAACGTCGTCTGGTCGGCGGCGTTGATGACGACGGCGGCGGCGTGACCATCCGCGAAGAGCGCGTTCGTGGAGCGCCCGTGGCGACGCAAGTCGGCATACAGGGCAACGTTTTCCTGGCCCGTTTGGTTTTCTTCGAGTTCGGGAACGCTGTTCGTTCCGGTGTTCACGGTTCCTTCATACATGTAGACGAACAGAGACGGAAACGCGAGTTGCGAATCCCGCAGACGCGTTGTGCGCGGCGTCGTGTTGCGGCTGTCGTGGACCCACGGATTGACCGCGTAGGAACGGTAATCCGCGTCAACCTCGGACTCCTCGCCAAGGGCGGAATCGCAGACGCAGGTGAACGGAGCCTTCACGCCCTCCTCAAGATACGGCGGAAGCGCGTTCCACCACAAATCGGCGTCGCTGGCGCCGTCCCCCTTCTTGTAAGTCGGGAACGTGCGGCTGCGGTGTTCGTCAAGGTAGAGGGACGTGGCGCCGCCCCACTGGCGCAGGTTGTTGAGACAGCTGTTGCGCCGGGCGAGGTCCTGGACGTATCCGATGGCCCCCGCCATCAGGGCGGCGAGGATGCCGATGATCGCCACGACGATCATCAGCTCGATGAGCGTGAAGGCGGAACGCGGGCGGCGGGGACGGGCGGGGAGGCGTGGCATGGGAGTCCTTTCGGTGTTGTTGCCGCGGAGTATACCGCCACGCGCCCCCGCGCGCAAGAAAAAACGGTTTTTTCTTGCGTTTTGCGGCGGACCGTGGGAGAATGGCGCGGATTTGCCGAACCGGCCGCCCTCCCCCACCATCCCCGAGCCCCGAACGATGTCCACCTCCTCGAAAAACAAAGAACTCGGCATGGAAATGGCCGTCGGCGCGTTCGTCGCGGCCGTCTTCGCCGGCCTGGCGGTCTTCACGATCGTGATTTCCGGCAAGAACCTCTTCCGCGACAACGTCTTCGAGATCGAAGCCGTGCTGCCCGACGCGATGGGCCTGCGCCGCAACGACCCCGTGATCGCGCGCGGCACCACGGTGGGCGCCGTCACCGACGTGCGCTACGAGCGCGACGGCATCCACGTCAAGGCCCAGCTCGAGGCGCCCGTGCAGTTCCACGAGGGCTACGACGTCACGGTCGTCTCCACCTCGATCCTCGGCGGGCGGCAGCTGGTGCTCAAGGAGGGGGACGAAAGCGCGCCCGTCGTCGAGGACGTGAAGAACCTGGCCGGCTCCAAGCCGGCGGACCTGTTCGAGGACGCGACGGCCGCGGTCGGCAAGATCCGCGAGTTCGCCGAGAACGGCGCGCTGGAGGACCTGCGCGAGTTCATCGCGAACCTGCGCACGGTCGGCGACAACCTGGCCAGCGGCGAAGGCACGCTCGGCCACCTGCTCTCGCGCGACGACGCGCTCTACACCAACCTCTACGCCGCCGTCGAGAACGTCCGGCTCGTGACCGACCGCCTCGAGCGGGGCGAGAGTTCGCTCGGCAAGCTCCTCGCCGAGGATTCGAAGGCCTACGACGACCTGGCCGACACGCTCGACAACCTGAAGAAGATTTCCGACCGCCTCGAAAAGGGCGAGGGCACGCTCGGCAAGCTCCTCTCCTCCGACGACCAGCTCTACAAGGACCTCTCCGCGGCGGTTGCGGACGCCAAGGACGCGATCGCGGACCTCAAGTCGATCGCCGACCGCCTCGAAAAGGGCGAGGGCACCGTCGGAAAGCTGCTTTCGTCCGACACCGAGGTCTACGACAACCTCAACGGCACGCTCACGGACGCGCGCGAACTGCTCGACGACATGCGCGAGGCGAACACGCTCTCGACCTTCACGTCGCTGCTCTTCAGCGGCTTCTAGCGCGACCGCGCGCCGGCGCGCTACTCTTCCGAGTCTTCGGTCACGCGGACGACTTCCTCGACCGACGTGAAGCCCTTGAAGACCTTCGCCCAGCCGTCGTCGCGCAGCAGCGACATGCCTTCCTCGACCGCCTTGGCGCGGATTTCGGAGGAGGGGCGGTGCGCTGTGACGAGCGAACGCACGGCGTCGCTCACGTGCAGCACCTCGAAGATGCCGCCGCGGCCCTTGTAGCCGGTCTTGTTGCACGCCTGGCAGCCGACGGGGTTCCACGTCGCCTTCCCGGCGAAGAAGTCCGGCGAAACGCCCGCGGCGGCCACGAGCCGCGCGTCCGGCGCGCCCTCCTTCTTGCACGCCGGGCAGAGCCGGCGCACGAGGCGCTGCGCGAGCACGGCGACGACGGAGGACGAAACGAGGAACGGCTCCACGCCCATGTCGATCAGGCGCGCGAACGCGCCGGCCGAGTCGTTGGTGTGCAGCGTGGAGAAGACGAGGTGGCCGGTGAGCGAAGCGTTGATCGCGATCTCGGCCGTCTCGCGGTCGCGGATTTCGCCGACCATGATCACGTCCGGGTCCTGGCGCAGGAACGAGCGCAGCACGCGCGCGAACGAGAGGCCGATGTCGGGCTTCACGGGCACCTGCATGATGCCGGCCATCTCGTATTCGACCGGGTCCTCGGCCGTCATGATGTTCTTGTCCGGCGTGTTGATCTCGTGCAGGAACGCGTAGAGCGACGTGGACTTGCCGGACCCCGTCGGGCCGGTTACGAGCATGATGCCGTTGGGGCGCGAAATCACGTGGCGGACGACCCGGTCGTCGCGCTCCTCGAAGCCGAGCTGGTCGAGGCGGATGACGCCGCCGCCCTTCTGGAGGAGTCGCAGCACGACCTTTTCGCCGTAGACCGTCGGGCACGTCGCCACGCGGATGTCGATCTCCTTGCCGTTCACGCGGATGCCAATGCGGCCGTCCATCGGGAGGCGCTTCTCCGCGATGTCGAGGCCGGCCATGACCTTGATGCGGGAGATGACCGCGGCCTGCAGGCGGTGCAGCTGCGGCGGCACGTCCACCTTGCTCAGGAGCCCGTCCACGCGGTAGCGGATGCGCAGCTCCTTCTCCATCGGCTCGAAGTGGATGTCCGTCGCGCCGCGGCGGTCGCCTTCGGCGATGATCTGGTTCACGAACTTGACGATCGACGCCTCCTGCCCGACCTCCGAGAGATCGAACTTGTTGGCGGCGTCGCCGTCGGAATCCACGTCGTAGCGGCCGTCCGCCGCCATCTGCGCGAGCGTGTCGGCGCCGACGCCGTAGACGCGGTTGGCGAGCTTGAGGATCTTCTCCCGGGCGCACGCCACGAGCGAAATCTCGAGGCCCGAGGCGAGCCGGAGCGCGTCCGCCAGGCGCGTGTCGAACGGATCGGGGACGGCGACGGAGAGGACGCCGTCCGCGAAATCCACGGGCACGACGCCGAACTGCGCGACGGCGCGCGCGGGCAGCTTCTCGGCCAGTTCGGGCGGGACTTCGAGCTCCTCCACGTCGCGGTATTCCACGCCGAGCACGGGCGCGGCGGCGCGCAGGAACTTCTCCTCGTCGGCGATGCCGAGGCGCACCACGGCGGCGACGAGCCCGCCGTCCGCGCCGCCGTCGGCGGCGAGACGCGCCAGGTCGTCCTCGGAGAGGATTTTCGTTTCGCGCAGGAGCGAGAGGGCGGACGTGTCGGCCATGGGTTGCGGAAGGGGTTCGGTGCGGGCTTTCATCCTATCACGCGGCGGGCTCGCGCGCAACCGCCGGCGCCGCGGGCTCCGGCGCCGCGGGCTCCGGCGTGGCGGGGTCCTCCGCGGCCGGCGCCGGGCGGGCGCGGCGCTCGAACGCGTCGAGCGCCGGCGCGGCGGCGCGCCCGGAAACGGTGCGGGCGAACACGGCGTCCTGAAGCGTCTCGGAGGGGATCACGCGCAGCACGGCGAAAACGGCGAGGAAGACCACGCACGTCGTCGCGCCGCGGAACGCCGCGCCCAGCAGCGCGTCGAGCGGCTGCGGGATGGCGGCCTTGAGGAAACGCCGCAGCAGGCGGCGCAGGACGATGCAGACGCACGCGGCGCCGGCGAGCGCGGCGGCGAGCGAAAGGATGCGCGCGGCCGCCCCGTCCTCGGGAAAAAGCGTCGAGCGCAGCGCGGAGTAGACGACGCCCGCCGCGACGAGCGCGACGGCGAACGCGACGAGACGCGCCGCCTCGCCGGACAGGCCGTTGAACGCCCCGAACACGAGCGCGAGGCAGAGCAGCGCCGCGACCGCCGCGTCGATCCACCAGAGGGCGGGCGCGGGCGCGGCGGCGAAGAGCGCGGACGCGGCGGCGGTCATTCGCGGAAGGCCGGTTCGTCCGGGAAGAGCAGGCGCCCGCGGGTCGCGAGCGCGGCCGCCACGTCGCGGCGGCCCTGGCGGCGGGCCAGGTCGATCACAGTCTCGAGCGCGAACGAATTGGACTGGTCGAGCTGGTAGGCCGCGACGGCGGCCTTGAAGGCGGCGGCCGTGCGCGAGACGGACGGGTCGAGGCTGCGCTCCAGCAGCGTGTCGATCTTCTCCTGCAGCGCCGCCGGGCGCTTGGCGGAAAGCTCGGCGAGCCGCCGCCGCGCGGCGTCCGCCTGCGCCGGGTAGAGCGCGGCGTTGTCGCCGGAGGTCACGAACGAAACGAGGCGCTCGGCGGCGACCGTCACGTCCAGCTTCTCGTCCGTCGAAAAGAGCCAGCCGCTGTTGAACAGGTAGGTCGGGTCGTCCGGGTCGTCCGCCGCGGCTTCGGAAAGGTGGCGGTGCGCGGCCTGCAGTTCGCCGCGCTCCAGCTCGATGCCGGCCAGGCCCGCGAGCAGGCAGGCCGAGCGGTCGCCGCCGTCGATCGCCTCGGTGTAGACCTCGAGGGCCTTGTCCGCGTCGCCGCCGCGTCGCCACGCCTCGGCGAGGCCCTGGACCGCGCGGCGGCGGTCGTCCCCGGCGGCGAACTTCGCCGACTCGGCGAACGCGGCGCGCGCGCCGCGCCACTTGCCGGCGCACAGGCGGGCCATGCCGAGGTTGTAGAAGACGACCGGGTTTTCGGGATGGGCGTCCGCCGCGGCGTCCAGCAGGGCGGCGGCTTCGTCCCAGCGGCCGGCGGCGAGGGCCGCCTGCCCGCGCGCGAGCGCCTCTTCCGGCGGGACGCGCGAACAGCCGGCCGCCGCGAGCGCGGCCAGGAGAAGGAGGATGGAGGGGCGTTTCATGGCGTGTATCTCCGCAACGCCCGCCGATTCTACCAATTCGCGGCCCGGATGTCCAACGGGTTTGCGGGCGCGCGGATTTTTAGGTGGAATCGGAACGCGATTTGCGCTACAATCCGCCCCCACACACACCCACGGAGCCTTTCCCATGGCCGAACTCGTTTTCGTCACCGTCCCCGGAACCCCCCGCGTCCCGCTGCCCGAACAGGGCATCACGTTCGGGCGCGCGCCCGACTGCGACCTCCCCATCGAGGAGGCGAGCGTCTCGAGCCACCACGGTTCGATCCGCCCCGAACGCGGCGGCTGGTGGCTCCACGACAACAACAGCTCCAACGGCACGTTCGTGAACGGCCAGCGCGTCCAGGACGCCGAAATCCACAACGGCGACACGCTCCGTTTCGGCGACCTCGAAGTGAAGTTCGCCGCGCCCGTGCCCGCGCCGGCTCCCGCGCCCGCCCCCGCGCCGGCTCCTGCGCCCGCCCCCGCGCCGGCTCCTGCGCCGGTTCCCGCGCCCGCGCCGGCCGCCCCCGCGATGCGTCCGGGCGTGAAACTGCCGCCCAAGCCGGGCGCGCTGCCGTCCGGCCTCAAGCTTCCCGGCAAGCATCCGCCGGCCGCCCACGCCCCCTCCCCCGCCGCCGCGCCGCATCCGGCCGCACCGGCCCCGCGCCCTGCGGCCGCCCCCGCGCCCAAGCCGGCCCCCAAGCCCGCCGCCGCCGCGCCCAAGCCGGCCCCCAAGTCCGCGCCGAAAGCGCCGGAGCCGCAGAAGGCGAACCTCTCGGCCGGGTCGGACTGGAAGGCGCCCGAACTCAAGGTCGATCCCTCCTACAAGGCCCCGCAGATGGCGGAGGACGACATCGCGCTGATCGCCGAAGTGGAGCGCTCCTACCAGGCGCTCATGGAGAACGTGTCGCAGGTCGTCATCGGCCAGGCCGACATCGTGACCGAGGTGCTCATGGCGGTCTTCGCCAAGGGCCACGCGCTGCTCATGGGCGTGCCGGGCCTCGCCAAGACGCTGCTCATTTCGACGCTCTCCCACGTCCTCGACCTCGGGTTCAAGCGCGTGCAGTTCACGCCGGACCTGATGCCGAGCGACATCACCGGCACGGACGTGCTGGAGGAGAACAAGAGCACCGGCGAGCGCCAGTTCCGCTTCGTCAAGGGTCCGATCTTCACGAACATGCTGCTCGCCGACGAAATCAACCGCACCCCGCCCAAGACGCAGGCGGCGCTGCTGGAGGCGATGCAGGAGCACCACATCACCGTGGGCTCGCAGACCTACGACCTGCCGAAGCCCTTCTTCGTGCTCGCCACGCAGAACCCGATCGAACAGGAAGGCACGTATCCGCTGCCCGAAGCGCAGATGGACCGATTCATGTTCAACATCATCGTCACCTACCCGAGCGCCGAGGACGAAAGCACGATCATCACCAACGTGACGAGCGCGCGCCGCGTCGAGCTCAAGAAGGTCATGGACGGCGAGATGGTGCTTCGCGCGCAGGACGTCGTGAAGCGCATCCCCGTGGCGCCGCACGTGATCGACTACGCGCGCAACCTCGTCCGCGCCACGCGCCCGAAGCAGCCCGAGGCGCCGGACTACGTGCGCGAAATGGTCGGCTGGGGCGCGGGCCCGCGTGCGGGCCTGGCGCTCATCAACGCCGCCAAGGCGCGCGCCGTCATCATGGGCCGCCACCACTGCACGACGGCGGACGTGACGGCCGTCGCGCTGCCGGTGCTGCGCCACCGCTGCATCACCACGTTCGCGGCCGAAGCCGCCGGCGTCTCCAGCGACGACATCGTGAAGATGCTCCTGCAGTCGCTCAAGCCCTCCGACTCGCTCGACATCTAGGCGGACCATGCGGAAAGCGGCGCAAACGGGCGGAACGGACGCGGCGTGGGCGCGCAAGCGCGCCGGCGCCTGGGCC
>JAFTHC010000139.1 GCA_017457625.1 Kiritimatiellia bacterium
CGTCACGGTCGACGTGACCTACACGGTGAACCGCTACAAGGTGAAATTCGTCGACGAGGACGGCGAGACCGTCCTCAAGGCCGAGACCGAATACGACTACGGCACGCTCGCCGCGGACGTCGAGAAGCCCGCGGATCCGACGAAGGCCGCCACGGCCGACAAGGTCTACACGTTCGCCGGCTGGTCGCCCGCGGTCGCCGACGTCACCGGCGACGCCACCTACACGGCGACCTACTCCGAGACGGGCACCGCCGCCGCGGTGATCACGGTCGTCGACAACGGCGACGGCACCGCCACCACCAACACGGCCTACGTCGCCACGCTCGCCGAGGCCATCGAGGCCGCCCAGGACGGCGACACGGTCCAGCTCCTCGCGGACGTCTCCGAGCCCGCGGTCGCCATCGAGGACGACATCACGATCGACCTGAACGGCAACACCTGGACGGTGACCGCCGCCGACGGCGAGGACGCGCCCGGCTCCATCGTGGTCTCCGGCGACGTCGCGATCGTCGACAGCAGCGAGGACGGCGACGGCGCCATCTCCTCCGCGGCCGCCACGGTCCTCGTGGTCGATGCCGGCGACGAGGCGGGCGCCGACGCGTCCGTCACGATCGGCGAGGACGCCACGATCACGGCCACGGGCGACAACGCCACGGCCCTCGCGGTCGTCGACGGCAGCGCCACCGTGGAAGGCGCCGTCACCGGCGACGTCACGGTCGCCGAGGATGGCGACGTCACGGTCGGCGGCGGCACGGTCGCGGGCGACATCGCCTCCACGGGCGGCATCGTGGAGGTCGCCGACGGCACGGTCGACGGCGACGTCACGGCTACGGGCGACGGCGCGACCGTCGCCGTTATCGGAGGCGACGTCACGGGCGGCGTGGCCGTCTCCAACGGCGCAGACGCCACCGTTTCCGCCGGTTCCGTCGCGGACGGCATCGCGGCCACGGGCGAAGGCTCCACGGTCGCCGTCTCTGGCGGCACCGTCTCGGGCGGCATCGAAGGCGATGACGACATCGCCGTCTCGGGCGGCGCCGTCAACGGCTGCGTCGACGCCGGCGGCAAGCTCACGATCACCGGCGGAACCATCACCGCCGCGGTCGGCGCGGACGAGCCCGCCATCTCCGCGGGCGGCGCCACCGAGATTTCCGGCGGCACCGTCAACGGCGACGTCGAGGCTGTCACGGGCGGCGACGTGAAGATTTCCGGCACGGCCGACATCGAGGGCAACGTCGAGGCCAACGGCGAGGGGTCCACGGTCGGAATCTCGGGCGGCACCGTCTCCGGCACGCTCTCCGAAACGAACGGCGGCGACATCACCGTCACCGGCGGCCACTTCGCGGAGGATCCGACGACCTACGTGGACACCGACGCCTACCAGGTCTCCGGCAACGCCACCGACGGCTACGACGTCACGGAGCGCACGAGCATCGAGGGCGCGGTGATCTCGGTCGCCGAGAACCTGATCTACACCGGCCTCGGCCAGCCGGGCGTGACGAACGTCGCCGTGGACGGCACGGCGCTCGTGCTCGGCACCGACTACACCGTCGCCTACGACGACAACGTGAACGCCGGCACGGTCACCGCCACCATTTCGGGCGCCGGCGCCTGGAACGGCTCCACCAACGTGACCTTCCAGATCGGCAAGGCGACGCTCGTCGCCACGGCGGACGACAAGACCGTCGACTACGGCACCGATCCGGCGGAAATCGTCTGGACGGTCACCGTCACCGGCTTCGTGAACAACGAGACGACCAACGACCTCGTGTCGGTCCCCGTCGCCGCCTGCGCGACCTACACCGACAGGACGCTCCCGGGCGAATACGCGATCGTCGCGAGCGGCGGCGAGGCGGCGAACTACGTGATCACCTACGCGGACGGCGTCCTCGCGGTCGCCGCCACGGCGCAGCCGGTCAAGCCGGGCGACCTCTTCACGGCCGCCGACATCGCCGCCGGCGTGAAGCCCGTCGAGGTCACGGACGACGGCAAGTTCGTGGTCCGCTTCCGCAGGGCGCAGACCGGCGTGACCTACGAGCTCGTCGCCGCGACCTCGCTCGAAACCACCGAGGCGCAGTGGAAGGGCGTGGCCGAAAGTGGCAACGCGGTCGTCCTCGCCACCGACACGACCACGACCGAGGTCGGCGACCTGGTCGAGTTCGAGGTCGAAACGCCCGCCGCCTACCCGGTGCGCTTCTTCAAGATCCGCGCCTCGTTCAAGACGAACGAACAGCCCTAGTCCGCTCCGCGGCCCGGCGCGCGCCCCGCGCGCCGGGCCGGCCCCTCGGCCTTTCAACCACACCTCTACCCCCGTGCCCACCGTCTTCACCATCGAAGGATTCCGGTTCTTCTTCTACAGCAACGACCATGCGCCCGTGCACGTGCACGTCCAGCATGGCGGCGGCGAGGCCGCATTCGAGATCGCGAACGGAACGGTCGAGCTTCGGGAATCCGCCGGGATGAAGGTGGCCGAACTCCGGCGTGCCGAGGAAATAGCCCGCGAACGGCAGGCCGAAATCGAAAGGAAATGGCATGAACGCTTTGGATAGTTCCATTCCGACCGTTTCGTTCGAGGGCGGTTTTTTCACGGTCACCTTCGATGGCGGTGCTTCGCTTCGGTTTCCCGCTTCGGGAAATCGTCAGCTCGCCGCCGGAACGCCGGAGCAGCTTTCCCGCATGGAGGTCTCCCGCTTCGGCATCCATTGGCCCGACCTTGACGAAGATCTTTCCTTTGAAGGCCTCGCCCGCGGCGACTACGGCCAGTTCTCCCTCGCCCCCGCCTGATCTCTTTCAACCTCTTCAACCCTTTCAACTTTACCCTTTACCCTTTCAACTTTAAACCTCCAACCTCCAACCCAGAACGAAAGGCCCACCCATGAAACGCCTCCCCCTCCTCCTTCCCCTCCTCGCGCTTTGCGCGCTCGCATTGCCGGCAACGGCGGCGGACGCGACGAAGCTCTCCTTCGTGGAGAACTCCTACTTCTACCGTGGCGGCGGCGTAACGCATGGAGCGGCAGGACTGAATGGAGGACCAGACTCTTCTGAATTGTTCGATGGCGATTTTGAGGACTATCAATATCAGAACACGGCTGGCGCCTATCTCGTCATTGATCTCACGCCGATTTGTGAAGATCCCGATGGACAACCGTTCGTGACGGACATTTTGATTGGACACGCGGGCAACACGAAGTATTCACTCTACTATACGACCGAACCGGCTCCCGCCGAGGGTAGCACATCCGATGACCGCACATGGATTAATATTTTTGGTCCAGATAAAGCGGGTGGAAAGAAGACTTATGGCGTGAATGCAATCGCAACTGCCGTTAAGTATGTGTTTGACGAGTCCCTCGGCTGGGGCGGACAGTCCCTCGCCGAAATCGAGGTCCAGGGCTACGAATACGTTCCGCCCAAGACCATCAAGATTTCCAGCGTCGCCAAGTCCTGTTTCTACCGTAGCGGAGGCGTGACTCATGGCCCCGCAGGGTTGAATGGTGGCCCAGACTCCTCGGAATTGTTTGACGGTGATTTCGAGGACTATCAATACCAAAACACGGCCGGCGCGTATCTCGTGATGGACACGACCGTCTACGACGAGAACGGAGCTTCCACCGGCGCCGGCTACTATGTCACGGACGTCCTCGTCGGCCACGTGGGCAACACGAAGTATTCGCTCTACTATACGACCGAACCGGC
>JAFTHC010000140.1 GCA_017457625.1 Kiritimatiellia bacterium
AGATTTCGACGGTTTCCGTAAAGAAGCCGTAGGATTCCGCCGTCGAATTGACGGGCGCGGCGAGGGCGAGGCGGGGGAGGAGGAGGGCGAGGCGTTTCATTGCGGGCGGGGGCGGGGGAGTCGGGATGGCCGCTCCGCGGCGGGCGTCGGCAGAGCCGCGCCCGCGCGGAGCGGAGGGGTGCTAGGGCGTGGAGGGAGGCGTTCGTTTGAGCCGTCGAATGGCTTGTTCCGCGGCGTCGGCGTCGGCCGGGGAGATGTTCTCGAAGCCTATGGGAACCTCCTTGTATTTGGAGAGTTCTGGCGGTCGTCCCTCCAAAACGATTTTCGTCGCGAAGAAGAGCTTTACCAGACCGTTCCGTGCATTCTCGCGGGAAGTCGGTTCCTGGCGCAGTTGGGATGCCGGAAAGGAGAAGGAAAAAGGTCGTCCGACGATAATCGCCCTCTTGTCCGTGACGGCATACAGCTGCATGCGTTGCCCGAACCAGTGCAGGAGCGGCGAAAGCAGGATGACGAAACCGATGAAGGCGAACACGACGACGAGAACGGTCGGCAAGACCGTGTCGCCGAACGACGCGACGGACGGCTTCGCCTTTCCGGCGAACCACATCGGAAGAATCCAGCGAGTCAAGGCCAGACCCGTCGGAATCAACCAGACAACGCCGAAGAGAAGATTGAACCGCCACCCTTTGTAGCGGAAGGAGGGGACGGGACGGCCGAGCCACACGATTTGTTCGTCGCGGGCGAGTTTGGCTTGGACGCGGTAGCGGTCCTGCGGTGTCGGTGCGGAAGTGTTCACAAATCTCAATTGTTCACAATTGTCCACAAATGGCAAATGCAAATCAATTCTCCGCGTTCTCTGCGTTCTCTACGTGCGCTTCAGACGCGGCGGGCGCGTTTGTGGGGGAGTCGAGGACGATGCCGAGCGTTTCATCCGTTTCGACCCAAGGTTCGATTTTGTTTCGCCAGTCCGAGTCGCACGTTTCGTCAAGATCGTCGAAATAGAACGCCCTCTCCTGCTCTTCAGTCTCGAACCGGTTGAAAATTTGCGCGACTTCATCTTGCACGTCCCGGTCGAGTTCGAACAAAAACGGTCCTTTGGGCTCCTCGACGAATTCAATGCTGGTTTCATGGTCAATCACCGTCGTTTTGATTGGAATGAACCGGCTGGTGACTTCCACAAAACGGAGACCCCACGAGAATTCGTATTGTTTCTCGAACACCTCCGGAAATTGTTTCACGGTTCTCACGTAGACGGACGTCTCCTCGACGGGAAACCGTCCGCGACCTTCCCACGCGAGGGGTTTGCGAGCGATTCTTTTCCCTTTCCTGACCGCTCGACTTAGGCGTATGACTGCTTCCTCGGTAAGCAACATACCATCCCCGTCGTTGGTAACCGCGAGTCCGGCGATGGCTGGTCGATCGGGCGGGCGAACCGCGGCGGGCGTCGCCGCTGGGGCGTTCGTGGCGGGGTCTGCGGCATGCGCCGGCGCGGCGGCGAGGGCGAGGAGGGGGAGGAGGAGGGCGAGGCGTTTCATCGGGTTGAAGAGGTTGAAAGGATAAAGGGTCAAGTTGCGTGGCGGGGTGCGGGGGATTGTCCATTAACTCTCAATGTCCAACAATCGGCAATGCCAGCAATGACAATGCAAATGGAATCGGAAGCCAGACGGGACTTGGATTGTGATTGGCATTGGCGTTGGTGGACAATGGTGGCAATGGGAGTTGGTGGACATTGTCAGGGCTCCGCGCCTTCCGCGGAGTCCGCGCGGGGTTCATCCGCGTCCGGGCTCGGCGTGACGTGGCGGAGCTTGTCCAGAATCACGAGGTCGAAACCATTCAGGCGGCGGGCGATCGTGCGGCGGCCGAGGAAGGCGACGAGGCGGTCGCCGGCGAAGAGGACCGTGAATCCGTTGCCGCTCAGTTCGACGGATCCGTCCGTCGGGTCGGGGAAGAACGGGTCGACGGTGCCGTTCTCTTCCTGGAGCGAATGGCTCCAGACGGCGAGAAGGGCTCGGTCCTCGTCGGTCCAGCCGGGCCGTTCGATCCACTCGGCGGCGTCGCGCGGTCCGCGGACGACGGTGACGGCGTCCCAGTCGACCGACGCGAGTTCGACCGGCGGCGGAGCGAAACGGAGGGCGTCCCCGCGGTCGAGGAACCGCGCGAAGCCGTTCCAGACGCAGCGGACGGCGAGCAACGCGGCGAGGACGAGAACGACGCGCAGGACGCGGCGGGGCCAAACGCCTTCCGGTCCGCGTGCCGGCGCGGGCGGACGCGCGGCCGGGACGGGCAGAAGCCGCAACAGATCGGCGGCAAAGAAAAGCTGCCAGAACTGGACGAGGACCGCCGCGACGAGCCGGATTCCCCGTATGTCGAAACCGTCTTCCGTCGCACCCGAGTCGTTCCAGAGGATCACGCCCACGACAGGGCCGATAACCGCGAATGCGGCGAGCACGCACGTGACGATGACCGGCGAGGCCCAACGGCCGGGTTCGTCGGGAAGACCGCCTTCAGCGGCGAGACGGCGCAGGACCGAGCGGACGGCCGCGAGGACGAAGAGGGCGACGACGGCCGGCAGAAACTGGGCCGCGAGCAAGCCGAGGGCGAGGGACGTCCCCACGGACAGTCCGGCGCCGAACCAGCCGCCGAAGAGCGTCGACAGCGCGTCGAGAGCCGCAAGCGCGCCGCCAGCGGCCAGCGCGGCGGACGTCCACGCTTCGAGGCGGCGCAGCGCGGCGGCGTCCGCCGGGGCGTCCGCAGCCGGCACGTCGCGGTCCGCCAGCCGGAGCAAGCAGAACGGAAGGACGGAAAGCCCCAGCACGTAGGCGATGCCCATGCCGGCCCCGGCCGCGGTCCAGAGGGTGTGAAAGACGCCGGATCCCTCCCAGCCGACGAGCGCGAGAGCGACCGTGCCCAGACCGTACAGGGCCGACGGAACCGTCGCCACGGCCAAAACCGCCGCGAAGACGACCGCGCCGCGGCGCGCCCGGACGGGCGGTGGCGCGGCCGGACCGCGGAGGTCCGACGCGAACGAAAGCGCGTGCGCGACCGCGAGCAGCGCGGCGGCGGCGAGCAGAGGCGTGAACTGACCGGCGACCGCAACCGAAACCGAGTGCACGCCGACGGTCGATCCGGAAACCGGTAGGTGGACCGCGGCGCCCGACGCGAGCTCCCGCAGCATCCGCGCGCGCACCACCCGTTCGCAGACCATATAGCCCGCGCGGGCCGCGAGCGCGAGCGCGTAGAAGCCGGCGAGGGCGAGCCCGCACCACGCGGCGGCGTTGGCGCACCAGGGGGATTCGGGAACGAGGGAGCGGAGGAAGCGTTTCATTTGTTGCCGGTCTTTGCGTTGGGAATGGCAAGGGTCCCCGATAGCCTGGGGCCCCTCAGCACCCATAGACGCGGTTTCGAGGAAAAACGTTCACGGTTTTTGAAACTTTTTTCGGTGTGGCGGGGTGGAGACCCCGCCACGGCGGGTTGCGACGAGGCAAGGATACAGGAGGGGAAAAGACCGTGTCAAGGGGCCAAGGGCCCGTTTTTGCTTTTCCCACACTTTCCCACAAATTCGGGGAACCCAGCACCGCGCGGGGCGGGATTTGGTCCAAGTCGACGGGGCGGCCGGTCGCCGAGTCGAAAAACGGGATGCGCGCCGCTACCGGTTCATCTTCGCGGTGAGGGCCATCAGGAAGGCGAGGATGCCGACGAGGACGAGCGTGCCGAGCAGCAGCGCCATCGACTCGAGGCGCAGGACGGCGAACATCACGGCGTAGCTCGCGAGCGCGAGGCCGCCGAGCGCGAGCGCGGCGGCGCGGCGCCGGAAGACCGCGCCCGCGTAGGCGCCGGTCATCCCCGCGACGACGAGCGCCGAGACGGCGTAGGCGGACGCGAAGGCCACGTGCTCGGAGAGCGAGAGCAGCAGCATTCCGAAGAGCACGAGCGCGAGCGCGGCGACGAAATACTGCACCGGGTGCGCGGCCGTCTTCGTGAGGCGCTCGGCGGCGAGCACCGCGAAGAGCACGACGAGGACGAAGAGCGACGCGTATTTCATCGCGCGGTCGACCTGCTGGTAGGAGTTGGCCGGGAGGACGAGCGAGAGGCCGGACGCGGCGCCGGCGGCGCGGAACTCGTCGCTCCGCCACGTCTGCGGGTAGGGGCGGTTGAGCTCCATCACGTTCCATTCGGCCGAGAAGCCCTCCGGCCCGACCTCCCGCGCGTCGGGGAGCGTTTCGCCGGTGAAGCTGGGCGAGGGCCACGGACCGTCGAGCTTGAGCGATGAGACCGAGCGGAAGTGCGAGCAGGTTGGAGGAGGTGCGAGATTTGGCGAAAAGACCCGATTTTAGAGGGCGAAACGCCGGGAAGACACGATAAGTCCCGGAAAGGGTCGGTGCGAAAGTTTCGGAATGGGTCAGAAGACGGACCGGTAGCGAGACTTCTTCCGCTTGTAGTCCGGGAGCACCTGGCTTGTATTGATCCGACGGCGCTGCTCGATCGGCGAGGCGTAGTGAAAGTTGTGCAAGGCCATGCCGTAGACAACCTCCACGACCGGGCGAGGTTCGTTGGATGGGCCGGAATGGGTAGGCTGCATTTTGGGGTTGACTTCTTTGGCGGTTTGTGGTTGACTCACTCGCGTTGGCCCGCAACAGCACCGGAAGTAACCAACTGAGGCACGGTGCCGTAGGCATGCAATGGCAGATCAGAAAAGTGCCGCATGTCACCCGCCTCCTAGTTATCCCCGGGTCTTTTGGCCCGGGGATACGCTTTTATCTCGGCCAGATACCGGGAGGCTTCCGGCTCGAACTCGGTTATGGTCTTTTTCGCTCCTTTGTGAAGCGAGGCGACGACGGCAAACCGGGATTCGTGGACGAGGTAGAGCTTCTCCGGCTCCCGGGGACTCCGGTAGATGTCACCGTGGGCCAGCACTTCCGGCAGGTGCTTGAGGTCGTCCGGATGCTTCGCCGCGATGTGCGCAAGTCCGTGTCCGCCTTTGTAGTCCCTGCCAGGATCGCCGGCGTCTCCCCAGTCGAAGCGAATCCAGCCGGTCTCCTCCCGGAACATGGCCTCGTCGACGTAGCCAGCCTTTTTCCGCAGGACCTCTTCAAGCGCGGAAGCGCCGCGCTCGGCGTTGAGTCTCGGTTCGCGAACGAGCTTGCCTTCGTCCGTTGAACCGTAGCGGTCGTGGTGCGGTTTCGTTTCCGGCTCGCGCGGAGTTCCGTGGGTGGGGCAGTGTGCCGGATCTCGGGCCCGGCATTCGCCATCGGCCGAAAGAGGGGTTGGCGAGGACGGAGCCTCGCCATCAGGACTCCGGCGGCGGGTGCGGAGGAGGGCCTTGGCGGCGTAGGAGTCCATGGCGGCGGCGAGTTCTTCGGCCTGCTCGTCGAGGGGTCGGGTGGCGAGGGCTTCGCGGAGGCGTCGCAGGCACTCGGTGGAGGAGCGCGAGGTGCGGACGATCTCGGCGAGGGGATCCTCCGCCTGCGAGGGACGGGGGGCGCCGCCCCCCGCACCCCCGGGGGCGGCGGCCAGGGGAACGGCGTGGAAGGCGGCGGGGAAGCCCGGGGAAGCGGCCGGGGCCGCCTTGCGGCGGAGGCCGAAGCCGACGCGCTCGGAGAGGGCGGCGAGACCGTCGTCGTCCGGCTCTAGGCCGGCGGCGGCGAGGTCGGCGACGGTGCCGATGAGGGCCTTCATCTCGGCGGCGCTGTCGCTGCCGAAGACGAGGAGGGGGACGCGGCCCGGGACGGCGTTGATCTGGCAGAACTGCGCCAGGAGCTGCGTGCGGAGGGTCGCGGCGAGGCGCTGGCAGTCGC
>JAFTHC010000141.1 GCA_017457625.1 Kiritimatiellia bacterium
AACTGGAGGGGATGCCCGCGCGAGCGGAATCGCGAGCGTGAGGAGGCGCAGGCGGCCTGCACGCCGCCGCGCCGACGAGCGCCGCGAGGCCGCCGTGCGGGCGCCCCGAACGCGCCGGCCCGGCATTTTCGGCTACGCCTCCAAGTGCGGTGCATGAGACCGTGCGCCCGCCCCGCCCCATGCGACCACTCCCAACCCTGACCGAATACGTTTTGGCCGCCGCGGGGCTTGACGGGCGGGGGGGTGGGCGTGCTACAATTGCCGCGAACGCACGTCTTGGCGCGTTCGCCCCCTTCCCCGATGAAAATCTTCCCCTCCCTTTGTGCGATGGCCGCGCTGTGCGCGGCGGCCGGTCCCGCCGCGCACGGCGGGACTCCGTGGTTCGACGCCGGCGTGGCCGGGCTCGAGGACTGGCCCGCGGACGGCTCGGACCTCGCCGTGCCCGGCATGGGCACCTGGCACGGGACGGAGTTCGCGCGTCTGTCGTCCGCCGCCGCGGCGCTCGACGTGCTCGCGCCCGACGGCGCCGAGCTTTCGTTCGTCCCGCGTTCGGCGCGCGATTTCGCCGCGGGCGGCGCATCCGTCCGCTCGACGATGTCGTTCGTCCCGCTGGACTGGCTCCCGGATCCGCCCGCGGACGCGAAGGCCGCGATCCTCGCGGCGGCGCCGGACGGCGGCGCGCCGCGCTTCTACGCCGCCGCGAAGGATCCGGACGGCGCGACGAACGTCTGGACGGCGCTCGCGGGGGTCGTGCCGGTCGAGGACGCGCCGGCGGAGGTCGTCGTGTCGTTCGCGACCGTCGGCGGCCGGCCGGTGGTTCAATACGCGGTGGACGGCGTCGCGCTCGAAAACGGGGCGGGGGAGTCCTGGCTCGAAACCGCCGCCCCGGACACCGAACTGGCGTCGGCGGGCATCCGCGGCCGCAGCGTGCTCTCGGCCCTTTCGGGCGAAGCGGAGTCGGTCCCCGATCCGGCGACGTTCACGATCCCGGCGCTCGAGCACATGACGCTCGTCTCCGTGACAGCGGCCGGGGCGCCGATCGCGCCGACGGGCGGCGTCTACACGGTCGAGGAGGGCACGCCGGTCGTCGTGACGTTCGCGCCGGAGGACGGCTACGTGCTCGACCGCGCGGCGATGGAGTTCGTCGTGCGCGGCGACATGGAGCTGCCGGCCGAGGGCCGCCCGAGCGCGTTCGACGTGAAGCGCGTCGTCCGCATCAACGAGGTCGGCGCCTCGAACGGAACGACCGTCCGCACCGCCGGCGGAGGCGAGCCGGAAGGACTCGACTGGGTCGAGCTGCGCAACGACGCGGACTTCGCGGTGGACCTCGCGGGCTGGTATCTCTCGGACAATCCGACCAAGGCGCAGGCCAAGTGGGAAAAGATCCAGGGCGCGTGCGTCGTCCCGGCCCGGGGCTTCAAGATCGTCTGGTGCGACAAGTCCTACGACGGATTCCTCGAGGGCGAGGCGTATTCGCGGATCGGGCTTTCCTCCGACGGCGAAGCGCTCTTCCTCGCGACGCCGGGCGGGACGTTCGCCGACGGCGTCGAGAACTTCGGCCGCCAGATCAAGGACGTTTCGTGGGGCCTCGGCCATCTCTCGCGGACCGTCCTGCCGGCCTCGGCCGAAGCCGAATACCGCGTGGGCGGCGCCGGGGACTGGACGACGGTCCACGGCCCCGTCGGCATGAGCGCCGAGGCCGGCGGCTTCAAGACGGTCGCCTACAAGATGGTCTCCGGCAAGACCATCTCCAACATGGACAAGGCGGAAGAGTATCTGCGGGACCCCGCCGCGTGGGACTACGTGTCCACCAACGAGAACCTTTCCGTGATCGCCTTCCGGGAGGGGTCGAGCAACGGAAGCTTCTCCGGCTACACCGAATATCCGGGCGTGGGCGGCGACCAGTTCATCGTCGTCGTTTCCGGCGCGGTCATGGTGCCGCGCTCCGGTCTCTGGACGTTCGCCGTCGGCAGCGACGACGGCTTCTCCGCCAGGCTCTCCCGCCTCGGCGAGAGCTGGAGCTGGGAAAACCGCGGCACCCGCGGCTACGCGCAGTCCCCGGCCGTGTTCAACCTCGAGGCCGGCGTCTACGACGTGGAGATCGTCTACTTCGAATACAACGGCGGCGCCGCGTTCGATTTCAGCGTCGCGGAAGGCGAGGCGACGCCCTTCGACCAGCATGCCTCGCAGTTCCGTCTCGTCGGCTCGGCCGAAAGCGGCGTCCTGCACGCCGGCGCGCTCGGCGCGCAGGTCGCGGCGGACCTCTCCGGCGAAATGCCGGGCGTCTCGGCCGAGGTGCAGTGGCGCGCGACCTTCGCGATGCCGGCGCCGCCGGACACGAACGACGCGGTCCGCCTGCGCATCCGCTACGCGGACGGCTTCGCGGCGCGCCTCAACGGCACCGAGTTCGCCCGCGTCGAGGCGGCGGGCGCGCGCGCCGCGGCCGAGGCGATGGACTACGCGTATTTCGAGATCCCGCGCGGGCTCGTCGCCGCCGGCGCGAACCTGCTCGAAGTGACCGGCTTCAACGACGACCTGGACGACACCGAGTTCTTCCTCTCGCCCGAGGTCGTCTGGGAGATCGACGAGGACCAATACGTCTACTTCCCGGCGCCCACGCCCGGCGCCCCGAACCTCGCCGGCGGCCGCACCGGCTTCACGCCGCCCGTCGCCATGAGCGAGCCGCGCGGCTGGAAGACCGAGCCCTTCGACCTGGCGCTCTCGTGCCCCGAGAACCCCGCCGCCGCGATCTACTACACGCTCGACGGCTCCTCGCCCGTCGCCGGGCGGCCGAACACCTTCCGCTACGAGGCGCCGTTCAACGTGTCCTCGACCGCGGTCGTGCGCGCCGCCGTGCCGGACGCCGACTCGATCCTCCAGGCCGACACGACCTGCACCTACCTCTTCCTCGACGACATCCTCGCGACGCCGCGCGGCGTCGTGCCGGCGGGCTTCCCCGCCAGCCAGGCCGTGAACAACCAGAAGATGGTCTACGGCATGGAGACGAACGCCATCGCCGAGAAGGGCGAGACGGACGGCTCGACGCGCGAGCGCCTCCTGCGCGGCTTCACCAATTCGATCCCGGTCCTTTCGATCGCGACCGAGCCGGAGAACCTCTTCGACAGGACGACCGGCATCTACGTGAACGCCACCGGCAACGGCCGCGGCTGGGAGCGCCCCGTCATGGTCGAACAGATCGACCCGACGAATCCCGCCAACGAGTTCGACCCGGCACCGGACAAGCATCCCGGCGGATGCGCCCCGGCGGGCCTGCGCATCCGCGGCGCCTACAGCCGCGGCTCCGGGATACCGAAGCACTCGTTCCGCCTCTTCTTCCGCAGCGAATACGGCGCGAGCAAGCTCAAACACCCGATGTTCGGCGACGAAGGCGTCTCGTCCTTCGACAAGCTCGACCTGAGGACCGAGCAGAACTACGCCTGGTCCAACGGCAGCGGCTGGGAGACGTTCGTCCACGAGATCTTCTCCCGCGACAGCGAGCGCGACATGGGCACGACCTACAACCGCGGCCGCTACCTGCACCTGTTCATCAACGGCGTCTACTGGGGCCTCTACCAGACCGAAGAGCGCGTCGACGACTACTACGCCGAAAGCTACAACGGCGGCTCCGCCGTCAACTACGACGTGATCCGCACCTCGCAGCCCGGCTACAACACGGGCGTCGCGGAAGGCGACGCCGAGGCCTACACCGAGTTCTGGCGCATCACCACGCAGGAGGGCTACGGCGCGTCCCATCCGGACAACTACAACCGCGTCCGCGGCCTGAATCCGGACGGTTCCCGCAACCCGGACTATCCCGTCTACCTCGACGTCACGAACCTCGTGGACCACGTGATGGTCGCGCACTTCGTCGCCGACTCGGACTCCCCCGTGAGCGTCGGCTCCAGCGGCATGGCCAACAACATCATCGCCTTCCGCGACCGCATCGACGGCGATTCGGACTCGGACGGCTTCAAATGGAACCGCCACGACGCGGAGCACTCGCTCAGCCGCGGCAACGGCGCCAACGCGGCGCTCATGGCGTCCACGAACATCCTGCTCTACGGGACGCGCGCGCTCTACTCGAAAAACCTGGCCGTCGGCAACTTCAACCCCTACGAAATCCACTACGAGCTGTGCGCCAATCCCGAATACCGGACCGTTTTCGCGGATCAGGTCTACAAGCACGTCCTGCGCGAAGGCGGCGCGCTTACGACCACGAACGCGGTCCTGCGCTTCCGCGCCCGCATGGCCGAGATCGACGACGCGATCGTCTGCGAAGCGGCGCGCTGGGGCCACGTCCCCTCGCAGCGCCGGCGCTCCGACTGGCTCAAGAGCTGCCAGGACTGCCTGAACTTCATCGAAGCGCGCGTCCCGATCCTGGTCGCCAACTACCGCGCGCTGGGCTGGTATCCCTCGATCGACGCCCCGGCCGTCACGAACGCCCTCGGCGAACGCCTGCTCGGCGGCGAGACGGTCGGCGCCGGCGCCCGCGTCTTCGCCACGGGCGGCGAGGGCGGCACCGTCTACTACACGACCGACGGCTCCGACCCGCGCCTCGAAGGCGGCGCCGTCAACGATGCGTCCGCCGCCGCGTTCCCGCTCGCGGAGGGCCTCGAGGTCCCGGCGGAGGGCGTCTCGCTCAAGCTCCGCGTCCTCTCGCCCGAGGGCGAATGGAGCGCGCTGGAGGAGCTTTCGCTCGCGGGCGAGTCCGTCGCGTTCGCCCCGCTCGCGGACGCCCTGCGCGTCGCGGCGCTTTACACGTCCACGGACGGCGACGGCGACACGGGCGAGTTCGTCGTCCTCACGAACCTCGACGCCACGGCCTCGGTCGATCTCTCCGGCGCCCGCCTCGTCGCGTGGAACGCGAAGAAGCAGAGCGAGGCCAAGCCGTCGCTCACGATCGCCTTCGACGCCGTCACGATCGGCTCCGGCGAGTCGCTGGCTCTCGAGCAGGCGACGGCCTTCGGCGGCGGCAAGCTGACCAACAGCCGGGTCGGGCTCCGCCTCTACGACGCCACCAACGCGCTCGTCCAGGACTGCATCGTGGATGCGGACTGGTGGGGCAAGGCGTGCGACGGAACGGGCGCACACTTCGTCGCGAAGGAGTTCGGCAACGTCGTCACGAACCGGTGGCAATGGAAGCCGACGGCCACGGCGCTCCCGGACGCCCTCCGCGTCGCCGCCGTCTACTCGTCCACCGCCGGGGATGGGGGCGACACGGGCGAGTTCGTCGTCCTCACGAACCTTTCCGCTTCCGCCAAGATCGACCTGGCGGACCTGCGGCTCGTCGCGTGGAACGCGAAGAAGAAGTCCGAGGCGGATCCGTCGCTCGTGATCGACTTCACGAACGAACTGGAAGTCGCGGCGGGCGGCGCCGTCACGCTCGACCAGGCGGCCTGGTTCGGCACCGGGAAGCTGACCAACAGCAAGGTCGGGCTCCGGCTCTACGACGCGGCCGGCGCGCTCGTGCAGGACGCGCTCGTCGACGCCGACTGGTGGAACAAGGCGTGCGACGGCACGGGCGCGCACTTCGTCGCGCTCGCGACGAGCGCCGTCGCGAAGAACGACGCGGACTGGGCGCCGTCCTTCCCGCTCGTGGCGGACGCCGCCGCGCGCGCGGCCGTCGCGGACGCCGTCGCCTCCGACGCGCGGATCAAGCCGTGGCTCGACGCTTGGGGGGCGACGCCGGACGGCGCCGCCGCGAT
>JAFTHC010000142.1 GCA_017457625.1 Kiritimatiellia bacterium
AAGGAAGCGGCCGCCGAAGCCGTCGAGGAAGTCAAGGAAGCGGCCGAGCCCGTCGCGGCCGAAGCCGCCGCCGCCGCGACCGCCGCGGTCGCGGCCGTCGCGGAAGCCGTCGCGCCCGCGCCCGGCACCGTCCGCATGATCACCGAGGCGACCTTCCCGCCCTACGAGTTCCGCCAGGGCACCGAGGTCGTCGGCATCGACGTCGAAATCTGCAAGGCCATCGCCAAGGAGCTCGGCAAGGAGCTCGCCATCGAGGACGTCGAGTTCGACTCCGTCATCCCGTCGCTCATCGCCGGCAAGGCGGAACTCGCCGCCGCGGGCATCACGGTCACCGAAGACCGCAAGATGATGGTCGACTTCTCCGTCCCCTACACCACGACCGGCATCGTCTTCGTCTACGCCAAGGCCGCGCCCTTCGAGGCGGCCGAGGCGGCCAAGGGCAAGCGCGTCGGCGTCCAGAACGGCACCACGTCGGCCGACTTCGTCCGCAAGGACCTCGGCCAGGAGCCCGAGATGTTCGACTCGCCGGCCAGCGCCTTCGCCGCGCTCAAGCAGGGCAAGGTGGACGTCGTTATCGCGGACATCGACCCGGCCAAGAACCTCATCAAGGCCGAGCCGGACTACGACATCTCCGACTTCCTCACCAAGGAGGAATACGCCGTCGCGATCAAGAAGGGCCAGCCCGAGCTGCTCGCCACGGTCAACAAGGTGATCGAGGAGCTCGACGCGTCCGGCAAGCTGGACGAGATCCGCGACGAGTGGACCGCCAAGGCCGACGCACTGCAGGCCGCCGAAGAAGCCGCCGCCCCCGCCGCGGAGGCAGCTCCCGAGGCCGCCGCCCCCGCCGCCGAATAAGGTCCGCACATGAAAACGACCCGTCCCGCCTTCCGCCGTCTTTCCGCCCTGGCCGCCGCCCTGCTCTTCGCGGGCGGCGCGCCGGCCGCTCTCGCGCAGGACGCCGATTCCGCGTCCGGCGCGGGTGAAGACGGCGGCGGGGCGCGCGTCTCCGTTCCGGTCGATTCGCCCGCCCTGCAGACGTTCGACCTTTCGCGCGCCGACGGCGACGAACGCGTCGTCTACGAGCTCGAGCTCGACATCCCCGGCCGCAAGATTCCCCTCTCCGCCCGCCTTCCGCTCGAGGCCGGGCAGACCTCCGCCACGCTCACGCTCTCCGTCAAGGAGCGCGAGGGGCGCCGCGCGTCCTCCCTCTCCCTGTCCCCGAACCCCGACGGCACCGCGGCCGAAGCGCCGCGCCTGCCGCTCGGTCTCTTTTCCGGCACGCCCGCCGAGGTCCGCCTCGTGCGCGCGGACGCCGCCGCCCCCGCCGTCTACGCGCTCGAAGTCTCCAACGGCGCGCCCGGCGACTGCACCCTTTCCACCAACGAGCTCGCCTTCGCGGCCGGCCAGGCCGAGGCGGCCTTCACGGCGACCGCGAACCCCTGCCGCCTCGAAAACGTCGAACTGCGCGCCACCCGCGCGGACGACGCCGGCGACCGCCTGCGCCTGCTCCTGCCCGTCGTGCGCGGGCCGCTCGCCAAGCTCGAGAACGACTTCTACGTCTGCTTCGTCAAGAAAATCCCGTTCGGCACCGTCGAAGTCCCCGTGCTCGACGCCGCCGGCAACCCCGTCCTGGCGGCGGACGGCACGCCGCAGACGCGCCGCGAACAGGTCTACAAGGGCCGCTGGCACTACATCACGAACGGCCTGCGCAACACGCTCACCGTGGCGCTGTGCGCGGTCGTCCTGGGCGCGGTGCTCGGCTTCCTCGTGGCGATCGTCCGCGCCACGCACGACAAGCACGGCCGCCTGCGCCTGCTCAACGCGCTCGCGAAGGTCTACATCACGGTGATCCGCGGCACGCCGATGACGGTGCAGCTGCTGATCGCGTATTTCATCATCTTCTCGAACCTCAACAACAAGGTCCTCGTCGCGATCCTCGCCTTCGGCGTGAACAGCGGCGCCTACGTCGCCGAGATCATCCGCGCGGGCATCACGTCGATCGACGACGGCCAGATGGAAGCCGCCCGCTCGCTCGGCCTCTCCTACGGCCAGGGCATGCGCCGCGTCGTGCTGCCGCAGGCGATCCGCAACATCCTGCCCGCCCTCGGCAACGAGTTCATCGTGATGCTCAAGGACACGTCGATCGCGTCGTTCATCGGTCTGGACGACCTGGCGCGCGGCGGCTCGATCATCCGCTCGCAGACCTACCAGGCCTACATCCCGTTCCTCGCCGTGGCGGCGATCTACCTGGTGATGGTGATGATCTTCTCCAAGCTTCTCACCCGCCTCGAGCGCCACCTGCACCGCACCGGCGCAAAGTAGTTGCCGGCCGTTTTTCCGAACCCGCGAACTTTCGAACCTGCGAACCAAAAAAGGATTCCCCATGACCGACCGCCGCCCCGATTCGATGCAGCGCATCAACACCCCCGAACTCGCCAACGCCTTCATCGAGGAGCAGCTCGACGCGCTCCGCGCCCAGATCGGCGACAAGAAGGTCCTGCTCGCCCTTTCCGGCGGCGTGGATTCGTCCGTCGTCGCGGCGCTGCTCGTGAAGGCCGTCGGCAAGCAGCTGGTGTGCGTCCACGTGAACCACGGCCTCCTGCGCAAGGGCGAGCCCGAGCAGGTGGTGAAGGTCTTCCGCGACGAGATGGGCGCGGAGCTCGTCTACGTCGACGCCGTGGACCGCTTCCTCGACAAGCTCGCCGGCGTCTCCGACCCGGAGAAGAAGCGCCACGTCATCGGCGAGGAGTTCATCGACGTGTTCGCCGAAGAGGCGCGCAAGCTCGACGGCGTTTCGTTCCTCGCGCAAGGCACGATCTGGCCGGACATCCTCGAGAGCGAGGCCGGCATCAAGGCCCACCACAACGCCGGCGGCCTCCCCGAGGACATCGCCTCGCGCTTCGAGCTCGTCGAGCCCGTGAAGATCCTCTTCAAGGACGAAGTCCGCGAGGTCGGCCGCGCGCTCGGCCTTCCCGCCTCGATGGTGGACCGCCAGCCCTTCCCCGGCCCCGGCCTCGGCGTGCGCTGCCCCGGCGCCATCACGCGCGACCGCCTCGAGGCGGTGCGCGAATCGGACGCGATCCTGCGCGAGGAGTTCGCCAAGGCCGGCCTCGAAGGCAAGGTCTGGCAGTATTTCACGGTCGTTCCGGACTTCAAGAGCACCGGCGTGAAGAACGGCAAGCGCTCCTTCGACTGGCCCTGCATCATCCGCGCGATCAACACGGTCGACGTGATGGAGGTCACCGTCGAACACCTGCCGCCCGCGCTGCTCGACCACCTCGCCTCGCGCATCACCGCCGAAGTGCCCGGCATCAACCGCGTCCTCTTCGACTACACCCCGAAACCCCCGGCCACGGTCGAATACGAATAATCCCATGTTCAAAGGAACCTACACGGCGCTCGTGACGCCGTTCAACAAAGACGGCTCGGTCGACTACGGCGCGCTGCGCGCGCTCGTCGACGCGCAGGCCGCGGCCGGCGTCGCGGGCGTCTGCCCCGTCGGCACGACCGGCGAATCCCCCACGCTCTCCTACGAGGAGCACGAAGACGTCATCCGCAAGACGATCGAATACAACGCGGGCCGCATGCAGGTCGTGGCCGGCACGGGCGCCAACTGCACCCGCGAAGCGGTGGAGCTCACGCGCCACGCGCTCGACGACGGCGCGGACGCGACGCTCCAGATCGCGCCCTACTACAACAAGCCCTCCCCCGAAGGCCTCTACCGGCACTTCATGGAAGTCGCCGATGTGGGGCTGCCGGTCCTGCTCTACAACGCGCCGGGCCGCACCTCGCGCGACATCCCCGTGCCCGTCGTGGCGCGACTGGCGGACCACCCGAAGATCGCGGGCATCAAGGAAGCCGCCGGCGACGCCAACCGCGTGAACCTCGTCCGCGCGGCGATCGGCGACAAGATCGACATCCTCTCGGGCGACGATTCGCTCACGCTGCCGATGATGGCCGCGGGCGCCAAGGGCGTCGTCTCCGTCGCGTCGAACATCGTCCCGGCCGAGGTCGCGAAGATGGTGGACCTCGCGCTCGCCAACGACTTCGCCGGCGCGCTGGCGATCCACACGCGCCTGCTGCGTCTCTTCGCGGACCTCTTCGTCGAAGTGAACCCGGCGCCCGTCAAGGCCGCCATGGCCATGATGGGGCTCGCGGAGGAAGTCTACCGCCTCCCGATCTGCGAACTGCTGCCCGACAACCGCGCCAAGCTCGAAAAGACGCTGCGCGACCTCGGCCTCGTCCGGTAGGGCCCCGACATGGACGGAACCAAGCAGCCCGTTTCCATCGGCGCCGACGGCGTGGACGCGGAAAAGATCGTCGCGGAGATCCTCGCCCGCGTCGCGGAAAAGCGCGCGCAGGGCGCCTACGACGACGAGACCGTCGCGCGCGCCGAGCGCAACAACATCCTCACGATGAAGGACGACGAGGAGTTCCTCGACCGCTACCTCGCGTGCCTGCGCCAGGTCGTCCCGGTCGACATCAACGACTTCCCGATCGTCGAGCGCCGCTCGTTTTTCGCGCCGCTGTCCAAGGCCGTGAAGAAGGTCCTCTGGAAACTGCTCAAGTTCTACACGTTCCGGCTCTGGTCCCAGCAGAACCAGACCAACGGCGTCCTCCTCGCCGCGGTCGAGACGATGCACCGCCGCCACAAGACCGAAATCGAAGCGCTGAAAGCCCGCATCGCGGAACTCGAAAAGAAATGAAAGCATTCGCCCCCGAACAAATCAAGAAGGCCGCCAACGTCCTGCGCGGCCTGGCGATCGACGAAGTCCAGAAGGCCAACTCCGGCCACCCCGGAATGCCGATGGGCATGGCGGACGTGGTCGCCACGCTCGCCCTCGACCACCTGCGCGTCTGCGGCTCCATGCCCGACTGGCCCGACCGCGACCGCCTCGTCTTTTCGGGCGGCCACGGTTCGGCGCTGCTCTACGCGCTGCTGCACGAGCTGGGCTTCGGCCTGTCGCTCGACGACCTGAAGGGCTTCCGCCAGCTCGGCTCCAAGACGCCCGGCCACCCGGAGCGCGGCCGCACCGCGGGCGTCGAGGTCTCCACCGGTCCGCTCGGGCAGGGGTTCGCCAACGCCGTCGGCATGGCGCTTTCGCAGGCGATGGCCGCCGCGCGCTTCAACGCGCCCGGCGCGGAGCTGCTCGCCCACTGGGTGTGGGTGCTCTGCGGCGACGGCGACCTGGAGGAAGGCATCTCGCACGAAGCGGCGTCCTTCGCCGGCGCGCTCAAGATCCCGCGCCTCGTCGCGCTCTACGACAGCAACGGCATTTCGATCGAAGGCCATGTCGAGGACGCCTTCCGCGACGACACGCCCGCGCGCTTCAAGGCCTACGGCTGGCGCGTCCTCGCGTGCGACGGCCACGACCCGGCCGCGATCGACAAGGCGCTGCGCCGCGCCAAGAAGCTCTCGCTCGAGGGACCGGTGCTCGTCGTCTGCCGCACAACGATCGGCTTCGGCTCCCCGAACCGCGCCGGGACCGCCAAGGTCCACGGCGAACCGCTCGGCCCGGACGAAGCCAAACTCGCGAAGAAGGCGCTCGGCCTGCCCGAAGACGAGTCGTTCCACGACCCGGCGGACGTCCGCGCGCTCTTCGAAGCGCGCGCCGCGGCCATGAAGCGCCTCGCCCGCAAGAGCGAACGCGTCCGCAAGGCCGCGCTCGCGGCCGACCCGGCCAAGGCCGCGCTCTGGGACGCGTGCGTCGGCAAGACGGTACCGGCGGACCTCGCCGCCAAGCTCCCCGCGTTCGACCCCGCCAAGCCCGTCGCCACGCGCGCCGCGTCCGGCAAGGTCCTGCAGACGCTCGCCGCGGAGCTGCCGTGGCTCGTCGGCGGCTCGGCGGACCTTGCGCCTTCCAACAAGACGTGGCTCGACGCGTATCCGGCGGTCGCGCCCGGCGACTTCTCGGGGCGCAACATCCACTTCGGCATCCGCGAACTCGGCATGGCCGCGATCCAGAACGGCATGCTCGCGGACGGCTTCTTCGGCGTCTACACCGCCACGTTCGCCGTGTTCGCGGACTACGTGAAGCCCGCGCTGCGCGTCGCCGCGCTTTCGGAACTGCCCGCGCTCTACGCCTTCACGCACGACTCGTTCGCGGTCGGCGAAGACGGCGCGACGCACGAGCCGGTCGAACAGCTCGCCTCGCTGCGCGCCACGCCCGGCGCGGTCGTGCTGCGCCCCGCGGACGCGACGGAAACCGCCGCCGCGTGGGCGGTCGCGGCCGCGAGCCGCACCGCGCCCGTCGCGCTCTTCCTCTCGCGCCAGAACCTGCCCGTGCTCGACCGCGCCTCCGGCGACCTCGCGCCCGCCTCCGGCGTCGCGCGCGGCGCCTACGCGCTCTGGCAGGGCGGCTCGGGCCTGCCCGAGGCGATCGTCATGGCCAGCGGCTCCGAGGTCGCGCTCGCGCTCGAAGCGGCGCGCGCGCGGCCCGAGCGCAACGTCCGCGTCGTGTCGTTCCCATCGTGGGAACTCTTCGCCGCGCAGCCGCAGGCCTGGCGCGACGAAGTGCTGCCGCCCGCGTGCACGAAGCGCCTCGCCGTCGAAGCCGGCGCCTCGATGGGCTGGGAAAAGTGGACCGGCGCGGCGGGGCGCGTGCTCGCGCTCGACCGCTTCGGCGACTCCGCCCCCGCGGGCGTCCTCGCGAAGGAATACGGCTTCACGGCGCAGAACGTCGGCGCGGCGCTCGACGCGCTGCTCGGCTGACGCCGCTCAGTAGAGGAACAGCATCTCCCGGTATTTCGGGAGGGGCCAGGCCGCGTCGTCGACCTCGTGTTCGAGGGCGTCGACCGTCTCGCGCACGGCCGCCATCGCCTCGAGCGTTTTCGCGGCGGAGCCGGCGGCGAGCGCCTTCTCCAGCGAGGTGCAGCGCGCGGCCAGGTCGTCCAGCCCGCGGCCGAGCGTGGCGGCGAGCGTCTTGAGTCCCTTCGCGCCGGGCTTCGTCCCGGTCGCGGCGGCGCGCTGCAGCGCGGCGGCCGCCGCGTCGCAGCCCGCGAGGACGACGGGCCTCACCATGCTCTTGGCGATCTCCAGCGCGATGCCGCCCTCGATGCCGACCTTGCGCTCGTATTCTTCGAGGGCGACCTCGTGGCGCGACTCCATCTCGACCTTGGAAAGCACGCCGTATTTTGCGACGAGCGCCTGGTTGTCCGGATCGAGCAGCGGGGCGATCGCCTCGGGCGTGGCGCGCAGGTTCGGCAGGCCCCGGCGCGCGGCCTCGGCGGCCCAGTCGGCGGAGTAGCCGTCGCCGTTGAAGATCACGCGCTCGTGCTTGCGGAAGACGCGGCGCAGCAGCGCCTGGAGCGTGTCGTGGAACTTCTCCGGGCCGGCGGCTTCGAGCTGTCCGGCGAAGCGGTCGAACGAATCGGCGACCATCACGTTGAGGAACATGTTCGCGGCGGCGCAGGGCTGCGAGGAGCCGGGCTGGCGGAACTCGAACTTGTTGCCCGTGAAGGCGAAGGGCGAGGTGCGGTTGCGGTCCGCGGTGTCGCGCGGCAGCGGCGGGAGCGTGTCCACGCCGACGCGCAGCGTCCCGGCCTTGCGCGCGGCGCCGCCGGAGCCGGAGGCGAGCCCCGCGACGATCGCGCCGAGCTGTTCGCCGAGGAAGACCGAGAGGACGGCGGGCGGCGCCTCGTTGCCGCCGAGGCGGCAGTCGTTGCCGGCGCCGGCGGTCGTGGTGCGCAGCAGGTCGCCGTGCAGGTCGAGCGCGCGCACGACGGCGCAGAGCACCGTGAGGAAGATCGAGTTCTGCTCCGGGTCGTCGCCGGGGTCGAGCAGGTTGCGCTTTCCGTAGGCGACGGACCAGTTGTTGTGCTTGCCCGAACCGTTCACGCCGGCGAAGGGCTTTTCGTGCAGGAGGCACACCAGGCCGTTGCGTTCGGCGACCTGGCGGAGCGTCTCCATGACGAGCATGTTGTGGTCGACGGCGAGGTTGAGCTCCTCGAAGACGGACGCCAGCTCGAACTGCGCGGGCGCGACCTCGTTGTGGCGCGTCTTGGCGGGGATGCCGAGGCGCCAGAGCTCGCGCTCCACCTCCTCCATGAACTTGGCCACGCGCGGGCGGATCGCGCCGAAATAGTGGTCCTCGAGCTGCTGGTGCTTGGGCGGCGCGGCGCCGAAGAGCGTGCG
>JAFTHC010000143.1 GCA_017457625.1 Kiritimatiellia bacterium
AAGGCGACGGACTACGGTCTGCAGCTGCGCGAGAAGCAGAAGGCCAAATACGTCTACGGCATGCTCGAGAAGCAGTTCCGCAAGTTCTACGAGCGGGCGCTCGCCTCCAAGGGCAACACGGGCGAAATCCTGCTGCAGCTCTGCGAGAGCCGCCTGGACAACGTGGTCTACCGCCTCGGCCTGGCGCCGACGCGCCCGGCCGCGCGCCAGCTCGTCTCGCACCGCCACGTCGAGATCGACGGCAAGGTCGTCAACGTCCCGTCCTGCATCGTGAAGCCCGGCCAGAAGGTCGGCATCCGCGAGCGCGACCGCAACATGGAGGCGGTCGTCGAATCCCTCAAGCACCCGGCCGGCAAGACCTGCCCGTGGCTCGAGATGGACGAGGCGACCAAGACCGGCACGTTCACGCGCGCCCCGCAGCCGGACGAAGTGCCGGAGACGCTGGACATGCAGACGATCGTCGAACTCTACTCCCGCTAACCCCGTTCCCAGGAGGAACCATGCCCATCCGCCTCAAAGACTTTGAAATGCCGAAGCGCGTCGTGAAGGACGACGCTTCGGCGACGCCGACGTTCGGCCGCTTCACCGCGGAGCCGTTCGAGATCGGCTACGCGCGCACGATCGGCAACTCCCTGCGCCGCGTGCTGCTCTCCTCGATCGAAGGCTGGGCGATTTCGTCCGTCCGCATCACGGGCGCCCCGCACGAGTTCTGCTCGCTGCCCGGCGTGCGCGAGGACGTGACCGAGATCGTCTTCGCCCTCAAGAAGACGCTCGTCAAGGCGAAGACCCCGACCAAGGACGCGATCCTCGTCCACGTTTCGCGCAAGGGCCCGTGCACGGTGACGGCGGCCGACCTCGCGGCGGAGAACCCCGCCATCGAGGTCCTCAACCCCGCGCACCACATCTGCACGGTGAACGAGACCGGCAAGTTCGAGATGGAGGTCAAGATCACGCGCGGCCGCGGCTTCTGCCAGGCCTCGTGGGATCGCGACCCCGCCCGGCCGGACGAAACGCCCAAGCAGCAGGAAATCGGCGTCATCCCGCTCGACCGCATCTATTCGCCCGTCGCGCGCGTGAACTTCGAAGTGTCCAACTGCCGCGTCGGCCAGCAGACCGACTACGAGCGGCTCGCGCTCGAAATCACGACCGACGGCCGCGTGGCGCCGGACGACGCGCTCGTCCACGCCGCGGACATCCTCCGCCAGCACCTCGACGTGTTCGTGAACTACAACGCCGCGCTCGTCGAGGAAGAGGAAGAGGAAGAGCCCGTCGACACCGCCACGCAGGAAGAGCAGGCCGCCAAGTTCAAGCTCAACGTCAACGAGATCGAGCTGTCGGTCCGCGCCGCCAACTGCCTCAACATGGCGAACATCGCCACGGTCGGGGAGCTGTGCAGCCGCACCGAGGCCGACATGCTCAAATACCGCAACTTCGGCAAGAAGTCCCTCACCGAAATCAAGGAGAAGCTCGCCCAGATGGGCCTGCGCCTCGGCATGCTCCCGCGCCCGCCGGAGCTCGAAGCCGCGGACTCCAAGCCCGAGGAGGCCGGCAAATAGCCGGCGCCACCGTCCAACGCAAGAAGGCACACCATGCGCCACAGAAAGCAAAACGTCAAGTTCGGCCGTTCCAAGTCGCACCGCGAGGCGCTCGTCGACATGCTCGTCGCGGGTCTCGTGAAGGCCAAGTCGATCCGCACCACGCTGCGCAAGGCCAAGGTCGCCCGCCAGGCGGCCGAAAAGCTCGTGACCGTCGCCCGCAAGGGCGGCGTCCCCGCGCGCCGCGCCGCGATGGCCCGCCTGCAGGACGAAGCGGCCGTGAAGGAACTCTTCGACAAGATCGTCCCGATGCTGGAGGGCCGCCAGGGCGGCTACACCCGCATCGTGAAGGTCGGCACCCGCCCCGGCGACGGCTCCGAAATGGCCGTTCTGGCGTGGGTGGACGAACCCGTCGCGAAGAAGGAAGCGGCCCCCGCGGCCGAGGCGGCCCCCGCCGCCGAACCGGCCAAGTAAGGAGGAACCGACATGTCCCTGCAGTCCCACGACCACGTCGAACGCCTGAAGCACAACCGCCGCCCCCGCAAGTCGGAGGCGGAGCGCAACCGCCGTCTCAAGGCGCAGAAAAAGCGCCTCGTCGCGCTCGGCGTTCCCCAGGAAGAGGCCGACAAGATGTCGCCTCTGGCGATCCGCACCAAGCTCCTCCGCCCCAAGAAGGTGGTGAAGGAGCTCGCCAAGCGCGCCGCCAAGCAGGCCTAGCGCCCGCGAATCCGCGACATGACCCCGCCACGCCCCGCGTGGCGGGGTCTTGTCGCGTTCGCGCCGCCTCCGCACCGCTTCGCGCTCCCGTTGCCCCCAGGGCCTTGCGCGGGGCGGCTTTGCCGGCCCGCGCTAGCGGCCCCGGCTTTCGTTCCGACCGCACGCGCCGCAAATCACGCGCGTGGCGGGGTGCGGCCGCACCCCCGCCACGCAGCCTCCCACGGCAGCGCACTGCTCTGGGGCAACCGCCCGCCGGTCAACCACCGGCGGCCGCGCGTGCGATTTGCGGCGAGGACTCCGATCGCAATTTTTCCTCCACGGTCGGAAAGTTTTAATTTACATGATAAAACTTGTTTTGCGAAACGCGAAGCCAAGTTCCGGTTCGCGCGGCTCCGCCACCGGCGGCGGGGGAGGGGAGTGCGAAAATGCAAACACGGACGGAGTATGCGAGAATGCGGCATGAAACTTGGAGTCGGCGCCGGAATCCGGCGGAACCGCTTGTCGCCGGCGCGGAACAACCGGCGGTCCGGCCGCGCCGTTTTCGCCCTCCCACGCACGGGCGCGAAAATCGGCCCTTGCGTCGCGCCCGGGTTCGTGCTATCATTCGCGCCATGACGAGCGCCCCAAGGGTGCAGTGTCCCTTCGACCCGTTCCCGCCGAACCGACAACCGGAATCCTTTTCCATGATCCACGAAAACGCACGCCGAGCCGCTTTCCGCCCGTGGCTCCGTTTCTTCGCCGGCATCGTCGCAATCGCGGCCGGCGTTTCCGAGGCGGCCGACACGTCGGGCGAAATCGCCGCGACGAACCGGCATTCGACGGCCGTGTTTTCCGCGACGCAGTCGGGGCGGACGCCGGCGGCCGCGTTTTTGACCGACGACTTTGTCTGCGAACTCGACACGTCGCTCAAGGCGGTCCGCTTCTGGCAGCGGTCGGACGACGGTCTGGAGTTGTGCTGGCCGAAGGGAGCGGACACGGCCGTTCCCATGTCGGCGGAAACGGCGCGGAAGACGGGAGCGTCCCGCTTCCTCGGCATCACCCCCCCGAACCCGCGATCCGGAACCGTCGGCGAGGGGACGCAGTTCAAGCAACCCGTCGGGATGGACCGCGAACGGGACGGGAACCGTTTCGCCGTCGTGAACGCGGGCGAGTGGATCGACAAGGGCGACAACAAGTTTTCCCCGTCCGTCCAGGTCTATTCGGTTTCTCCCGCCGGCGACGGCGGCGCCGCCGTTTCGTTCGAAAACGAATACAAGGAGGCGTTCTACCGGGCCGTGAGTTCTTCCCGATACGTGATTTCGAGCATCGTCGACACGTCCTACTGGACGACCAACGTGCTCGACACGTTCTACACGACCAACTGGATCCACGTCATTTCGGAGAATCCCTTCATCACCGTCACCAACGACACCGAGAGCGCCGACGCCGGTCTCATCATCGCGACGAACACGTGGGAAGAGGCCGTCTACCACCATCGGAACACGACGAACTACGTGTGGGAATACACCTACACCACGAACGCCAACTACCTCTCGACCGCGACCGACGTGGCGTTTCTCGGCGACGAGGGGCTCGTTGTCTCCATCACGGCGGACGATCGGCGCACGATGCCGTCCGGGTTCATCGTCTTCGATCTGTCCGATCCCTCGGCCAAGGGCGCACTCTACCCCGTGTCGGACCTTCCGGCCACGATCGGGAAAATCGCCGTCGATCCGGAGACCGGCGACATCTACGCTTCGGTTCCGGATGCGGGCGCCGTCTACCGATACGCGGCGCCGGGAAGCGGGCCCGGCTCGTGGGTGTCGGAGGCCGTGAAGACGGACGACATCGGCGTCTGGCTGCAGGACTCCCTTTCCCGCGACGCGACGTTCGTGGCCGGCGTGGAGGGCCTGCAGGGATCCCGTTTCGGCCTCCTGTCGAATCCCGGCGACCTGTCCGTCTGGTATCCCTCGGCGCTGGACGAGCCGGTGATCCTCGTGGCCGATTCGTCCAACAACCGGATCGAGGCGTTCGACTACGCGGGAACCGCGCTTTTCACGTTCGGAACGGCCGGCGGCATCTCGTCGGATCCGTTCCGGAGTCCCAAGGCCGTCTGGGGCGAACCGGATGCGGACACGTTCGCGGTGGCGGAGTCGACGGGCCGGCGCGTCCGTCTCTTCGATCCCGATCTTTCGGGCGTGGATGCCGACTCGATCCTGTCCGTTTCCGTTTTCTGGCCCGAAGCACAGGCGGCCCTGATCGACACGTCGATCACGAACGGCCTCGCCTGGCGGGACGCGCTTCACACGAACGCGGTCGACTCCGTCGCCGTCTGGGTCGTGGAGAGCGATGACGCGACCAACGGAATCGCCTTCGCGGTTCCGCCGTCCCGCGCCGACCGGACCTATTCGATTTCCGTCGAAGGGGCGGACGGCGTCGTCGAATGGCTCGAATCCGAAACGGTCGTCCCCGCCGGGCGGACGCAGGGCGTGTTCTGGTTCCGCGGTTTCGACGGCGTCGTGAACGCCGACGGGTCGGTTCCCGTCTACAAGGCCGTGATTGCGGCCCCGTCCGGCGAAACGGCCGAAACGTGGATCGGCGTTCTCAACGCGGACCCCGTCATCAGCCAGGCCGGGCTTTCCGGATACGACGATATCAACTACCAGCTGGACGCCGACGGCAACATCGTGCCCGTCGCCGTCTTCGTCCCGACGGGTTTTGCGGTCGAGGCGGAAGACGTGGAAGCAGACGCCGGCCTGCGGTATCTCTGGTTCGCGACGTCCGATTTCAACTGGGCCCTGAACAACCTCGACTGGGCCGTCACGAACAACGCCTGGGAGGCGGACGCCGGCACGGACTGGGTCCTTCTGAACGCGACGCCGCCGGGGGAGGAAATCGTGACCACCAACTGGATCGGCTCCGTTCCCAACGTCCCGCACGTGTTCGCCCACGAGGGCGGTTGGTCGGCGACGGACGCGTATTGGCTCTCCTACACGGGCGAACGGACCGACTACAAGCCTTACGTCGTCGAAAACGGCGTGACGAATTACTTCTGGATTTCCGTCCGGTATACCGGATTCCAGGCCGACATTGAGTGGACGGACCGCGAAATCGCCCCGCCCGACGGAGCCGACTGGACCGACTTGTATGCGTCGTGGACCGATCAGGCGGGGAACGAGCACTTCTACCGGCCCTGGGACGACTACTACGACGCCAAGACGAATTTCTTCACGATCAACCCCCGGTTCGCCAGCTTTTTCGCCGCGGAGTCCGAAACGGCGGCCGGCATTGTCACGAACGGCATCGACGTCTACGTCGCCTCCGGCAAGAAACTCTTGTTTCCCACGGAATGGTTCGGCGACATGAGTACCGAGGGAGTGGTTTCGGTCAACGGGAGAATCGTCGTCCTGACGGTGCTGGACAAGGACGGCGGTTCCGCAATCGTCACCTACGGCCGGCAGTATCCGTCGGCTTCGAGCGTCTGGGTCCCCGTCAGCGGTGCTTCCGCCGTCTACGCGGCCGTCTTCACCGCCGTGTCCGACACCAACGTGTCGTTCGCCGTGCGGGTCGTGTCCGGAACGCGGGCCGCGTCCGACAAGCTCGTGCTCCAATCGGCGGAAACGCTCGGCGGCCCGTGGAAGACGCTCTGCGTGGTCCAGGTCGGCACGCTCGACTTTTCCGGCGGCAAGGCGATTGTCGACGTCCCGACCGACGGCACCGGCGCCGCCCGCTTCTACCGCATCGTCGAACCCTAGGCATCCCCATGAAACGAATTCTTCCCCTCTTCGCCCTTCTCGCGGCGCCCGCCTTCGCGCAGGACGCCGCGCCCGCCGCGGAAGCGCCCGCCGCGCCCGCCGCGGAAGCGCCCGCCGCGCCCCGATACGCGGCGCCGGCGCCCGCGCACCGCGTCGCGCTGCCTCCGGTTTCATCGGAAGCGATCGACCGCGTCATGCCCCGCGGACCGAAGTTCGACCGCCTGCCGCCGGACGAAAAGGAGCATATCCGCAAAATGGCCGAATACGGCGTCGTCCGCGCGGACGCGGAGCGGGAACTTCTCGAGCTGGACAAGGCGATCGAAGCGCGCCGCGCCGAAATCCTCGAACAGAACGAGGAAGCCAAGGCGCTGGCGGCGCGGATCGACGAACTCCAGGAAGAATACGCGGCCGCCACCAACGCGCTCGAAACCCTCTTGCGCGAGGACGAATCGCTCGCCGGCCTCGTCGCGAAAGCCCGGCCGGCCCGGCTCATCGTCGAAAGCAGCCAATACGCCATCAACGCCGAAGTCGCCGTCGCGATGGGCAAGCGGATGGCGGCCATGCGCAAGGCCTACGAGGAAAAACAGGCGACCGAGCGCGCCGCGGCCGCGGAAGCCGCCGCCGCGGAAGAAACCGCTGATGCGGCCGGCGAACCCCCGGCCGCGGCCGCGGTCCCGCAGCTTCCGGAGCGGCCCGCCGCCACGATCGATCCCAAGGACGCGCCGTCCGGCGCCGTCCCCGGCGCCTCCCCCGACATCAAGCCGCCGCTCGCCCCTCGCGTCCCCGCGAACTGACCGCCCGACCGATTGACCGATTGACCCTTTGACCGTTTAGACCCTTTGACCATTCACCCATGAAAAGGACCCCCACGATGAAACGTTGGCTCTCCACTGTCCGCCTCCTCGCCTTCCTCGGCGCGTTCGGCGCGTTTGCCGCCCCGGCGCGCGCGGACACGCTCGACTGCGTCTACACGATGGCCAATCCCTACGAAATCCTGACGGGAACGGACTCGAGCGGAAACTACTACGAGTATCCGTTTTCCGTGATCCGCGGGGACGTGACCACGACCAAGACGGTCGTGGCCACGGTGGCCGACCCCGACATCGCCAAGTTCAAGACCCGGACCGGGTCCGTTGCGGGGACCGACAGCGTTTCGCTCGCGCGCGAAACGGCGCGGACCGACGGCATGGACACGGCGGATTTCTCGCTCGTCGCCCTCAAGCCCGGCACCACCACGGTCACCGTCCGGATCAGCGGCGACGCGGACGCCGGGGCGACCGTCACGTTCAGCGTCGTCGTCACCGGCGTGGACACCTCGACGCTCATCACGCTTTCGCCGTCGATGCTGACCGTGGACGAAGGGACGTCCACGAACAGCGTCGTCGTCACGCTCGGCGCCGCTCGCGACGACGCCACCGTCCTCACCCTGACGCTCGCGGGCGAGGGCACGCCCGCCGACCACGTGAGCGTCCCCGCGTCCGTCACCGTTCCGCGCGGCGCCACGCAGACCTCCTTCCGCGTCAACGCGCTCGACGGCGACTACAACTTCACCGTCACGGTGAGCGACGCGTCCGGCTACTTCCAGGACGCCATCCTGCAGGGCGTCGTCAACAACGTCCGCCCGACCCTCCTCACGCCGAGCACCGATCCGGACAATCCGACGGAAATCTCCGCTCTGGCCGGCGCTCCCTACAATTTCTCGGCCCTCGCGAGCGACGTTTCGGCGGACGACAACGCGAACCTCGTCTACGTGTGGGACCACACGACCGACACGTCGCCCAACGTCACCGTCCGCGTCAACGCCGACGAAGAGCTTTTCACGGTCTTCGCGCGCGACAACGACGGCGGCGTTTCGGACATCGGATTCTACAAAGCCAAGCTGCTCGAGTCGGCCACGATGCAGTTCACGGACGAATGCACGATCCAATACATCAAGGACGGCCAGGGCAACGGCAAGGCCGTCTTCCACTTCCCGCCGGACGACCTCGACCACGCCAATCAGCCGTGGAGCCCCGACGGCAACACGTTCCAGGCGACCGGCGCCGTGCGCGCCCGCGCCGAACCCGCCCCCACCACCGTGGAGGTCGGCGGCGCTTTCGTGACCGTGGGGACCTATCCGTTCGGTTGGTTCTTCTCCGAACCTTCGCTCACGGACCAGGCGAACCTCTACATACCCAACCCCTCCACGAGCAACATCCTGATCCAGCCCCTCGACGCGGCCACGATTCGCTACTTTTCGTCCGTCCCCTACCTCTCCTTCTACAATCACAACGCCGACGCCTACGGCATCCCGCTCGACAACTTCGGCGACTTCGACCAGGACGGCCTTTCCGACAGCTGGGAGGCCCAGTATCTGGACGGCGGCAAGGACGGGACGCAGCACACGTCCGACCAGTGGGGCACGCTCGCCGTCTGCAATCCCAACGGTCTCTACGGGGCTTCCGGAACCTACTACGGCAACGCCAACACCTTCGGCGTGGCCTACGACACGCCCGACAACGACCGCCTGCCCACCTCGAACTACGAGGACATCGAAAACGTCTGGGACGCCGATCCGTTCGTTGCGGCGTTCGGCGACGCGAAGACGAACGACAACGCCAAGAACATCGTCCGCGTCTACAAGTATCCGCTGACCGGCGCCAACTACGTCGACTACGGCGTCCACCTTTTCAGCGAGACCGGCGGCTCCGGCGAGGTCTACACGACCGTCGGCGGCCACGCATTGGGACCCTCGACCCGCAGCAGCGCCACGACCAAGCCGTTCTTCTCCAACATTGCCGAGTTCCGCGGTTTGCCCCAAACGAGCCTTGCCATCAGCCAGGACGCCGACCACCTCAACTTCGTCCGCATGGGCTACCCGGGCCGCCTCCAATACCGCAACGTCCATCTGCGCGGCAACTGCCCCGGCACCGATCCGACCGTGAACGACACCGACGGCGACGGCCGCACCGACGGCTGGGAATACTACTTCTGGTCGACGATTCTCTACGAAAACAAACCGGAATACTGGCGCGCCTACGATCCGACGCTCACGATCTACCCGGTCCTCTCCCCGGGCGGATCGGCCGATTTCCGCGGCGTCGGTTTCCCGCTTCTCAGGAAGGAGCTGCAGATCGTCACGAACCAGGTCGCCTACGTCCTCTCCTCCGACACGACGACCACGAATTTCGTCGATTTCGCGGACTGGCCCGATGTCCAGGACGCCCACGACGAGGCCGATTTCGCGTCGGTCGACTACATCGTCGGAACTTACGGCATCGAATACGAGGGCGGTCTCATCGTCCGCTATCCGGCCGAGAAGTTCGAGCCCACGATCATCCGCAACGAGTGCTACTACGGCTACCCGCGGATCAAGCCCGGCTCCCCGACCAACGCGATCGACGGCGTTGCGGCCCACTTCACGCTCACCAACGCCCCGATCTGCAACCTGATCTACATCGACGAGAATCCCGACGGGTCCGCGACGACCAACCAGGCCGTCGAAATCCGCATGGGCGGCCTGCACGTCTTCTCGCGCGACGGCTACGTCGATTCGCTCGGGCGCGCCAAGCTCTTCTACTACGAGCGCGGCCTGGAATACGACGGGACGCCCGTCGAGATCGAGGGCGCCTACGTCGACTACTCGAGCGGCCGCTTCTACCTGCCCGGCTACGACTACTACCCCGCCCACATCCAGGAGCTCATCTCCCCGGCCACGATCAACCCGGACGGGACCCGGACCGTGAACCGCGCCGTTGTCATCACCGTCCAATACCGCACCTACAACGGCCTCTTCGAAAAGCAGTGGCTGCTGAACCAGTTCGACCCCAACGACGAGCTTTCCCCGCCCTGCGCCACGACGGAAGGCACCCTCAGGAACATCGTCGCGTCCCTCGGTCTGGATCCGGGCATGTGGGATCCTTCCTCCGACCTGGACGGCGACGGCGTGCCCGACTACGACGAATACTACATCGGCACCAACCCGCTGCACTGGGACACCGACAACGACGGCCTGCCCGACGGTTGGGAACTGCTCTTCGGTCTCGATCCCCGCAACGCCTCCGACGCCGACCAGAACCCCGACTGCGACGTGTTCGTCGCCGTCGGTCCCTACCGCCACGTCGACGCGTTTCTCTTCGACTACTTCAACGAGACGTATTGGAACGGTCTCGCCTCGCTCGCGTTCGTCCCCGGCGCCGCATCGACCGGAAGCCGCAACGGCGACCTGAACGGCGCGTATGCCAGGCCCTTCACTTCCCGCGAAGAGTTCTACGTCCAGAAGTGGATGATGGGCAAGGAGGGAGCCTTCCCGTTCTTCACCACGGTCGTCTACCCGGCGCAGTGGGTCGACGACAACCTCTGGGCGCTCAAGACGTCCCACCCGCGCAGCGACGACACCAACAGCGACCACGTCCCCGACGGCTGGGCGCTCTACCAGGGCGGGACCGTCGCGGGCGGCGTCTACCTCACCGACTGGACCTGGCTCAACAGCTGGTGGCCGCCGCCCTTCAAGTGCCCGCGTCCCGGCGATCCGGACGACGACGGCCTCGGCTGGCGCGCCGAATACGAAAACTGGACGATGTTCGAAACCCGCCAGAACCAGATCGACGGCGGCTCCTACATCGAGACGAACCAGGTCGCCGGCCATTTCCACACGGCCGAATGGTGGAGACCGCAGGCCACCGACTGGTCCAACAAATCGCTTCCGACCTGCCCGTGGCTCGCCGACACCGACGGCGACGGCGTCCCCGATCCGACCGAATACCACGAGGACGACTACGTCATCCCCGGCGACTACTACGACGGCACGGGCATCGACTTCAACGGCGACCGCGACAAGCTCGTCAACCTCGATCCGACCACGGCCGACACCCGCTTCGACCGCATTCCCGACGGCTACCGCTTCCTCGGCGGCCTCTACGACACGACGAACGCCGCCGGCTACGGCATTTCGATCTCCGCCGGCGACCGGCGGACCGCGCGGGCCGAGTCCGACGTCTACGGCCCCTACGGCGACCCCGACGGCGACGGCCTTCCGAACTACATGGAGTATCTCACCGGCTCCATCTACGCCTGGCGCTACGACCACTGGTACGATCCCAAGAACGAAGACATCTGGATGGCCGACCCCCAGATGACCGCCGACACGATCGAAGGCTGGATCCTCGCCGATTCCCGGATCGCCGCCAACTACAGCCTCGACCCCATCGTCACGGCGGACGGCCCGTCGAAGTTCCCCACGGACGCCTATCCCTACGGCAAGTCGGTCCATTTCGTCCAGTACCGCCAGTCCGACTTCATGCGGCCGCGCGCGAGTTCCGTGGACATCTACGCGCTCTGCAACCTGATCGCGACGCTCGAAGAGCGCTGGAAGCATTCCATCACCAACTACACGCCGATTTCCTCCGATCCCGAGGCGTATCTGGTCTGGGGCAGCGCGGACGCCCCCGGTTCCGTCACCGGCGACTTGACCTGGAACCTCTCCAACTCCCCGACGATGCTGCCCGTCGAGGAAATGGCGCCCGGCGACCCCAAGTGGGCCGTGAACTTCCTCCAGCGCGCCTTTGCGCTGATGAGCGACGTCGTCACCGACGAGTTCGGCATGCCGATCATCCATCCGCTCACGTTCGAACCCCTGAGCCGCGCCGTTCCGGACGTGGATCCCGATACGATGGATTACATCGACTCGGCCTTCATCTCCGTTGAAGAATTCCAGCTGCTCCGCCGCTTCGAGTCCATCCTGCTCGACGTGGACTACTCCTACGGTTGCGAGCCCGCGATCTGGGAATCCCCGTTCGCGACCGGCACCAAGCGCGCCGTCGACGCGGACATCCCCGTCGTCTGGGGTTTCATCCCCAACAACTACACGGGTCTGGCGGGCTATCCCGGCACCATGCCGCGCACGCCCGACACGGACAACGACGGGATGGACGACTACTGGGAAATCTTCCACGGCCTCAACCCGACCTACGGCGGCGATCCCCAGGTCGGCGGCGCCGGCTCCTACCCGGATTCCGACCGCGCCGACAAACATCCGCTCGGCCTCGGTTCCGAGCGCGACTGGTTCATGGGCAACGCCTACGCGTGGGTGCGCAACCGCAACCTCACGATCATGGGCCCGATGCCGACCTCCCGCGAACCCCGCGCGTTCAAGATCCCGATGGGCCCCTACGTGATGGAAGGCGCCCCCTACGACTACGACAACCGCCCGTGGCTCGCCGGCGATCGGTTCGCCGACCCCGACCGCGACGGCCTGTCCAACCAGGAAGAAAGCTACGGCTACCTGGCCAACGACGTCCTGCACCACACCGACCCCTCGCCCTACTGGTTCACCGACCCGACTTACGTCGAATCCTACGTGAACCTCTACTACAAGGTCGACGGCGAAATGGCCGGCTACCGCTGGTGGTGGGACCTGCCGCTCTGGGACACGCTCGCCGACGGTCCGACGTATCTCTACGACTTCGAAATCAACGAGGGCTTCGACACCGACAACGACAACATCTCCGACCGCGAGGAACTGGTCCAGAACGACGGCGGCGTGACCGACCCGCTGGACCTCGACAGCCCGCGCCGGCGCAAGGCCCTCTACCTCGACGGCCACGCGGCCGCCCGCACGCGCAACCCGTTCTACCACAACCAGTGGAACCTCACGAGCTTCACCGTGGAATTCTGGGTCCGGCCGCAGGAGCTGCCCAAGCCCGGCAAGCGCGCCACGCTGGTCGACCGCCCCGTCCTCATGCCGGTGGACGACCCGTCCGGCGCCACGCACTGGCAGATCCGCCACAACTTCCTCCTCCAGCTCGACGAACTGGGCGCCATCCACGCGCAGGTCGACAACGACGCGCTCGAGACGGTCTCCTCCGTCACCGCCGTCTCCGCCGGCCGCCTCGTCCCGAACAAGTGGGCGCACGTCGCGCTCGTCATGGATTCCGTGGCCGACCGGCTCACGCTCTACGTCAACGGCGAATACGCCGCGGGCGTCGGCGCCGGCCTCAAGCCCTGCAACGGCGTCATGCTCGGCTCCCAGTTCCTCATGGGGCCGGATTCCGGCCTGCCCGCCGACTGGACGCGCTACTACGGCTACGGCTTCAGTCCGGCGCCGATCGTCGTCGGCGCCCGCGACCTCAACCCGTGGGGCATCGTGGCCGGTCCCTACGAGACGTATCCGTGGGGTCTGAAGTCGTCGTCCACCGTCGCCGGCCAGAGCCAGCCCGAATTCGATCCGGACTCCTTCTTCACCGGCTGGGTCGACGAAATCCGCATCTGGGACCGCTGCCGCACCAAGGACCAGATCGTGAACAACAAGGACCGGCGTTTCACCAAGAGCGACATCGAGAAGATCAACCACGAACGGTTCCGCTGGGAGATGCAGGGCTGGGGTCCGGGCATCGCCTCGCCCGGCACCAACATCGTGGCCGTCACGTCCCTCTCCGACTTCCCCCAGAAGCTGCTCTACCACTACTCGTTCGACAACCTGCCGGACGTCATGGCCGCCCGCGACCGCGACACGTCGTTCGCCGAATACTTCGCCGCCGACGCCGATCCCTTCCCCGCCGGCTGGCACGACGACGCCGTCGCTTCCGCCCGGCCGTCGCCCTTCTGGACCGCGCCTTCCTGGTACCACTACCGCGACACGATCCTGCCACACCTGATTCCCTGGTGGTTCACGGCGACGCACCGGTCCAACGTCTACACGGACTACTCCTACGTGCCTTGGATCGAAAACACGGTGGCGCACATGCCGCAGAATCCGCCGTTGGACATCAAGGGTCTCATACCCAACTACGACAACGAGATCAAGTCCGTCGGTCTCAACGACGGGACGACCGCCTTGATGGAGCCCTGGAAACTCCTGAGCTACCGCTACCGCTCCAATTCCGACTGGCTCTCCGACGCCTACGTCGACGCCTACCGCACGGACGTCGTCCCCGCCGTCCTGCCCGCCGCCGGCTCCACCGACGTCCAGCTCAAGCAGCTGAAGAACGCGATGAACCCCTACGGCATGTTCTACAACACCGCGATCATGGGGTCCCAGGAGCTGCATCCGCTCCGCTTCAGCGGCGAAATGGACGTCTACGGCATCTACCTGGACACGCCGGTCGCCTCCGACATGCTTCCGCTCATGGACGCCGTTTCCGACATCGACGTGGACATGTGGGACGGCGACGGCCGCGGCACCGACATCGAAAACGTCGACACCGACGGCGACGGCATCCCCGACTGGTGGGAGATCGCCCACGGCCTCGACCCGAACTCCGCCGCCGGCCTCGACGGCGCCTACGGCGACGCGGACGGCGACGGCCTCGACAACTTCGCCGAGTATCTGGCCGGAACCGATCCCTTCCGCTACGACACCGACGGCGACGGCTACTCCGACTACTACTCCCGCCCCGACGGCCAGAGCCTCACCTACGGCGAGCTCTACGACGACGGCGACGGCATGGACAACGCCTGGGAAATCCGCCACGGCCTCGATCCCAACCGCTACGACGCCAACGAGGACCTCGACGGCGACGGCTGGACCAACTGGGAAGAATACATGGCCGACACGCAGCCCGACAACGCCGACAACTACCCGCACCCCAAGTTCGACGTCCACCTCCACTACGACGGCGAAAACTGGAGCACCCTCGCGGGGGCCGCCGCCCTGACGATCGTCGAAACCTACGGCGAAAAGACCGTCGGGCCCAACATGGGCGGCTACGCCGACGGCCGCTACCGTTCCTACGTCATCGAGGACAACCGCGTCGACGGGACGGTTCTCCAGAGTCTCTCGGACGACGAACTCGCTGCCATGGACCTGGACCGGACGATCAAGGTGGCCAACGCCTGGCAGACGTTCGACCACGTCTACCGGCTCTCGAACCGGCAAATCGGCTACGCCAACGTCCATTTCGCCACGTCCGGCGGCCAAGTCTCGGAGGCCGAAATGACCGACTACGAGGACGACGCCACCTACGGCATGGTCCTCGACCAGTGGCAGGGCGCCGTCCGCCATCTCATCATCGTGGACCGGGCACTGGGCGTCCTCTACGCCCTCAACGCCGAGGTGGTGGCGGTCGAGTATTCCGTCGGCGGCCGCACGTTCCCCGCCACGGCCAAAAACATGGTCGCCATTCCGACCGGTACGATCCACGACCACATGGTTTCCGGCTACAACCGGTTCTTCGGCTTCCTCGACCTGAACCAGGACGGTTTCTGGCAGACCGACACCGAACCCATGGGCCTGTCGCAGCCCAAGCCCACGCTCGTGAGCTGGGACGCCGTCGAGACGACCATCCCGCTCCGCGACTCGATGTGGGACTATCCGCGCATCCAATGGGGCGAAGGGACGTCCACCAACGGCATCGCCGCGTCCGACCTGACCTATTTCGTGACCTTCTCCTGGGTCCACGGCGCCCACACCCGCACCGACACCGAGACGATCGGCGGCGGCGCGGTTTACGCGTCCACCACCGGCGACACGGATTCGGACGGCCTCGAAGACTGGATCGAGACGCTGATCGGGACCAACATCGTCTCGATCACCTCCAAGCCGGGCGAGACGAACGACTACTACCGCATCGACCCGGCGTCCGGGTTCTTCTACGGCGAACTCTACGACGACGGCGACGGCATGCCGACGCCGTGGGAGCTCAAATACGGTCTCGACCCCTACCGCTACGACGCGGCGGGCGACCTCGACGACGACGGCTGGAGCAACTACGCCGAATTCATGGGAGGCACCGACCCCTCGGTCGCGACCAGTTACCCGCACCCGCGCCTCGCGGCCACGTTCTACTACCACGGACAGGAGACGGACCTCAACTGCCTCGGCGTCTACAGCTACGGCCAGAAGACGCAGGGCACGACCTGGGGCGGCTCCTACGACGGCCGCTACACGAGCACCAAGGGATTCTCCTACGGCGTCTACCTCGGCTCCGACGGCACGGTCGAACTCGACGAATACAGCGACGTGGGCGCGCAGGGCACCTTCGCCTACAACACCCTCGATCACGGGTTCATCGAAACCGCTTCCGTGAACGTCTACGTCGAGGGCGCCGAGGGCGCGACGGAAGTCCGCTCCTTCCAGATGACGCAGATCAACCCGGGCATGGGCCTGTTCACGCAGGACGACATGGGCTGGATCCTGATCGAAATCGAATCCGGCCGCGTGCTCGTCTACGGCAAATACGTCGGCTGCCAGGCCGACGTGCACACCACCGTGAAGACCTACTCCTTCCCGGTCACGTTCACGAGCCTGATCCGCAACCCCGAGGGCAACCACACGCACATGGTCGAGGGCCCGAACCGGTTCCTCGGCTGGATGGACCTCGACGGCAACGAAACCTACGACCAGGGCGAGCCCATGGGCCTGGCGCTCTACAACCCGACGCTCGTCGGCTGGGACTCGACCTTCATCGAAATCCCCCTCACCGACTCGCTCTGGGACTACCCGCGCGTGTCGTGGAACAACTTCGTTCCCACGAACTTCGTCGCGACCGATTACATCGTCCGGTTCGTCATGAAGGGCAAGACCACGTCCGGCGCGGTCATCACCAACGAGACTTCCACGACCACCACGATCGGCATCTACGGCGATTTGGACGGCGACGGCCTCGACGCCTGGATGGAGGCCCGGACCGGCACGGACCTCAACAAGGCCGACACCGATGGCGACGGCCGGCTCGACTTCGACCAGGTCGATGCGGAAGGCCTCCTCGATCCCGACGGCAAGGCCACGTTCGGCGAAATCCTCGACGATTGGGACGGCATGCCCGCCCAATGGGAAATGGGCTACGGCCTCGATCCCCACCTCTTCGACGCGGATTCCGATTTCGACGACGACGGTTGGAGCAACTACGCCGAATACATGGCGAACACCGATCCGTCGGATCCCGACGATTTCCCGGAACCGACGTTCAACGCGACATTCCGCTACGACGGCGAGGCGAACGGGGCTTCCACGATCAAGGTGTTGTCCTACGGCGAAAAGACGCACGGCACGTATCTCGACGGCTCGTTGTCCCGCACGATCTACATGGGCGGGCCCTACGACGGCGCCTATTCCACCCAGGCGAAGGGCTTCGGCAACTTCGCCGATCTCGGCCGCGGCCAGATCGACGGCGCCGACTTCGGCACGTCCAGCTTCGGAGGTTCCCGGATCGGGTCCGCGTCCCTGGCCGTCTTCGTCAACGGAGAAAAGACCGTCTTCCAGCTCCAGCCCTACAACGACGACTTCGGCGTCTTCGTCGACGACGGGGAGGCGTTCATTCTTCTCGAATACTCGACCGGCCTGATTTACTCGCAGTTCAACTACCAGACGGACCGCAGCCGCTCCGAAGAGAACGCGGACGGAACCGTGACGCGCATTTCGGAGACCGTTTGGGTCACGTCCTACGACGCGAGCGAAAACTACCAGAGCCGCTACACGATCGAATACTCGCCGAGCACGACGCACTACCCGATCACGATCAGCGGTCTCCAGGCCCTGCAGGCGGCCAACCTCTCGTCCAACGTCACGGACGCCGGTTCGGTCCACGACCACATGGTGGAAGGATACAACCGCTTCCTCGCGTGGATGGATTTGAACGGAAACAACACCTGGGACGCGGGCGAGCCGTTGGGGCTCTCGCCTCAGGATGCAGTGCTCGTCGGATGGGACGCCGTGTCCGTCGAAATCCCGATGACGGACGAAATGTTCGGCTTCCCGCGTATCTCCTGGCCGGCCAGCACGAACGAGAACGTGACCAGTTACACGATCAACATCGTCAACGGCGCCGGCCGGTCGGCCGTCGGGGACGGCATCATCGTGGAGGCTCCCCGCACGTTCGTCCACGAAGGCGACTATCTCGAGGCGGGGCTCCGCGGCGTGGATTTCGGCGCGACGGACGAAGACAACTTCCGCTGGACCGTCACGGCCAACATCGGTCTGCGCAAAAACGCGGAAACGATGGCCGAAGGCCATGTCGTCCAGGCGCTGTATCCGAACAACGGAGACCGTCGGGCCGTCGAGGTGATTTCGCCCGTGGCCGGCAACGTGAAGCACGGGACTCCAGTGGAGTTCCAGTGGAAGATGGATTGGCGGACGCAGGGCGCGTTCATCACCGTCAGGGACTCGTCGGGGACGGCCGTTCCGGGACTCGACAACCTCTACATCCCGTTCCCGATTCGCCACAACGCGATCACGGACGACGACTACTATTACAGTTTCGTCCCGCAACTCAAGAACGGACGCGTCCTCGTCGATTTGCCGGACGGGGACTACACCTGGACGGTTTCCGAACATGTCCGGACGACGGCTTCCGGTTTCCATCTGCAATCCGACACCGGATCGTTCACGGTTTCCTCGGGTGCGCCGCTGGCGCGCGACACGACGACGATTTCCGGCAACGTCCACTACTACGGCCGCCTTGCCGACGCCGCCGGCGCGTTTGACGCGGGAGACATCGTCATCCTCGCCTACAAGGTGCCGGACCAGTCTTCGTCCAGCCTGAACGTTTCCGGCCTTCCCGTCGCAAAACTCGTTCTCGCCAATGCGGGTCCGTTCGAAATCGGCGGACTCGGGCCGGGAACTTACGGCCTGATCGGTTTCGTTGACGCGAACGGAAACGGTCTGCCCGACGTCGGGGAGACGCAGGGCATGGCGTTCATGGGCGGCTCGGCCGACCCGATCCAGGTGCCCGAGTGGTTCAAGCCGATCAGGATCCGGGTTGCCGACGGCGCGGCCGTTCCGGTCGAGGACGTCCACATCGTCCTGCGCGACCGCGACGTGAACGGCGACGGCGTGCCCGAACTCTACGACGGGACGCTCGCCCAATATCGCGCGGAGGCGCTCGTCACCGTCCCGGCCTCCAAGCCGACGTCGGGCCCGGGCACCAACTGGGTGAGCACGTGCGTCTTCGATCCGAACTTCAAGCCCTACAGCTCCCGCACCACCAAGAAGACGGACATCTCGGGTGGCGGCTCCACCACGACGGGCGAGGCCGAATGGCAGTTCGCCGTCCGTCCGCCCCGCACGTTCCTTCACGAAGGCGATCTGGCCCGCCTCAAGACCTGGGGCTTCGATCTCGGCGCGGCCAACGCGGCGGACTTCACGTGGGAGGTCGTCGCAACCGACGGATACCACTCCGAAACCAACTCCGGCGGGTCGTTCAGCGTCTTTGCCGGAGTCCCGGAAACGCGCATGGCGCTCAAAGCCCGCTGGCCGGTCCAGAACACCATCGTCCACGGGTCGACCGTCAAGTTCGAATGGGAGATGGACGAGCACAACGCGGGCGTTCTCTTCACATTGAAGGATTCGGCGGGCAACGTGCTGATCGACAACGCCACGATCGCCTTCCCGGTCATGCACTGGGATTCCACGGTGAACTGCTACTACTACACCGCAATCCCGCAGATGGAGGATGGTCTGCGCTTCGTCGACCTGCCCGACGGCGAATACGTCTACACGATCACCGAGCGTCCGAACACCACGGCGATCACGCCGCAAACCGTCACCGAGCGCTTCCAGGTCCGCAACGCGGAGAACACCCGCGTCACGGGCTCGATCGAAGGCACCCTGTGGTATTACGGCCGCGCGATGGAGGCCGGGACCCCGCCGACGTGGCCGGCCGACCTGCACGTGCAGGCCTACAAGACTTCGGATTCGGCGACGTCGTCCGCGTCGGTGGGCGGGCTGCTCGTCGCCGAGACGGTGCGGAACACGAACGGCGCGTTCCGGATCCCGGGCCTCAAGGCCGGCACCTACTCGGTCTTCGCGTTCGTCGACAGCAACGGCAACGGAATCGCGGACGAGTGGGAGACGCAGGGCTTCGGGTTCTTCAGCGGCAACGCGAGCCCGGTCGTGATCCCGTCCACGGCCACGCCGATCGTCGTCACCAACGGCGCGTCCGTCGTCGGCGTCAACGTCGTCCTGCACGACCGCGACACGGACGGCGACCTGCTGCCGGACGGTTGGGAATGGACGCAATACGGGAGCCTGACGACGCAGACCGGCTACGACGCGGACGTGTCCAACGCCTACGTGAGCTTGACCTGGAACGACCCCTCGATCCTGACCAACTGGATGTGGACGATCGACGAAAGCAGGATCGTCCAGCGCAAGGTCCAGGTCTACGAGACGACGTCCGTGCGCGCCCGCGTGGACGGCCCGCGCCAGTTCCTGCACGAAGGCGACTTCCTGATGCCGTGGATCTACGGCCAGCGGACGTCCGGCCTGCGCGCGATCGGCTACTACGACGCCAACGGGATGGCGACTTGGGACGGGCAGATGTCCCAGGCGGCGAACCGGAGCGACTACCTCGGCTCCGGCGAAAACCGGGAGCAGTTCCTCTGGCTGATGAACGATGCCGGCGGTTGGGATCCGCTTTCGGCGCCGATCTACGGTTTCGACATGGGATCGTCCTCCAACGTCGTCGTGAACTGGTCCGTCGAAGCCTGGGACGGCGCCTCGACCGTGTCCGTCACGAACGGGTCGTTCCACGTCGTCAACGCGGTCGGCGCCGCGCGCAAGCCGCTCGTCGCCCGCTATCCGACGCAGCAGACCACCGTCTACGGCAACACGGTCGAATTCGAGTGGGAGATGGACGACCACAACGCCGGCGTCCTCTTCAGCCTGCGCAAGCTCGCGGGACCCGAAGGAACCTACGCCGAGCCGGTCACCGTCATCTCCAACATGGTGATCGCGTTCCCGATCCACCACGGCCGCCACGGCGTCGACGGAAGCTACTATTCGGCGATCCCGCAGCTGGACGACGGCGCGCGTTACGACAACGGCGTCTACGAGTGGACTCCCGAAAACGGAAAGACGGTCGTGACCCTGCCGGGCGACGGCCTCTACGAATACACGATCACGGAGCGGCCGCGCTCCGACCTCGTCTACCAGCAGTCCGTCGTCGAGCGCTTCCAGCTCGTCAACGACGACGAGACCCGCCGCGCCCTTTACGACGTGAGCGGCATCATCCGCTACTTCGGCAAGGTGATGCGGCACAAGCGGGTGGCGCTCGCCGAAGAGGCGACGACCGACACGGCGGCCAAGGTCTACTCGGTCCGCGTCTCCGACACGGACGAACTCGCGCCCGGCGCGATGAGCGTCTTGCTCGTGCGCGGCGGCGTCACGGAAGACGCCGACGGATACCTGGACTTCTCCGCGTCCGGCAGCGAGGAAGTGTTCAACGATTCGGCCGCCAACGGCATCCTCTACGCCTGCAGCACGACGAACTCGACGGCGTGGTCCGGCACGATCGACTACGAGACCGGCGACATCGAAATCCGCTTCTCCAAGGCGCCGCCGGCGGGGCTCTCGATCGTCCTCGCCAAGAAAGTCTTCCCGTATCCGCTCTACGTCCAGGCCTTCAAGCTGCCGGATTCCGCGGAAACGTGCGTGTCGGTCTCCGGCGTCCCGGTTTTCCAGGAGAAGAGGACTCCGGAAGACGGCACCGCGACCAAGGGCCGGTTCGACATTCCGAACCTCACGGCCGGCAGCTACGCCATCCGGGCGTTCCTCGATTCCAACGGCAACGGCTACGCGGACGACTGGGAGACGCAGGGCGTCGCCGTCCAAAGCGGAACGGTGAGCCCGAATCTCAGCCGCGAGGCCGATCCGATCGTCGTCGCAAGCGACGTGAGCGGCCTGCTGATCGTCCTGCACGACCGCGACACGGACAACGACCTCGTGCCCGACGCCTGGGAGTGGTGGATGACGAAGGACGACGCCCTCGGCAGCCGCCTCACCAAGAGCGGCTACGACCTGTCCGACGCCGGCGGCCTCATGTGGTGGCAGGAATACGCGGACGGCGTCCTCGATTCCGACCCGCGGACGCCCGACACGGACCTGGACGGCCTCACGGACGCGATGGAGATCCTCGTCACCGGCACCGACACGTACCTGAAGGACACCGACGGCGACGGCGTGAGCGACCTGGAGGAGTTCCTCTCCGGCTCCGATCCGCTCGACGCCGGCGTGGCGATCCCCTATTCGGTTCCCGCCCTCGCCTTCGACGACGCCGGCGTGCCCTACGTGGACCTGCCCTACCCGGCGCTCCGGCCCGGCGTGGTGCTGACCTACGAGCTGCAGCGCAAGCTCTCGCTCGGCGACGCGGGCGAAGCGTGGGAGACGGTCGCCTCGCACGACGTGGCCAACACCGGCGACGCGGTCTTCTACAGCCGCTACGACGGCGTCAACGACCACATGTCCGAGCCGGGCACCGCCCGCATGTGGCCCGCCGACCAGGCCGAGGGCGTTGACTTCTCCGCCGGTTTCTACCGCGTGAAGATCTACGCCGACTACGGCAAGATGGTCGACAACGGCGACGGCACCTGGTCCTACTGGACCTGGCTCCAGAACGCGAACGGCTCGTTCGAGTTCAAGGAGGCCGCCCGCGGCGAGGGCACGCTCGTGCGCGACGCCGACGGCAACTGGCGCTTCGTCGACCCCGCCACGAAGAAGGCGTCCGGCACGCTCTACCGCGATCCCGACGGCGCCTGGCAGTTCGTCAAGTAGCCGCCATCCTCCCGCAAGTCCGGCCGGGAGCGCGGCGGCGCCGCGCCCCCGGCCGGATTCCTCTTCCTCCCCCGCACACGCGAACCCGCGAACCTGCGAACCTGCGAACCTGCGAACATGCACGAGTATCCCATCGGCCGGCTTCTCGCCGGCGACGACGAGGCCGTCAAGGCCGCCTACGAGCGCTTCCACGCGCAGCCCGTCGACCTGGAGCTTCTCCACGAAGGTCCGTATCCGTTCCCGAAGTTCCGCACGACGCTGCGCGGGACGACGTCCGTCTCCGGCCCCGGCACGTTCCAGGGCAAGGAGCGCTCGACGCTCACGTTCGGCCCTTCGCGCGAGCCGGGCTGGTGGATCGACCGCGCGGACATGCCCGACCAGTTCCCGATCGGCGTGTCGGTGCGCAACGTCTGGACCACGGCGCGCAACATCGTGTTGCGCTCCGGAAGCGCCCACAACTACCTGCGCATGGTCGAGCACATCGTCGCGTTCCGCGTCGGCCTCGCGCTCGACGACGTGGAGGTGTCCGTTTCCTCGGGCGATCCGCCGCTCTTCGACCGCGGCAACCTCGACATCTACGAGGCGGTCGAGAAGGTCGGCATCGCCACGACGGACGAGCCGGCCAGGTTCGTCACCGTCGACCAGCCGCTCACGTTCGGCGGCACGCGCGGGGACTTCCTCACGTTCCTCCCGGCCCGGCCCGGCGAGCTCGGGCTGCGCGTCGACTGCGCGATCGACTGGAAGAGCGCCATCGGGCAGCAGCGCATCGTCTACGACCTCACGCCCGACACGTTCCGCATCGGCGCCCAGGCGCGAACCAACGCCCCCTACAAGGAGTTCCTCTACGCCCGCACGCTCGGCAAGTTCTTCGCCGAGACGCGCAACCTCGGCTACACGACCGGCAACATCCTCATCCACGGCCGCAAGAGCTACTACAACGAGCCTCACCTCATCTACGGGGACCGCTCGCTCGAAGCCGTCTGGCACCGCTCCACGCTCGACCTGCTGGCCGCGGTCGCGCTCATGGACGGCGCCCGCTTCGCCGGCACGATCGTCTCCTACCGCGCCGGCCACACGCAGGACGTGCAGATGTGCTCCAAGCTCGTCCTGCACCGCCACCTCGTTCCGCACGCCTAGCGGCGGAGCCCCCCCCGCGCTTTTTTCCTTCCCCGACATGGACCCCGCCACCGGACAGACGGCAGCCACGACGGCCCCGGATCCCGGGGCGCGCCCCGCCGGCTTTTCGCTCCTGTCGGTCGTGCTGCCGTGCTACCGGCTCGCCGCCCGCGTCGAGGACAACCTCGCGCGCTGCGCCGCGTCGCTGCGCGCGCAGGGGATTCCGTTCGAACTCGTGCCGGTGGACGACGGTTCGGGCGACGGCACGGACGCCGCGCTCGCCCGCGCCGCCGCCGCGCTTGCGGCGCAAGGCGCCGCCGTGCGGCCGGTCGTCCTCCCGCAAAACGGCGGCAAGGGCGCCGCGCTCGTGGCGGGGTTCCGCGCGTGCCGCGGCTCCCACGTGCTGCTGCTGGACGGCGACCTGGAGCTGAGCCCCGACCGCGCGGGCGACTTCCTGCGCCGCATGGCGCGCACGGGCGCCGACGCGGTGATCGGCTCCAAGATGCATCCCGATTCGCGCGTGGACTACCCGTGGCGCCGCCGCGTCGCCAGCCGCGTCTACTACGGGCTCGTGAAGCTGCTCGTCGGCCTGCCGGTCCACGACACGCAGACCGGCATGAAGCTCTTCTCGCGCGCCGCGCTCGGCCACGCGTTCGACCGCATGGTCACGAAACGCTTCGCCTTCGACCTGGAGGTGCTCGCGATCCTGCGCGACGCGGGCATGCGCGTGGAGGAGGCCCCCATCGAGCTGGACTACACGGGCAAGGCCGGTTCGCTCACGCTCAAGAACGTGCGCGACGTGCTCGTCGACACGGCGGCGATCTTCTACCGCACCCGGATCCTCGGCTACTACCGTTCGCTCGACCCGCGCCCGATGCCGGACCCCGCCCCGCTCGTCACCGCCGTGGTCGCCTGCCCCGGCGCGGGCGCGGTGCTGCGCGAGTGCGTCGCCGCACTCGGCCGCCAGCGCGAAACGTATCCGGCGCTCGAGGCGGTCGTCCTGCCCGACGCCCCGACGGGCGAGGCGTGGCCGGATTGGGTGCGCGAAATCCCCACCGGCAAGGTCCTGCCCTCCGACAAGCGCAACGCCGGCATCCGCGAAGCGCGCGGGGCGGTCGTCGCGTTTCTCGACGACGACGCGCGCCCGCTCCCCGGTTGGCTCGAAGCCGCCGTCCCGCGCTTTTCCGATCCCGCGGTCGGCGCCGTCGGCGGCCCGGCCGTCACGCCGCCGGAAGATCCGTTCGCCGCGAAAATGTCCGGCCGCGTCTACGAGAACCCGCTCGTCTCAGCCGGCGCGCGGCGGCGCTACGTCCCCACCGCGGTGCGCGACGAGGACGACCTGCCGAGCTGCAACCTGCTCGTGCGGGCGGACCTGCTCCGCGAAATCGGCGGGTTCAATTCGGAAAACTGGCCGGGCGAAGACACGGTGCTGTGCCTCGAAATCGTCCACCGCCGCGGCCGGCGCATGGTCTACGACCCGGCCGCCGCCGTCGCGCACCACCGCCGCCCGCTCTTCGGCCCGCACCTGCGCCAGGTCTCGCGTTACGCGCGGCACCGCGGCTACTTCGCGAAGAAGTTCCCCGAGACTTCGCGCCGCTTCGCCTACTTCGTCCCGTCGCTCCTGCTCGTCGGCACGATCGCGACGCCGCTCGGCCTGGCGGCGTCGTGCATCACCGTCGCGCCGACCGCCACCGCGGCCGTCCGCCTGTCCGTGGACGCGCTGTCCATCCTGGGCTGCACCGGCCTCGCCGTCCTCGCCCTCTACCTCGCGCTCGTCATCGCGTTCTCCTTCTCGACGCGGCTTCGCGCCTGGGCGTGGACGGCGGCGGGCATCGTCGCGACGCACTACGCCTACGGCTGGAACTTCCTCCGCGGCCTTTTCGCCCGCAGCCTGCCGGACGGCGTGAAACCCTTCGACCACCGCGATTGACTCGAAACCCCGATTTTGATAACCTGAAGACGCAAGGGAGGAATCCCCCCATGAGCGACACCCCCGCAGACACCCCGCCCGCCGCCCCCGCGGCCCCGGAAGAAAGCCAGGAACTCCCGATCGAGGAAGTTCCCGAGACGGACATCCTCTTCGAGTGCCCGCATTGCGGCAAGTCGCTCTCGATCGACCCGCGCGGCGCGGGTCTCGTGATCCGCTGCACGCAGTGCCACGAGCCCGTCACGGTCCCCATCCCCGACGGCATGGAGCTGGACGACTTCGACGCCACGCCCGAGGAGCTCTCGCTCCAGCTCCTGCACGCGCGCCAGACCGTGTCGCGCCTCCAGGAAAAGGTCCGCGCCCTCGAGGACGAGGCGGCGCAGCTGCGCGCGTTCCGCGACGATACGATGCGCCGCGCTTCCGACCGCGAGGACGCGATGGCGTCCTTCCGCAAGGCCGTCCGCCGCGCGCTCGAAGCGCAGGCGGACGCCTCGCGCAACCTCCAGGAAGTCGCCGCGGCGATGGACGTGGCGCTCGGCATCCCGCCGAGCTAGTCCCCGTAGGCGGCGGCGACGGCGGCGGCCGTGCGCTCCCACGTGAAGAGGGGCGCGCGGCGCAGGCCCGCTTCGCGCAGCCGGGCGAGCCGAGCCGGATCGCGCAGCAGCGCGAGGATCGCGTCCGCGAACGCGGCCGCGCCGCCGGCGAGCGGTACGACGCGCGCCGCGTCGCCCGCGGTCTCCGGCGCCGCGCCGCCGTCCGTGCAGAGCACGGGCAGGCCGCTCGCGAACGCTTCCGCGATCTGGAGCCCGAAGCCCTCGTAGCGCGAGGGATGCACGAGCAGGTCCGCGCGCCGGTAGAGCGCGGCCAGTTCCGCGAAGCCGAGCGACCCGGTGAAATCCACCGCGTCCGCCACGCCGAGCGCGCGGGCCGCGTTTTCGGCTTCCGGGTAGCGCGGGTCGCGCGGGCCGGCCACGACGAGCCGCACCGGAAACGGCGCGGCGGCGCGCGCGGCGGCGAACGCCTCCACGAGCATCGAGACGTTCTTGTAGGGGTCGCGCCGCCCGACGTAGAGCAGGACGCGCTCCGCCGGGTCGTCCGCCGCGCGGACCGGCGCGCGGCCGTCCGCGCGGAACGCGGGATCGACGCCGTTGTGCACGGCGCGGACGCGCGCGGCCGCCTCCGGCGGGAGCGCGAGCGCGCGCAGGACGTCGCGGCGCGACGTTTCGCTCACGGTGAAAAGCGCGTCCGCGCGCAGCGCCGTTTCCCGCAGGCACCACCGGTAGAGCGCCTTCATGCGCGAGGTGCGCGAGCGCGGCGCGTAGTCCGGGACGACGAGCGGGATCGCGTCGTGGATCGTCGCGACGCAGCGCACGCGTCCGCCGCCGCCGCGCCGGAACGCGCGGTAGGGGACCATGAAGTTCGGGGCGTGGTAGAGGTCCGCGCCGAGCGCGCGCAGCAGCCGGGGCAGCCGCAGCTGGCTGCGCGGCGAGAGCGGACCGCAGCCGGCGACGCGGATGTCCGCGCCCTCCGGCAGCGCGGCGGCGAGACGCCCGCGCGCGGCGCCGTCGGCCGCGAGGAAGACGAACCGCCACCGCGGCAGCAGCGCCGGCAGCCGCCGCGCCAGCTCGAGCGCGTAGACGCCGACGCCGGAGGGGTGCTCCGGAATCCAGCGCGTGTCGAAGACGGCGACCGGAATCGGTTTCATGCCCGCGCAGTCTACCACACGTGCGCCCGCGCCCGCAACGCGTTTGCGCGGGCGCGCGGAGTGTGGTAGACTGCCGCGCGTTCCGGCAACACGACATCCACTGCACGCCATGTTCAAGCCCGTTTCGAGCAAGGTCGACTTCGACGCCCTGGAGAAGGGCGTCCTCTCCTTCTGGCAGGAGAACGACACGTTCCGCAAATCCCTCGCGCAGACAGAGGGCGGCGAGGAGTTCGTCTTCTTCGACGGCCCGCCCTTCGCCACGGGCCTGCCGCACTACGGGCACCTGCTCGCCGGCACGATCAAGGACATCATCCCGCGCTACCAGACGATGCGCGGAAAGCACGTCGAGCGCCGCTTCGGCTGGGACACCCACGGCCTCCCCATCGAGGCCCTCGCCCAGAAGGCCCTCGGCATCGACGGCGCCGCCGGCATCCGCGACTTCGGCGTGGACAAGTTCAACGAGCAGTGCCGCTCGATGGTCCTGCGCTACGTCTCCGAATGGCGCCAGACCGTCACCCGCATGGGCCGCTGGGTCGACTTCGACCACGACTACAAGACGATGGAGCCCACTTTCATGGAGACGGTCTGGTGGGTCTTCAAGCAGATCTTCGACCAGGGCCGCGTCTACCGCTCCCGCCGCATCGTCCCCTACTCCTGGGCGCTCAACACCCCGCTCTCCAACTCCGAGGCCTCCTCCAACTACAAGGACGTGCAGGACCCCACGGTCACCTGCCGCCTCCGGGTCCTCTCCGGCGCGGACCCCGCGTGGGGCACGACCTACCTGCTGATCTGGACGACGACGCCCTGGACGCTCCCCGAGAACCTCGCGGTCTGCGCCGGCGCGAAGATCGACTACGTCGTCGTGCGCGACCTCACGGACGAGGCCCGCCCGTGCTACGCGATGGCCGAGGCCCGGCTGCCCTCCGTCTTCAAGAAGCCGGCGGAGCAGGTCGAGGTCGTCGCGCGCTTCAAAGGCGACGCGCTCAAGGGCTGGACCTACGAGCCGCTCTTCCCCTACTTCGAGGCCGAGCGCGCCCGCGGCTCTTTCCAGGTCCTCAACGACGACTACGTGACGACGGACGACGGCGTCGGCCTCGTCCACATCGCACCCGCCTACGGCGAGGACGACTTCCGCGTCTGCCGCGAGAACGGCATCGAGGCGTTCGCCGACCCGCTCGACGCGGACTGCAAGTTCACCGACGCGGTCCCGGAATACGCCGGCCGCTTCTGCAAGGACTGCGACAAGGACATCATCAAGCGCCTCAAGGCCGAGGGCAAACTCGTCCACCAGGCGACGATCACGCACTCCTACCCGTTCTGCGAGCGCACCGACACGCCGCTCGTCTACCGCGCGATCCCCGCGTGGTACATCCGCGTCGAGGACCTCCACGAGCGCTTCGCGAAGAACAACGCCGCCGTCGCGTGGATGCCCGAATACGTGGGCGAGAAGCGCTTCGAGAACTGGCTCGAGGGCGCGCGCGACTGGAACGTCTCGCGCAACCGCTTCTGGGGCTCCTGCATCCCGATCTGGGTGAACGAGCAGGACGAGAACGACCTCATCTGCGTGGGCTCCGTCGCCGAGCTCGAGGCGCTCTCCGGCGAGAAGGTGACGGACCTGCACAAGCACTTCGTCGACAAGATCGTCATCCGCAGGGACGGCAAGACCTACCGCCGCACGCCCGAGGTGCTCGACTGCTGGTTCGAGTCCGGCTCGATGCCCTACGCGCAGGTCCACTACCCGTTCGCGTTCCCGGACAAGGAGGCCTTCCTCAGGCGATTCCCCGCCGACTTCATCGCCGAGGGCCTCGACCAGACGCGCGGCTGGTTCTACTCGCTCATGGTGCTCGGCACCCTCCTCTTCGACCAGTCGCCCTACCGGCACGTCGTCGTGAACGGCCTCGTGCTCGCCGAGGACGGCAAGAAGATGAGCAAGCACCTCAAGAACTACCCCGACCCGATGGAGCTCGTCTCCTCGTGCGGGGCGGACGCGGTGCGCCTCTACCTGCTCAGCTCCGCCGTCGTGCGCGCCGAGACCCTGCGCTTCAGCGA
>JAFTHC010000144.1 GCA_017457625.1 Kiritimatiellia bacterium
CAGCGCGCGCGCGGCGAGGCGGCGGCGCGCCCACGCGGGCCAGGTCGCGCCGCGAGGCGCGGGCGGAAGCGCCGCGGCGGCGCGAATCGCCGCGCGGACGTCCGGCGCGAGCGCGGCGGCGACGGTCCCGGCCGCGGGCCCGGCCGCGAGCGCGTGCAGGCCGTCCGGCAGGCCGCCGAACGCGAGGCGGAGGCGGCGCGGCGCGGCCGAACCGTCCCCGGTCGGGAAGGCGGCGACCGCTTCGAGCGCGTCGCCGCGGCCGGTCGCCAGGAGCGTCAGGTCCGCGTCGGCCACGAACACGGCGCGCGGCGCGTCCCCGGGGAGCGGACGCTCCGCGCAGGCCAGGCGCCACGCGGCGGGCGCGGGCGGAAGGAGGCGGACCGGGTCGCGCCCTCCGGCGGCGAGACGGTCGAGCGCGGCCTCCACGTCCGCCCGGCGCGCCACGTGCGCCAGCACGCGGCCGCCGCGCGGCGGTTCGAACGCGACCGCGCAGCTTTCGACGGGGAACGGCAGGCGCGCCGCCAGGAGCGCGGGCAGCACGCGGCGGAGCTTGGATGGCGGCAGCGGCGGCGCGTCGAGCGCCACGAGCATCGCGGCCGCGGCCGGAAGCGCGGCGGGGCTAGTCTCCATCGCCGTCGGAGTATGTCACGGTGTCGTCCTCGCGCCCGCGCATCGCGGCGAAGCCCTTGCGGATCCACTCGACCACGAGGTCGAGCGCGAGCAGGAAGCCGCCGACGCCCATCATCCACTTCGAAACGGACATCAGGTCCTCGTCCGGCACGGCGGCCGATCCGGGCCGGGGGGCGTTGCCCATCCAGACCAGGAACCCGAGCGCGAGCAGGACGAGCGGCAGCGCGAAGGCGAGGACGCGCAGGTCCTGGCGGCGCCGCAGCGAGGCCTCGTAGTCCGCGTCGCCGTGGCGGTGGCGGTGGTGGCGGTGGCGGTGGTGGGAAGAGCGGCGCCGGCGGACGACGACCGTCCCGCCGTCCGGCGTCGTTTCGGTGCGGACCGTTTCGTGCGGATCGGACATGGTTAGAGGAACTCCCGCAGGTAGCGCAGGTCGCCCGCGTAGAGAAGGCGCAGGTCGGTGACGCCGTGCTTGATCATGGCGATGCGTTCCACGCCCATGCCGAAGGCGTAGCCGTAGCACTCGCGGTCGTAGCCGACCTTTTCGTAGACGCGCGTGTCCACGATGCCGGCGCCGGCCACCTCGATCCAGCCGCTGCCCTTGCAGACGGGGCAGCCTTTGCCCTTGCACACGTGGCAGGAGAAGTCCACCTCCACGCTCGGCTCCGTGAACGGGAAGAAGTGCGGGCGGAAGCGCACCTGCACCGAGGGGCCCATCATCTCGCGGGCGAAGTGCGCGAGCGTCGACTTGAGGTCGGCGAGCGAGACGGGGATCACGTCGACGTAGAGGCCTTCGATCTGGTGGAAGTTGGCGGCGTGCGTCGCGTCCGTCGTGTCGCGGCGGTAGCAGCGGCCGGGGCAGATGATGCGCACCGGCGGCTTGTGCGCGAGCATTTCGCGGATCTGCACCGACGAAGTCTGCGTGCGCAGCAGCCGCTCCGGGTCGAGCCAGAACGTGTCGCGCGCGTCGCGCGACGGGTGGTGCTTCGCGGTGTTGAGCGCGTCGAAGTTGTTGAACTCGGTCTCGATGTCCGGGCCGTCCGCCACGGTGAAGCCGAGCTGGGCGAAGATGCGCGTCGTCTCCTCGATCACCTCGGAAACGGGGTGGATCGAACCCGTGCCGCGCCAGTTGCCGGGGAGCGAAAAGTCGAACGCCTCCGCGGGGCCGGCCGCGGCGGCGACCGCGTCCTTGCGCGCGGCGAGCGCGTCGGACACCGCGGCGCGCAGGGCGTTGAGCGCCTGGCCGAAGGCGGGCTTGTCGGCGGGCGCGACGTCGCGCAGGCCCTTCATCAGCGCGGGCAGGAGGCCGTTCTTGGCGCCGAGGTATTTCACGCGCAGCGCTTCGACCGCGTCGGTCGAGGCGGCCGCCGCGATTTCGGCGACCGCGTCGGTCTGCGTTTTCCGGATTTCGTCGAGTGTCATCGTGGTCGGATGGTCAGATGGTCAAATGGTCGAATGGTCGAATGGTCAAATGGTCGGAGGGGCAAATGGTCGGAGGGGCCGGCCGCCGCGCGCGGCGGAACGGGTCGCAAGGATACCGCAACCCCGGGGAAAAGGGAAGCGGTTTCTCGCGCCTACAGCGCGAAAACCTCGCGCTGGAAGCCGCCCATGTGGCTGGGCGGCTCGCCGGCGGCGCGCAGGTGGGACGTGTCGCCGAAGACCTGGATGCGGAACCCGGCCAGGTCGCCCTGCCGCTCTTCGGAATTGAGGACGGCGACGGACGAAGGCGGCATGAAGAACGCCTGCCAGAGCGCCGGCGGGGCGACGTGCGCGACGTGGCCGATCGCGGCGCCCGCGAGGCCGAGATGGCAGAAGAAGACGAGCGTCGCGTCGCGCGCCGCGTCCGGCGCGATGCGGTAGTGGTTGCGCTCGCGCGTGTAGCCGAAGCGGGCCAGCACACCGTCGATTCCCGTCTTGATTTGCTCCCAGCGCGGGCGTACCTCGGGCGCGTGGGCGGCCATGTAGGGCGTGTCGGTCCAGCCCTCCGGGTCGTTGAAGCGCGGGTCGGCCGTCCAGTAGTCCGGCAGGAGGTCCCAGAGGACCGGGGACATGGAACCCGAGCCGTCCGGGCGGGGATGGCCGGCGATCGTGAACTCGGTCATCCACGGGAGCGTCTCGGCCTCGGCGCCCATCGCGGCGAGCGCCGGCGCGGCGGTCGCCCGCGCGCGGCCGGCGGGGCTGCAGAAGCAGGCGGCCGGCTTCCACGCGGCGGCGCGGCGGGCGAGCAGGTCCGCTTCGCGTTTTCCCTTCGGGGTGAGGCCGTCGACCGAATAATCGGGCTCGGCGTGGCGGACGAAGACCAGGTGCATGGCGTGAACGGCGGGTTTCGGAAAGGAGGCGGATTATCGTCCCGTCGCACGCCCGTGTCAACCGCGCGAAGCGAAAAACCGCTTGCAATCCGGGCGGGCGTTTGCTAGCCTTGCCCGCGTTTCCGACCCCACGGCGTGATAGCCAAGCGGCTAGGCAGAGGACTGCAAATCCTTCCAGAGCGGTTCGACTCCGCTTCACGCCTCCATTTTCCGCGGCCTCCGCAAGACAGCCTTGCGGGGGCTTTTTTCCGGCCCGGCGCGGGCCCGCACACCAAAGAGCAAGGAGGTATCATGCCATGAAAGCGCGTTCGTTCGTCGACACCTGCGTCCTGCACGCGATCGCCGGGGACGGCGGCCGCGGCTCCAATTCGTTCCGCCGCGAGAAATTCGTCCCGAAGGGCGGTCCCGACGGCGGGGACGGCGGCCGCGGCGGCCACGTGTTCCTGGCCGGCGACGAGGACGTCGATTCCCTCGTGGGCGTCTACTACCAGCCCGAGCGCCGCGCCGAAAACGGCGGTCCCGGGCGCGGGCGCTTCAAGCACGGCGCCAACGGGCGCGACGTGACGGTGCGCGTCCCGCTCGGCACCGTGGTGAAGGACGCGGAGACGGGCCGCGAGCTGGGCGAAATCCTCGAGCACGGGCAGGTCCTGCGCGTGGCCGAAGGCGGCCGCGGCGGCGCCGGCAACCTGCACTGGAAGAGTTCCGTGAACCGCGCGCCGACGGAGTTCACGCCGGGCGCGCCCGGCGAGAACGTCCGCCTGCGGCTCGACCTCAAGATCCTCGCCGACGCGGGGCTCGTGGGCTTTCCGAGCGCCGGCAAGTCCTCGATCCTGCGCGAAATCTCGGCCGCCAAGCCGAAGGTCGCGGCCTACCACTTCACGACGCTGCGCCCGATCCTGGGGACCGTCGTGCTGCCCGAGAAGTTCGCGAGCTTCCGCGTCGCGGACATCCCCGGCATCGTCGAGGGCGCGAGCGAGGGCGTGGGCCTGGGCTTCGAGTTCATGCGCCACGTCGAGCGCAGCAAGGCGCTCGTGCTCGTCGTCGACATGGGCGGCGAGGAGGGGCGCGACCCGGCGGAGGACTACGCGACGCTCCTGCGCGAGCTCGAAAAGCGCGACCCCGCGCTGCTGGAGCGCCCGCGGGTCGTCGTGGCGAGCAAGATGGACCTGCCGGAAGCGAAGGCGCGCCTGAAGGAGTTCAAGAAGGCCACGGGCGTGGCGCCGATCGAAACCTCCGTCCCGGAAAAGAAGGGCTTCGACCGGCTCGTCGCGCGCCTGGCGCGCATCGTGAAGCCGCGCCCGCGCACCGCGGGCCGCGCGCCGGTGGACGCCGGCGCGTCCGCCCGCGTCGCGGTCCCGACGCTCGGCGCCGCCGCCGCCAAGCCGCGCCGCCGCGCGGACGCAGCCGCGCCGCGCCGCCGCGAAGACAAGACGGGCCGCGAGAGCGAAAAGGGCCGCACCCCGCCACGCACGCCGGACGGGCGCGGTTTCCATCCGGACGCGCCGGACGTCGTGGACGCCCGGACGCAGGCGTTCGCGACGTTCTTCAAGCTGTAGCGCCGCCGCCGCCGCCGAGCGCCGCGAAACGCTCGACCGGCGCGCAGAACACGACGCCGCTGCCCTTCTCCGCAAGGCACGGCAGCGCGCGCACCGCGTCGAAGACGGCGTCCGCCTTCTCCTCGGGCACGAGCACGAGCAGCGTGTCCTTTTCGGGGACGATCGGGACGCCGAAGAACGTCGCGTCGTCCGGCTTGGCGGTTCCGTGCGCGGACAGCACGGTGCCGCCGCCGGCGCCGGCGGCGCGGGCCGCCGCCATCGCGTCTTCGGCGCAGCCCTTGTTGACGATCGCGACGAGCAGTCGGTGGGGGGGATTCGCGTTCACGGGTGGTTCCTCCAAAAGGGGCGGTTCGGGGACGCCGCCGCGGGCGAACCGCGGCACGTCGAGCGTGAAGAGGACGCCGACGGGGCGCTTGCGCGCGGCCGCGGCGGCGGCGGCGCGGATCGCGTCCGCCACGCGGGGTTCGGACGGTCCCGGCACGACGTGCAGCGCGATCTCGCGGGCGCTTTCCCCGAGACCGAGCAGCTGCAGCAGCGCCGTGGCGGCCGTCCCGCGGCCGCGCAGGACCGTGCCGCCGGAAGCGCCCGCGGCGCGCGCGGCCGCGGCGACGGTCGCGGCCATGCCGTCCGGGACGACGGCGGCGACGAGTTTGGCGTTCATGCGTTTTCTCCTGTTTCCGGCGCCGGCGCCGGCGCCGCGCGCAGCGCACGGCGCCGCCCGCGTTCGTAGAGCACGCCCAGGACCTGCAGGGCCAGCAGCGGCATCGCCGCCACGAGCGCGACGACGCCGAACGGATCCGCTCCGCCCCCGCCGCCCGAAGCGGCGCCGAGCGCGAACGAAAGCACGAAAGTCGTGGTGAGCGGGCCGGACGCCACGCCGCCCGAGTCGAACGCGACCGCGGTGAAGAGCGGCGGCGAGGCGGCCATGAGCAGCATCGAGGCGCCGTAGACCGGCACGAGCGCCGTCCAGAGCGGGAACCCCGCCACCGCGCGCCACATCGCGAGCCCGACCGCCGCCGCCGTGGCCGCGGAGAGGAAGGCGAGCAGCGTCCGGCGCCGGATCGCGCCGTCCGTGATCTTCTCGACCTGCTCGCTCAAGACCCACACCGCGGGCTCCGCGCACACGACGATCGCGCCGAGCGCCAGCCCCGTCCCGACCAGCAGCGCCCACGCGCCCGCGCCGCCCGCCGCGGCTTTCGCGCCGAGCGCGGTCCCGAGCGCCGCGCCGGCCTGCATGAAGCCGCCGTTCACGCCCACGAAGAAGACGAACAGCCCGGCCAACGCGTAGACGAAACCGATCGCGAGCCGCGCCGCCTGCCGCCCCGACATCCGCAGCAGCCGTTTCCGGAACGCGAGGAACATCGCGAAAAGCGGCAGGATCGACACGGCCGATTCCCGCAGCGCCGGCCCCGCCGCCTCCGCAAACGGCCCCCAGAACCCTTCGCGAGCGTCGACACCCTCCGCGTGAGAAACAAAAACCTCCGCGTTCTCTGCGTTCTCTGCGTTCTCTGCGTGAGAAACAAAACCCTCCGCGTTCTCTGCGTTCTCTGCGTGAGAAACAAAACCCTCCGCGCCCTCCGCGCGGGAAACAACAACCTCCGCGCGGGAAACAGTCCCCTCCGCGTGCGTGAACGCCTGCGTGTCCAGCAGCGCGCAAACGAGCACCGCCGCCACGGGCCCCACGCTCGCCACGCCCGTCAGGCCGAAGCCGCCCTCCGCGCCTCCGCGTGCCCGGGACCCCGCCACGCCGAGACCGAGCGCCATGACGAACGGCACGGTCATCGGCCCGGTGGTCGCGCCGCCGGCGTCGAACGCGACGCCCGAAGCCGCGGCGGGCGCCGCGAGCGCGAGCGCGAAAAGCCCGGCGTAGCAGACGGCGAGGACCGCCTTGAGCGGGAAGCCGAGCACCGACCGGAGCAGGCCCAGCGCCATGAACAGGCCCACGCCTGCGGCGATCGAGAGCGTGAGCGTCCCCTTGCCGGCGCCCGGAAACGCGCCGCGCACCTGGTCGGCGAAAACCTGCACGTCCGGCTCCGCGGCCGTGACGGCGAGCCCCACGAAAAACGCCGCGCCGAGCAGCAGCGCGAGGCTGCGCCGCGCGACGAGCGCCGCGCCGGTCCGGTCGCCCAGCGGCTGGATCCCGAGGTCCACGCCCAGCAGGAAGACCGTGAGCCCGGCCACCAGCAGCAGCGACCCGACCGCGAAACGCCCGAGCGCGGCCGCGCCGAGCGGCGCGGCCGTGCAGCCGAGCACGAGCACGATGGCCGTGACGGGCAGCACGGAGAGCGCGGTTTCGCGGAACTTCGCGGCGAGGTCCATGCCGCCGCATTCTAGCCGACCGCCCCCCTCCAACGCAAGCGGCGAAGATTCCGCTTGCGCCGGGGCGGAGGGTGTGGTAGCGTGCGGCCCGCGGCGGCAACCCGCGCCGCGACCACCATGCTCATCGGCTGCCACCTCTCCGCCGCGGCGGGATTCCGCGGACTCGCGCGCGACGCCGTCGCCGTCGGCGCGAACGTCTTCCAGTTTTTCACGCGCAACCCGCAGGGCGGGGCCGCCAAGCCGATCGACCCGGCCGACGTGGCGGACTTCCTCGCGACGGCGCGCGAGCGATCCTTCGGACCGATCCTCGCGCACGCGCCTTACACGCTCAACGCGTGCTCGGCCAAGCCGGACACGCGCCGCTTCGCCCGCGAGGTGTTCGCGGACGACCTCGCGCGCATGGAGAACGTCCCCGGCAACCTCTACAACTTCCACCCCGGCTCCCACGTCGGGCAAGGCGTCGAAGCGGGGATCGCGCTCGTCGCGGACACGCTCGACGCGGTGCTGCGCCCCGAGCAGTCGACCACGGTCCTGCTCGAAACGATGTCCGGCAAGGGCAGCGAAGTGGGCGGGCGCTTCGAGGAGCTGCGCGAGATTCTCGACCGCGCGCGGCTCGGCGGCCGCATGGGCGTGTGCCTGGACACGTGCCACGTCTGGGACGCGGGCTACGACCTGGCCGGCGACCTCGACGGCGTGCTGCGCGAGTTCGACCGCGTCGTCGGCATCGACCGCCTCCGCGCCGTCCACCTCAACGACAGCAAGAACCCCCTCGGCTCCCGCAAGGACCGCCACGCGCGCATCGGCGAGGGGTTCATCGGGCTGGAGGCGCTCGTCCGCGTCGTGAACCACCCGCTCCTGCGCGACCTTCCCTTCTACCTGGAGACGCCGCAGGACTCCCTCGACGGCTGGGCGGCGGAAATCGCGCTTCTCAAGTCGCGCCGGACCGCGTGAGGCGCGACGCATTTTTTCGTTGCATCGAACCCCGATTTTTCCTAGATTCTCCGGCGTTCGCGGGAGAGCGACGCCGGCGCTCGCCGGACCGCCGCGCCCACCAACCGCAAAAAAACGGCGCGCCGCCGCCGACCCGAAAAACGGTAGGACACAACCAGGACATGCAGAAAAGCATCCTCGCCGTCTCCGCCGCCGCCCTCCTCGCCGCGGGCTGCGGATCCAACAAGGAAACCCTCCACGTCTTCACGTGGTCCGAATACATCGACCCGGACCTCGTCGAACGCTTCGAAGAGGAAAACGACTGCCGCGTGAAGATCGACATCTTCGACTCCAACGAGTCCATGCGCGCCAAGATCCAGCAGGGCGCCGCCGGCTACGACCTCCTCACGCCGTCCAGCTACATGGTCAAGGAACTGGCGCTCGGCGGCTTCCTCGAGAAGCTCGACCACGCCAAGATCCCCAACCTCGCGAACATCGCCCCGTCGTTCAAGCGCTGCGCGCTCGACCCCTCGATGGAATACGGCATCCCCTACATGGTGACCTACACGGGCTTCGCCTACCGCGACGACATGGTTTCGCCCGCGCCCGAGGCCACGTGGGCCGTCTTCGAGAACCGCTCCGACCTCAAGGGCCACGTGACGCTGCTCGGCGACGCGCGCGAGACGATCGGCGCCGCCCTTCTCTACCACGGCCACTCGCTCAACTCCACGAACCCCGCCGACCTGGCGGAGGCGCGCGACACCGTGATCCGCTGGAAGAAGAACATCGCCAAGTTCGAGAACGAGCAGTTCAAGTCCGGCATCGCGAGCGGCGAGTTCCTCCTCGTCCACGGCTACTCCGGCGACATCGGCCAGGCGCAGCTGGACGACGACGGCAACCCCACCGAGGACGACAACCACATCACGTTCGTCCTGCCCAAGGAGGGCTTCTCGCTCTCCTGCGACGAGTTCGTCATCCCCGCCGCCGCCCGCAACAAGGAGCTCGCCTACAAGTTCGTGGACTTCATCCACGACGGCGAGGTCGCGGCCCAGAACATGATGTATACCGCCTACTGGTGCCCGAACGCGGCCGCGATGGAAGTCCTGGCCGAGTCCGAAGAGGGCCGCGAGTTCCTCCAGAACCCCACCGTGTTCCTGCCCGGCGACGAGCTGGAGCGCGGCGAGGTGATCGGCTACCTCGGCGACGCGCTCGAACTCTACAACAAGACGTGGGACGAAATCCGCTCCGCGGAATGACCCGCCCCCCCTTTTGCCGCGGACCCCGCCGCGCGGCGCCGCGCGGCGGGGTCTTCGCGAATCCGGCGAACATGAAAAACGACAATCCCAGCCTCATCGTCTATCCCGGGACGTTCGACCCGATCACGCTCGGGCACCTGGATCTCGTGGAGCGCGCCGCGGGCCTGTTCGACCGCGTCGTCCTCGCCGTGGCCGCGCAGTCCGGCAAGCCCGGCGCCCTGTTTTCCGCCGCCGAACGCGTCGCGATGGCGCGCGAGGTCGTCGCCGGCCTGGCCAACGTCGAAGTGCGGCGCATGGACGGCATGCTCGTCGATTTCTGCCGCGCCCTCGGCGCGCGCGTCCTGCTGCGCGGCATCCGCGTCTACAGCGACTTCGAATACGAGTTCCAGATGGCGCTCACCAACCGCAAGCTCGCGCCCGAGATCGAGACGCTCTTCATGATCCCCAAGGAGGAATACAACTGCGTCTCCAGTTCGATCGTGCGCGAGATCGAGAGCTTCGGCGGCGACGCGGCGCGCTTCGTCCCGCCCGCCGTGCAGCGCCGGCTGCAGGCGCGCCTGGCCGCGCGGGCGCGGGCCGCGAAGAAGCGGGGGCCGGAGTGATCCTGCCCGTCGCCACGCTCGGTCCCGACGGGGTCGACCTGGAGGGCGAAGATCCGGTCGAGGCGTTCGACTGGACCGATTCGCCGCGCGAAGTGGTGCGCCCCGCCGGCCCGCTGCGCTGGAAGCTGCACGCGGAGCTGTTCGGGCGGGAGCTCGTCGTGACCGGCCGCGCCGAAGCGCCCTTCGAGGGGACCTGCTGCCGCTGCGGCGGGCCGCTTTCGCGCACGTGGGGCGACGCCGTGTCGCTCTCGCGCGAGCTGCCCGAGGAGGGCGTTTCGGAGGTGGACTTGACTTCGGACCTGCGCGAGACTATCCTCTTGGCCCTTCCGAGCAACCCCGTCTGCGCGGACGACTGCCCCGGGCTCTGCCCGCGGTGCGGCAAGCGCCGGGCGGACGGACCCTGCGGTTGCGCGGACGAAACGGAGCCCAACGCCTTCGGCGCGCTCGACGCCCTTTTCGGGGGTCCGACTCACGAACAACACACGCCCCCGGAACCCAAGAAGAAACCCCGAACCACCACCACCGACAAGAAACGGAGATAGGCCATGGCAGTCCCGAAACGCAAGAAATCCAAGATGAAGATCCGCATGCGCAAGGCGCAGAAGAAGGCGGAGATTCCCGCGACCACCACGTGCCCGGCCTGCGGCGCCCCGGTGCAGACGCACCGCGCGTGCCCCTCCTGCGGCATGTATCGCGGCCGCAAGGTGGTGTCGGTCGACGCGCCCAAGGAATAGGGCCGGGCGCGCGCCGCCCCGCCGTTTCCACGGAGCCGACCCGATGCGCATCGCCGTCGACGCGATGGGGGGCGACCACGCCCCCCGCGAAATCGTGCGTGGCGCCGTCGAGGCGTCCCGCGAGTGGCCCGAGCTGGAGATCGTCCTGCTCGGCGACGAGGCGGCCGTGCGCCGCGAGCTCGCCGCCAACAAGGCCGCGCCCTCGGAGCGCCTGCGCGTCGTCCGCACGACGCAGACGATCGAGATGGGCGAAGCGCCGGCCCACGCCGTGCGCTCCAAGCGCGACTCCTCGATCGTCCGCGGCATGGAAATGCTGCGGCACAAGGAGGCGGACGCGTTCCTCTCCGCCGGCTCCACCGGCGCGATGGTCGCCGCGGCGCTGCTCTTCGTCGGCCGCGTGCGCTACCTCAAGCGCCCCGCGATCGGCACCATGCTGCCCACGGTCGGCAAGCCCTACCTGCTCCTGGACATGGGCGCCACGGTGGACTGCTCGCCGCAGGAGCTGGAGCAGTTCGCCGTGATGGGCAGCGTCTACGCCGGCGCCGTCCTCGGCCTCGAAAAGCCGCGCGTCGGTCTGCTCTCCATCGGCACCGAGGAGGAGAAGGGCGACGCCGCCACCAAGGAAGCGCACGTCCTGCTCAAGAAGAACCCGTTCGTGAACTTCGTCGGCAACGTCGAGGGACACGACCTGTTCAAGGGCGAGATGGACGTGTGCGTGGCGGACGGCTTCGTCGGCAACGTCGTCCTCAAGACGATCGAAAGCGAGGCCCGCGCGATTTCCGCGATGATGAAGCGCGAGTTCACGCGCAACCCGCTGCGCGTCCTCGGCTCGCTCCTGATCTACGGCGGCGTGCGCCACCTCAAGAAGGTCATGGACCCGGAGATCTACGGCGGCGCGCCGCTGCTGGGCGTGAACGGGACCGTGATCATCACGCACGGCGCCTCCTCCCACAAGGCGATCTACCACGCGATCCGCGTCTCGGCCGAGTGCGTCCGCCAGGACGTCGCGCGCAAGATCACCGACAACCTCGCGGAACTGGACCGCCGCCGCGCCGAAGACCCCGCCACGGCGCTCGCGGACATTTCGCCCGCCCTCACATGAACAACCCCAACCTGCGCGCCGTCGTGACCGGAACCGGCGGCTACCTGCCCGCCCGAGTCCTCACGAACGACGACCTTTCGCGGATGGTCGACACCTCTGACGAATGGATCTACCCCCGCACCGGCATCCGCTCCCGCCGCATCGCCGCGGCCGGCGAGAACGTCTCCGACATGGCCGCCGCCGCCTCGCGCGAGGCGATGGAGCGCGCCGGCGTGGGACCGGAGGAAATCGACCTGCTGGTGCTCGCCACGATCACGCCCGACACGCCGCTGCCGGCCGCCTCCTGCCTCGTGCAGCACAAGCTCGGGCTCGTCAACGCCACCTGCTTCGACATCGCCGCCGCCTGCTCGGGCTTCATCTACGCGCTCGACGTGGCGCGACAATACGTGCTCTCCGGCGCCGCGCGCAAGGTCCTCGTGGCGGGGTCCGAAAAGATGAGCGCCATCACCGACTGGACCGACCGCACCACGTGCATCCTCTTCGGGGACGGCGCGGGCGCCGTGGTCGTCGAGCGCTCCGAGGGCGGCACGCAGAACGGCATCCTCTCCACCGCGACCGGCACGGACGGCTCGCTCGCCCCCCTGCTCTGCATCGAAGCCGGCGGCTCCGCGCTGCCCGCCTCCGCCGAGACGCTCGCCGCGCGCAAGGGCTTCGTCCGCATGGACGGCCACACGATCTTCAAATACGCCGTTCGCAACATGGCCGGCATCGCCGCCAAGGCCGTCGCGGACGCGGGTCTCGAACCCTCCGACATCGACTGGTTCGTCCCGCACCAGGCCAACATGCGCATCATCCAGGCCGTCGCCAAGACGATGGACATGCCGGCGGACCGCGTCGTCGTGAACATCGAAAACACGGGCAACACGACCGCCGCCTCGATTCCCCTCGCGCTGCACGACGCCGTCGCGGACGGCCGCATCAAGCCCGGCGACAACGTCCTCTTCGGCTCCTTCGGCGCCGGCCTCACCTGGGGCGCCGCCGTCGTCCGCTGGGGCCGCTAGGTTCACACGTCCGGCGGGCCGGCGCGTTCCACGGGTCGATGATTCCTTACAAGGAGCAGGACGTCCCGCTCAGGAACGGAGCGACCTGCCGGCTCGTCAACGTCCCCCCCCCCTGGGAAAATTAAGGGGACAGACCCCTTAAAAAATACACACAAGAGACTGAAAATTCAGAAAAGGATTATTTAGATGGGGAGGGTTCGGACGGCGGCGGCGAAGGCGGCGCCGCGCTCTTTGAAGGAGGAGAATTGGTCGAAGCTGGCGGTGCCGGGGGCGAGCAGGACGCTGCCGGAGGCGAGGTCCGCGGTATCGCGCGCGGCTTCGGCGACGGCACGCTCCAGCGTCCCGCACGGCGCCACGGGCAGGGCGCCACTCCACGCTTCTTCCATGGCCGGGGCGCATTCGCCGAACAAATACGCCTTGCGGACGCCGAGCGCGGCCAGGCGCGCGCCCGGGAGCGCCATCGGTTCCTTGAGACGCCCGCCGGCGAACAGAAACACGGGCTTGGGAGCCATGCGGACGCTCGCTTCGAGCGCCGCGAGGCTCGTCGCCTTGGAGTTGTCGATCCACGCCACGCCGCCGAGCGTCCGCACCGGCTGCATCCGGTGCGGCAGCGGTTCGAACGCGCGCAGCGCCCGTTCGACCGCCTCGCGCGGAAGGCCGAGCGCGTCGAGCGCGGCGACGCCCGCCGCGGCGGCCGGTCCGAGCACGGCGTTGTCGAAATACGACCCCGCCACGCGCCACGCGCGCCCCGTGGCGGGGTGGTCCACGCGGCCGGCCGTCCAGCGCCACTGCGCGCCGGGTTCCGCGCCGAACGTCCGCGGCGGCGGCCGGTCCGGGAAGAGTTCCGCGTAGCGCGCAAGCGCGCCGGCCGAACCGGCCGCCGGCAGCAGCGCGACGGCGCCGGGGCCCTGCCCGGCGAACATCGAGAGCTTGACGTCGCGGCACGCTTCGACGGACCCGTGGCGGTCGAGGTGGTCGGCGGAGACGTTCAGGAGGACCGCGACTTCCGGCGCGAGCGAGCCGCCGGACCATTCGAGCTGGAAGCTGCTGCACTCGCACACGGCGAAGTCCGGCGGCGGGGCCGCGTCCGCCAGCGCGCACAGCGGCGTGCCGTAGTTGCCGCAGGGCTCCGCGGAAAAGCCGGCGGCGCGGAGGGCGTCCGCAAGGAGTTTCACGAGCGAACTCTTGCCCTTGCTGCCCGTGACGGCGAGAAGCCGCCCCCGCCACAGCGAGGCGCCGAGCCCGAGCTCGCCGCACGGGCGCAGCCCCGCCTCGCGCGCGGCGGCCGCTTCGGGGGAGCGCGGGGAAATGCCGGGGCTGAAGACGGCGGCCGCGCCGGCGTGGCGCCCGCCCCATCCCGCCACGGCCTCCGCGGCCGGCATGCGGAGCACCTCGGCGCCGAGCGAGGCGAGCGCCTCCGGCCCGCCGGCGGGCGCGTGGGGCCCGGGCGGCAGCGGCGTCGCGACGAGCGCCACGCGCACGCCGCGCCGCAACAGCGCGCGCGCCGCGGCGCAGCCGCTCGCGCCCGCCCCGACGACGATGGCGGCAGTCCGGTCCCCCGCGTCCACGGCCGCGCCCGGCGCTACGCCTCTTCGTCCGCGCCGAGGGAGTTCTGCTCGATCGTCACGTTGGCGGTTTCCTCGATGCGGACGATCCGCCCGTCGCTGATCCACACCATGCGCGTGGAGACGGCGAGCATGTTCGGGTCGTGCGTGGCGCAGATCACGGTCACGCCTTCGGTGTTGAGCTTGTGCAGCAGCCGGTGGATGTCCTTGCCGCTCTTGAGGTCGAGGTTGCCCGTCGGCTCGTCGCAGAGCAGGATCGAGGGGTTGTTGGCGAGCGAACGGGCGATCGCCACGCGCTGCATCTGGCCGCCGGACATTTCCTTGGGGCGGTGGTTCCAGCGGTCCCCCAGGCCCACGCGCTCCAGCAGCGCCATGCCGCGGGCGCGCGCTTCGTCCGACGAGACGCCCGCGAACGTCATCGGCAGCGTGACGTTCTGCAGCGCGGTCATCGTCGTGTTGAGGTTGAACTGCTGGAACACGTAGCCGATCTTGCGGCAGCGCAGGAACGCCAGCTCGTCCGCGTTGAGCTGCGCCATGTCCACGCCGTCGATGAACACGCGCCCCGACGTGGGCGAATCGAGCCCGCCGACCATGTTGAAGAAGGTCGACTTGCCGGACCCGGACGGCCCCATCACGCAGATGTATTCGCCGCGGTAGATGTTGAGCGTCACGCCGTCCAGCGCGTGGACGGGCTCCTCGCCGCGCCAGAACGTGCGGCGGATGTCGTGGACCGAGACGAGGACCTCGCGGCCCTCGGCGTATTTCGCTTCGTCGAACGTGGCCATGGCTATTCGACCCTCATGGCTTCCATCGGGGCCATGCGCGAGGCGGCCCACGAGGGCTGGATGGACGCGAGCGCCGAGAGCAGGACGCCCGCGGCGAGCGAGAAGAGCGCGCAGAGCGCGACGTCGCCCGCGGGGAAATACGCCCACAGGTGGCCGCCGAACGCCAGCGCCGAGCGGACGGTCGAGATGGCGAATCCGAGCAGCACGCCCACGACGCCGCCGAAGAACCCCTGCAGCGCCGCCTCCATCATGAACTGCGAGAGGATGTAGGAATCGGTCGCGCCGAGGCACTTCATCGTGGCGATTTCGCGGTAGCGCTCGGTGATGCTCATGAGCATCGCGTTGGCGATGCCGACCATGCACACGAGAAACGAGATGCCGAGCAGGAAGAGCTGCCGCCCGGAGAGGCCCAGCAGCGCCGAATCGCCGCCGAGAGCCGCGGCGAGCGCGTGCTCGAGCTGCGCCAGGCGCGTGCGCGCGGCGTGGCCGGCGGCGGCGCGCCCGAGCTGCTCCGGCGTGAAGTCGTCCGCGAGCATCTCCTGCGCGCGCCGGTCGCCGAGCCGCGCGAGCTTCTCCTCGGCGGTCGTGTCGGACGCCTCGCGGAACTTCACCTTCCACGCGTCGCGGAACGCCGCGCCGGAAAGCCGCTCGGTCAGGTCCTCGAACTCGTTGGCGTCGCGCAGCTGCGCGCGCATCGTGGCGAGGTCGGCCGGCGTGAAGGAGAAGCCGAGCGCGGCCAGGTCCGCGCGCCAGGCCTCCGTCTCCGCCTCCGGCGCGCCGGGGATCCAGCGCGTTTCGGAAAGACCCCCCGCCGCCGCGAGGCGCGCCTGCGTGAGCGCGCCGGCTTCGGCGACCTTCGCGTTCCAGCGCGCGAGGAAGCCGTCCATGCGCGAAACGTAGTCCGGGAAGACGGCGAGGAACTCGCGCAGCCCCTCGGCCTTCTTCGGGCCGGGGACGCGCAGGTCGACCATGATCGAGAGCTGGCGGAAGAACTCGTCCGGCTCCGCGAGGACGCGCTTGAGGGCGTCGCGCCCCAGGTCGCGCTTCACGAGGATGAGGCGGCGCCCGACGGGCATCTTCGCGAACCAGTCCGCGTAGAGGCGCTCGCGGCCGGCCAGCTCCGCCAGCGAAGCGATCTCGGCCGGCGGCAGACCGGTCACCGCGGCGGCTTCGGCCAGTGCCGCTTCCCCGCCCGGCTTCCCGGCGGCGGCGAGGCGGCGCATCGCGGACGCGGCCGTGTCGGGCGTGAGCAGGCGCGTGAGCTGCAGCTGCGCGGCGCGGGACGAGGCGATCTCCGCCTCCACGCCTTTGCCGACGGCGCGCTGATACATGCTGTCGCAGAGCAGGAACATGAAGAAGGCCACGGCCAGCACCACCACGGCGAGCGTGAGCACGGAACGGAACAGGCGGTGGCGGACGCCGCGGATGCACAGCGTCCACGTTTCCCCGAGCGACATGCGGTGCTGTCTGCGCACGTCGATTTGCCGGACGACGGAAGAAGGGCTCATGGGGGCGGCATTCTAGCCGATTCGCGCGCGAAAGTCCACCGTGCGTTCCGCGAAGCGGGGGCGCTTGCGCCGGGCGCGGCGGACGGCTATAATCCGGGCGTTCCAACAATCCGGACATGCGATGAAACGAATCGAACTCTGCGCCGCGGCGCTCCTGATGGCCGCCGCTTCCGCCGTCGCGGACGGCGGGCCCGCCCCCGGCGTCTGGTCGGAGGACTACGAGGCCGCGACGTCCGAAGCGCGCACCAACGCGATGCCGGCGCTGCTCTATTTCACGGGCCGCGACTGGTGCCCGAACTGCAAGCGCCTCGCGCGCGACGTCTTCGACACGGCCGAATGGAAGGCGTGGGCGGCGACCAATCTCTACCTGGTCGAACTCGACTTCCCGCACGATCCGGGCGCCCAGCATCCCCGCCGCCGCGCGGTGAACAAGGCAATCGCCGACCATTTCGGCGTGGACGCGTTCCCGACGCTCGTCCTGCTCGGGCGCGACGGCCGCGAAATCGCCCGCCCCTGGGTGCGGCCCGACGCGCCGCCCGTCTTCTACGAGCGGCAGATCGTCGTGGCGCTCTACGAGGCGGACGAACCGGCCCTCCGCGCGGCTCTCGGCGACGAAGCGGCCGCCGCCTACCGCGCGGCGAAAGCCGCCGCCGCGGACTACGAGCGCGGCGTCGAGGAGCGCCGGACCCGGCTCAACGCGGAGTCGTCCCGCCTGCGCGCGGCGCTCGTGGCGGCGCCCGACGCCGCGTCCCGCGAAGCCGCGCAGGCAGAGCTGAACGCGCGCCTGACCGAACTGGTGCGCGACTACCGCTCGTTCCAGGAGGACGGCCTGGAAGACGCCCGCCGCGCCGTCTTCCTCGTGGAGGACCTCCGCGACAAACTCGCCGGCCCGGCCGGCAATCCGTTCCTCCTTTTCGGGGCGCCCGGCGACCGATGAACGTTCCACGCGACATCCTCGCCGACCTGCGCACGCACCTGGAGGTCGAAATCCAGGCCGGCCGCCGCCGCGCCCCGATCGACCCGGCGGTCGCCCAGGATTTCCTTCTCGGCGTCGCGCCGGCCGCGCCCGCGCCCGCGCCGACGAGACCCGCCGCGCCACCCGCACCGCCGGCGCCTGCGCCCGCTGCTTCCGCTTCGACGCCCTCGGCTCTCGCGGCCGCGGCGCCCGACTTGGCGGCCGTGGCCGCGGCCGTGGCGGGGTGCGGCGCCTGCGCGCTTGCGGCCACGCGCACGAAGGCCGTGCCGGGCGAAGGCAACGGCACGGGCCCGGACGTGATGTTCGTGGGCGAAGCGCCGGGCGCGGACGAAGACCTGCAGGGCCGGCCGTTCGTCGGGCGCGCCGGGCAGCTGCTCGACAAGATGATCGCCGCGATGGGCTACGCCCGCGCGGACGTTTTCATCGCGAACATCCTCAAGTGCCGGCCGCCGGGCAACCGGACGCCGACGCCGGACGAAATGTCGGTCTGCATCCCGTTCCTCAAGCGCCAGATCGCGCTCGTGCGGCCCAAGGCGATCGTCGCGCTCGGCGCGACCGCGTGGCGGGGTCTCTCGGGCGATCCGGGCGCGTCGATTTCGCGCGTCCGCGGCATCTGGCAGTCGTTCGAGGGCATCCCGGTGATGCCGACCTTCCACCCCGCCTACCTGCTGCGGTGCCCGTCCGCCAAGCGCACCGCGTGGGAGGATCTCAAACTCGTGCTCGCGCGGCTCGGCCGCGGGACCTGACGCGCCGCCATCCCCTCCCCCATGCCGCTGTTCCGGTCCAGAACGCCCGAAGGAGACGCCTCCGCCGCGCCGCGGCGGGGGCTGCGCGTCAACTGGGTCGTCGTGCTGTGCATGGCCGGCCTGCTGGCCTACGGCGTGCTGTTCGTGCGCAGCGCCGGCTCGATCCGCGTGGGCAAGCCGCGCACGCTCTGGATCGACGTGCTGCGCGTCTGGATCCCGCTCGGGCTCGCCGCGCAGGTCGCGCTGGCGCGCCTGGACTACCGCAAGTGGATCGACGCGGCGGCGGTCCCGTGGCTCGGGACGGTCGTCCTGCTCCTGCTCGTGTTCGTCCCGGGGATCGGCACGACCAACAACATGGGCGCGCACCGCTGGATCATGGGGCTCTTCCAGCCCTCGGAGTTCGCGAAGGTGGCGGTCGTGCCGATGCTCGCGTTCGTCCTGGCGCGCGCGCCGCTTTCCTCGCAGCAATGGCGGCTCTGGGGGGCGCTGGCGGCGGCGGCCCTGCCCGCGGCGCTGGTGCTCGTGGAGCCGGACATGGGGACGGCGATCCCGTTCGCCGTCGCGGCCGTGGCGATGGCGTTCGTGTCGGGCGTCGCGCGGCGGACGCTGCTGGCGCTCGTCGGCGCCGGGGCGCTGGCGGCCGCCGTCTTCTTCGGCGCGATCCTGCTGCCCGAGCGTCTTTCGCCGGAAAACAAGGCGCGCGTCGAGCGCGTGACGGACCGCGTGATCTTCCCGCACTGGAAGGCGCGCGTTCTCACGTTCGTCTACCCGGAGCGCGACCCGCGCGGCAAGGGCTGGAACCTGATGCAGAGCAAGATCGCGGTGGGCTCCGGCGGGCGTTCGGGCAAGGGCTACATGCAGGGCACGCAGAACCTGCTCGGCTACCTGCCGTGGGCCGTGTCGTCCTCGGACTTCATCTTTTCCGTGATCGCGGAAGAGACGGGCTTCGAGGGCTGCGCGCTGCTGCTGCTGCTCTTCGGCGGTCTGGTCGGGGGCGTGGTCTGGACGGGCCTGGCGTGCCGCGACGCGACGGGCCGCCTGATCTGCGCGGGCGTGGCGGCGATCCTCTTCACGCACGTGTTCGTGAACGTGGGCATGACGATCGGAGTGATGCCGATCACGGGCATCCCTCTGCCGCTCGTGAGCTACGGCGGCACGTTCACGGTCGCGACGCTCGCGATGCTCGGGCTCGTGCAGAGCGTGGCGCTGCACGGCCCGCGCGGCGACGCCCTCGGCATGCCGCCGCCCTAGAGCGGCGGCGGCGCGTCGGCCGGGGAGACGCAGACCGAGAAGCTGGTCGGGCCGGGGCCGTTCTCCAGGCGCACGAGCACCGTGTTGGCGCCTTTGTGCAGGTGGATGCGGCGGAAGCCCTCGTCGATCGTCCAGACTTTGCGGTTGTTGCCGCTCGCCCACACTTTCATGCCGTTCACCCACACGTCGGAGCGGTCGTCGGAACCGGCGGCGAGCCACACGTCGCATTCGCGGTCGACGCGCAGGATGGTGTAGCCGTACCAGATGGCGAATTCGCGCCGGTCCGGCGGGATGACTTCGGAGCGGTGCCGGTTGTGGCGCTCGGGCGGGAAGTTCGAGCGCGCCTGCGCGAACTGCCATTTCACGAGCCCGCCCTGCCCTTCGTAGGCGGCGTCGAGGTCGATCACGGATTCGGGCGGGAACTTGCGCGTGATGTTCACGCGGTCCGGGTTCGGGAACGGCCCGATGATCCACCAGCTGTTCAGATACATCCAGCCGGCGGGCTGCCCGCGCGAGGCGGGGTCGAGCGAGAGCGTGTTGCCCGCCACGAGGTCGGCGCCGGTGCCGGCCTCGGGCAACGACTTGGGCTGCCCGACGTATTCGCCGCCGCGCCCGGCGGCGCGCCGGAACTTTTCGTCCTTGCCGTCGAGCCCGGTCTGCGCGAGGCCGCCCATCTGGACGCCGCGCAGGTCCTTGGCCCGCGCGTTCTTCTCTTCGGCGGCCGCGCGCTCGATTTGCATCGAAAGGCCGCCGAGCGCGTGGAACCGCTCGAGGCGATCGCCCGCGTCGCGGCCCGCGAGGTCGCCGCGCCGGAGCCATTTGAGGCCCTGCGCCAGGCGCCGGGACCGGTCCCGGAAGTCGCCGCCTTCGCCGAAACCGGAGAGCTGGAAGGCTTCGTTCATCATCGCCATCGAGGCGTCGACCATGTTCTCGGTTTCGCGCACGGCGCTGTAGCGCGCCTCTTTCTGCGCGGCGAGCTGTTCGGCCGTGCGCGCCTTGCCGTCCAGCAGCTCCGCGTCGATGTCGGCGCGGACGGGTTTGGCGACGTCCGTGAGGCGCTCGGCCTCCTCCAGCGGCAGGTGCTGCTCGAGCGCGGTCGCGGCGGCGACGACTTCGCGGTAGGTTTCGGTGACCGCTTCCTCGATGTCGCGCGCCAGTTCGTAGGCTTCGGAGATGGTGAGATCGGCGGTGCTGCGCGTGGCGAGTTCGTTCGTTTCGAACGTGTCGGGGACGTGGCTGCGGGGCTTGGCGACGTCGCGCTCGATCGCGGCGTCGAGCTTGACCATCGCGTCGAGGACCTTCTGCTGCGCTTCGCGGGCGCGCGCCTGGTGCGCCTTCTGCGCGGCGGCGTCGACGGCCTGCGCGACGCGGCGCGCTTCGTCCATGCGCTTCTGCGCGGCGTCGGCGTTGCGTTGGTTCTCCTTGGCGCGGTCGGCGGCGACTCCGGCGCGGTGGTTGGCTTCGCGCCAGCGGTTCTCGGCGGCGCGGCGCTCGTTCTCGGCGCGGTCGCGCTCGGAGCGCGCCTGGTCGGTGCGCTTCTGCGCCTCGTTGCGCTCGCGTTCGGCGGCGTTCGATTTTTCCTGCGCGGCCTTCGCCCGCTGGTCGGCCTGCCGCGCCTTTTCGTTTTCGGACGCCGCGTTGCGGTTTTGCTCGTCGCGGCGGGCGGCGGCCTGCTGAGCCTCGTTCTGCGCGCGCTCCTTGCGCTCGCGGGCCTGGTTCTCCTCGCGCGCCGCCTGGTCCTTGCGCTGCTGCGCCTGCTGCCGTTCGCGCTCGGCCTGGTTCTTGCGGTCCTGCGCCTGCTTTTCCTCGCGCTGCGCCTGCTCCTTCGCCCCCTTCGCGGCCTGCTCGGCCTTCTGATCGCCGCGATTCTTCGCCTCCTGCTGCTCGCGGCCCTTCCGCTCGGCCGTTTCGTGCGCCTGCTGGCGCTCCTGGTCGGCCTTCTCGGCCTTGGCCTGCGCGGCGGCGCGGTCGTTCTCGGCCTTCTGGCCGCGGTCCTTGGCTGCGTTTTCCTCGCGCTCGGCCTGCTGCTGGCGGGACTTGGCCTGGTTCTCCTCGTTCTGGGCCTGGCGGGCGCGGTTCTCGGCGTCGTGCTTGCGGCTCTCGGCCTGGCGCTTGTCGTTCTCCGCGTTGGCCTTCTCGTTCTGCGCCTCGCGGCGGCGGTCTTCGGCCTGGTTGCGCTGCCGCTCGGCCTCGGTGCGGCGCTGTTCGGCCTCGGCCTTCCGTTGCTCGGCCTGCTTTTGCTCGGCCTCTGCCTTCGCCTTCTTCTCGGCTTCGGCCGCCTCCTCCCTCTTCTCGGCATCTGCCCTCTTTTCGGCTTCGGCCTTGTCCGTGGCGGCCTGGCGGAAGTCGGCGATTTTCGCGGTCGGTTCGAGAATCTTTTGGGCCTCGGCGGTCTGGGCCCGCGCGGCGGCGATCTGCGCGTCGCGGAGCTCTTCGGCGGCCTTGGCGACTTCTTCGTAGCCGGCGAAGGAAGCGGCTGTCTGGACGCGGTCGAGGGCGTTCTGGGCGCTCGACTGCGCGGCCGCCACGTCCATGTAGTCCCGCCAGTACAGATCGTGGGCCGCCTGCTCGACCGTCTGCGCGGACTGCGCGAGATCCCGCTTCTCGGCCTCGGCGAGCTTGTCGACGTTCTTCTGCGCCTGGTCCTGCTCGGCGAGGGCCTCCTTCTGGCGCTCGCGCGCCTCCTCGACGGCTTTCTTGAGTTCGTCTTTCGCGTCGGCGGAGAGGTCCTCCACCACGTCGTCGAAGTCCTGGCGCAGCTGGTCGCGGACAACCTCCATGTCGTTGAGGACGGTCTGGAGCGTCGTGAGGTCGCGCTGCAGTTCGCGCGAGCGGGCCTCGGCGAGCTTTTCGTCGAGCTCCTCGATCTTGTCGGCGGACATCTTCTCGACGGGCGGGGCGACGGGCTCCCGCTCGGGGAAGACGAGCTTGCGAACCGGCGTGAGGAGCACGAGCGCCGCGAAGAGCGCGACGTGCAGCACGACGGACGCGGCGTCCCAGCCGAAGTTGTGGCGGCGGATCTCGATCATGGCTCGCGGATGTCGTCGGCCGTGTGGATGCCGGCCACTTCGAGGCCGGTCATGGCGCAGGCGTCGATCGCCTGCACGACGGCGCGGAACGGCGCGTGCACGTCGCCGTCCAGGACCACGCGGCAGCCGGGGCGCGCGGCCTTGGCGGCGCGGAGCGCGTCCAGCAGGCCGCCGGCGCCGACGGGGCGGGCGTTCACGTAGAGGTTCCCGCGGGCGGTGACGCCCACGGAGATCACGTCGGGCGTGGCCTTGTAGGTCTTCACGACCTGCGCGTCGGGAAGCGTCACGTCGAGCCGTTTCTCGACCTTCTTGAGCTGGGACGAGACGAGGAAGAAGATGAGGAGCAGGAACACGCAGTCGATCAGCGGCGTGAGCTGCACCTCGACCGGGGCGTCCTCTTCGTGTTTGATCGCCATGGCGGAGGCCCTCCCCGGACTAGCGCTTCGGCGCGAAGGCGCGGCTCACGATCGTGGCGATCTCCTCCTCGAGCATCACCGAGTAGAGCGCGAGGCGGTTGCGCAGGATGCCGTGGACGAAGAGCGCGGGCATCGCGACCGCGAGGCCGGCGACCGTGGTGACGAGCGCCTTGCCGATCGAATCGGCGAGGACCGACGCGTCGCCCATTTCGCCCATCGCCGCGACGGTCCCGAACGCCTCCAGCAGGCCGAGCACCGTGCCGAAGAGGCCCAGCAGCGGCGCGAGCGTGGCGACGGTGGCGAGCATGGCGGCCTTGCGGCCTTCGAGGCGCAGCTCGCGGCCGGCCTTGTCCTCCGCGAACGTCTTGGCGGCCTGGAAGTCCTCCGCGTCGCGGTGCTCGAGCATCGTCTCCACGACGCGCGCCAGCACGCTGCGGTTCTTGGCGCAGAGCTCCTCGACCTGGCCGAAGGCGCCTTCGCGCCAGGCGCGGACGACGTCCCCCGCGAGCCCGGCCGGGACGATGCGCGAGCGGCGCAGGTTCCAGAAGCGCTCCAGCGCGCAGCCGAGGCCGAGCACGGAGAGCAGGCCGATGAACCACATCGTCTTGCCGCCCTGCTTGAGGTAGAGCGTCCAGCGGTCGAGCACGGACTCGGGCGTCTCGGCGGCTTCTTCCGCGACAGTGCCGGAGGGTTGCGGTTGGACGGCTTCGGCGGCGGGCGCCGCGTCGGCGGCCGGCGCGGCGGGTTCCTGCGCGAAAACGGGCAGCGCGAACAGCGCGGCGGCGAAGATGGGAAGGATTCGTTTCATGGTTCGGAGGGGGTGGGTTGGAAAGTTCGCAGGTTCGAAAGCTCGCAGGTTGGGTGCGTCGGTTGCCGGAAGCACGGGGCGTGCCATCGAACGGGCGTTGGCGGGAATCGTCCGGTTTTCTCGGTTTTCCGCCGCGCTCGCGCATGCGCGGTGCATACGCGGGTATGCATCGGCCGTGGCGGGGTGCGTTCCGGCCGACGCGGGCGTCACGGGTCGGCCGGGAGGGACGAAAGCGGGGGCGTCGAGGCGAGGACGGAGTCGATCTTGTCGGAGAGCGGGCGGGCGCCGGGCAGCACGCCCAGACCGAGCGAATCGACGGACGAGCCGGCGTCCAGCAGCGTGCGGGCGAGCGACCCGACGGTGGAGCGCGAGAGGTCGACGCGCGAGGCGAACGTGTCGGGCTCGCCCTCGACGGGCGCGAGCAGGCCGGCTTCGCACAGGTCGCGGCAGACCGTCCGCACGAGGCGGAACGAGACGCGGTGTTTCCGCGTGAACGCGCCGATCGAGAGCGTGCCGGGGCCGGACTCGACCGCGGTCTCCAGCGAGCGCAGCAGCGCCGCGGCGAGCAGGAGCCGCGCGCGCGGCGACGGCGTCTCCCAGCCCGTCTCGAGCTCGTAGCTGTCGGCGTTCTGCGCCGCGTAGGAGACTTCGGCCGCCACGAGCAGGATCGTCCAGGACACGTAGACCCACGAGAGCAGGATCGGCACCATCGCGAACGAGCCGAAGAGCGCGCTGTTCTTCGCCACGCCGATCTGCAGCACGAGGCAGAGCTTGAGCCAGACCGAAAGGCCGACCGCGGCGACGAACCCGCCGAGCAGCCCCGGCCGCAACCGCACGCGCGTGTTCGGCGCGAAACGCAGCAAGAAGCAGAACGCGACCGTGAGGATGACGACCACCCAGACGGCCCGGAAGAACGGCCCCGCCGCGACCGAGCCCATGCCGAACGCGCCTTCGACGCGGTGCAGGTGCCGGGCGGCCGCGGACACGACGGGCACGGACGAGGCGGCCGCGCACAGGAACGGCAGGATGATCACGACGGAGAGGTAGTCCGTGAATTTGCGCGCGAGCGTCCGCGGCCTGGACACGCCCCATACGTGGTTGAACGACTTTTCGATATTGCCCAGCAGCCCGATCACCGTCCAGACGAGCACCAGCAGGCCCACGCCGCCGAGTGCGCGGAAGTTCAACTTCTCGACGATGTCGAAACCCTTGTCCACCAGCCGCTCCAGCTTCTCCACCGTGATTCCGCCGCCCTCCGCGTCCTCCGCGTGAGAAACAACAACCTCCGCGTTCCCTGCGTTCTCTGCGTGAGATTCAACAACCTCCGCGTTCTCTGCGTTCTCTGCGTTCTCTGCGTGAGATTCAACAACCTCCGCGGACTCCGGGTGAGAAACAAAAACCTCTGCGTTCTCCGCGTTCTCTGCGTGAGATTCAACAATCTCCGCGCCCGCCGCGGACTCCGCGTGAGAAACAACGCCCTCCTCCTCCTCGACGCCTGCCGGCGTCTCCGCAATCCCCTGCGTGTCGAAGAAATTCCGCACCCACCCCTTCGCGCTCTCCCGCAACTCCGCGGTGTCCACGGCGGCGCTCGCGAGCGAAAGGGCGAGCGCGAGGACCGGAACGACCGAGAGCAGCGTCATGAACGTGAGCGAGGAGGCGTGCAGCGTGCATTCGTCGCGCCGGAAGCCGCGGGCGACGAGGTAGAGCACGCGCACCGTCCGCACGAGCGAACGCTTCGCGCCGCGCAGGGCGGAGGTCTCCAGGTCCCACACGTCGCGGTTCACGAAACGCACGGCCCTGCGCACGGCCCGCGCGAGACGCGCGGCCGCGGCCGGTTTCTTGTCGGATTCGTCCATGTCTGTCTCCCAGCCGCGCCGGGCGCGGGCGTCAGGGTTCGCCGCGGTCGTTCAGGCGCTTGAGTTCGTAAGCGACGTAGAAGATTTTCATCGCCTCGATTTTCGGGTGCTTCTCGACGAACGCGCGGAACGACTTGGGCGATCCGTGGACGAGCTCGAGAAACGCGCGCGAGTAGAGCGCCGGGCGCGACGCTTCCGGCTTCTCGGAGCGCAGGATCCGCAGCATCTCCTTCGGAGCCATGTCCGCGAGGGAAAGCGTCTGGTTGAGAAGCGTCTGCCCCTTGACGAAGCGCTTGCAGACGACCGCGCCCGTCATCGTGCCGGTCGGGACGATGACGTGCCGCGTCTTGCCGATCAGGATTTCGCGCTTCTCCGGGTGCGCGTAGAGCGTCTCGGCCACGAGGTCGTCCCACGGCTTGGCCGAATTGAGCGCGCCGATCACGGCGTAGCAGTCGCGGTTGCGGTTCTTCTCCTTGCGGGCGATGTCCGAGAAGGAGTTCACCGCGGAGCGGCGCGCCTCTTCCCACGGTTTGGTGCGGAGCATCCGGACCGTCTCGAGAATCGCGTCTTCGAAGAGGTCCGCCGGGACGCGTTTGACGAGTTCCTTCTTCTTCGGTTCGGGCGGCGGCGCCTCGACCGGCGCTTCTTCGACGGGCTCCGGCTCGATCTCGGCGGCGGCCGCGGCGGCCGCCGCGACGTGCACGACGCGCAGCGAGAGTCCGGCCTTGGCCCGGACGGGGCGGATCGCCCCCGAAACCTCGACCGTCTTTTCCGGTCCGGCGGCCTTCGCCGCCGCGCGCGGCGGCGGCTGCAGGACCCGCGCGCCTTCCAGATCGCGGGCGCGGAAACCGGCCGTGACGAACGTCGCGGCCAGAAGGATCAGCAGGTTCGGGAGCAGCCGGAGCGGATTGAAGCGGCGTTTCTTCTTGCCGTCCTTCTTGTCGGCCTCCGCCTTCTTCGGTTCGTCCTTTTTCGGCGGCTCTTTCTTCGGAGGCTCTTTCTTCGAAGGCGCATCCTTCTTCGCGTCCGCCGGTTTCGCGGCGGGCGCCGCGGCGGGTTTCGCGGCCGCGGGCGCGGAAGCGGCGGGTGCGGAAGCGGCCGCCGCGGGCGCGCCGGGCTTCGGCGGCAGCTTCAGGCCGGGACCGAGTTTGCCCGGCACGCGCTTCTTGCCGACCGGACCGGTGCGCGGCGGCAGTTTGAGACCGGGCCGCAACCCGGTTTTCGGCAGGGTCGGCTTCGGCGCTTCGGCCGGCGCCGCGGCCGCGGGGGCGGACGCGGTCGTCTCGGGTGCGGGAACGGGAGCCGGAACGGGCGCGGGAGCGGGAGCCGGCGTCTCGGGTGCAGGAGCAGGTGCGGAAGCCGGAACGGCCGCGGGCTCGGGAGCGGAAGCCGGCGTCTCGGGCGCGGGAACGGGAGCCGGCGTCGCGGGTGCAGGAGCAGGTGCGGAAGCCGGAACGGCCGCGGGCTCGGGAGCGGGAGCCGGCGTCTCGGGCGCGGGAACGGATGCCGGAGCAGCTACGGGCGCAGGAGCCGCGGGCGCGGGCGCAGCCGCGGGCGCGGCAAGATCCGGGATTTTCGCCGTCTGTCCGGGCGAAGCGGCGGGCGCGGCGCCACCGATGCGGATGACGGGAAGTTTGCTCGTTTTTCCGGGCTCGGCCGGTTGATCCCCGGCGCCCTCCGCGGAGGGCGCGCCGCCGATCCGGATGGTTGGAAGCGTGCTCATGGGAAAGGAGTATACCCGCAAACGGCGGAGGAATCCAGAAAAAACGGAACCGGGACGGGCGCGGTCTTACCCGATGAACGCGCGGGCGTTGCGGAAGAGGCGCAGCCAGGGGCCGGCCTCGCCCTCGCAGAAGCCCGCGGGGCGGTAGGAGAGCTGCACGGCGCGGAAGCCGCGCTCGGGGTGCGGCATCATGATCGTCGCGCGGCCGTCCGCCGTCGTGAAAGCGGTGAGACCCCCTTCGCTGCCGTTCGGGTTGAGCGGGTAGCGTTCGGTCGCGGCGCCGAGGTTGTCCACGTAGCGCAGGCTCGCGCGCGAGGCCATCAGCAGGCGCTGGCGCGACTCGGCCGTCTCGAAGCGCGCGAAGCCTTCGCCGTGGGCGACGGCGATCGGCAGGCGCGAGCCTTCCATGCCGCGCAGCAGGACGGACGGCGATTTGAGCACCTCCACGGTCGCGTAGCGCGCCTCGAACCGCATGGAGCGGTTGTTGACGAAGCGAGGCCAGTCGGACGCGCCCGGGATGATGTCCTTGAGCTGGGAGACCATCTGGCAGCCGTTGCACACGCCGAGCGTGAAGGTCCCGGGGCGCTCGAAAAACGCCTGGAACATGTCGCGCAGCTTGTCGTTGTAGAGGATCGTGTTGGCCCAGCCGGAGCCAGCGCCGAGCACGTCGCCGTAGCTGAAGCCGCCGCACGCGACGAGGCCCGCGAAGTCTTTCAGGTCCGCGCGGCCTTCCAGCAGGTCGGTCGTGTGCACGTCCACCGCTTCGAACCCGGCCGCGACGAACGCGGCGGCCATTTCGACGTGGCCGTTCACGCCCTCTTCGCGCAGGATCGCCATGCGCGGGCGGGCGTCGGGGTTGCCGACCGCCGGCGCGGCGTCCGGGTCGAACGTCGCGGCGAAGTGCAGGCCGGGGTCCTTGTCGTCCGCCGCGGCGGCGCGCTCGGCGTCCGCGCAGGCGGGGTTGTCGCGCAGAGCGCGCATGCGGATCGAGTTTTCGCTCCACGCGGCGCGGATGCGGGCGAGGGGCGCGTCGAGCCGCGGGACGCCGCCGAACGCGGCCGTGAGGAAGCGCGCGTCGGGCGTGACGGGCCCGAGGCGCTCCGCGTGGACGTCCGCCGCCGCGAACGCGCCGAACACGGCGGGCAGGTCCGCGTCCGCGACCTGCAGCACCATGCCGGGCTCTTCGCTGAAGAGCGTCGCCAGGACGTCCTGCCTCGAGCCGGCTTCGGGGAACTCCATGCGCGCGCCGATCCCGCCCGCGATCGCCATTTCGGCGACGCACGCGGCGAGGCCGCCGTCCGAGCGGTCGTGCGCGGCGAGGAGGCGGCCGTCTGCGAGCAGGCGCTGGAACGCGCCGTAGAACGCGACGAGCTTGGCGGGATCCTCGAAGTCCGGCACGTCGCCTCCGACGAGGTTCCAGCACTGCGCGAGGATCGACGCGCCGAGGCGGCGCTTGCCGGGCGCGAAGTCGACGAGCACGAGAGAGCTCTCCACGTCGCACTTCTTGAGGTCGGGCGTGACGCCGATCCGCACGTCCGGCACCGGCCCGAACGCGGAGACGACGAGCGAGAGCGGGGAAAGCTGCCGGTGTTCGGCGCCGTCGTCCGACCAGACCGTCGACATCGAGCACGAATCCTTGCCGACGGGAATCGAGAGGCCGGCGGCGGGACAGAACTCCGCCGCGACGGCGCGCACCGTGTCGTAGAGCTCGGCGTCCTGGCCGGGCTCGCCGCAGGCGGCCATCCAGTTGGCGGAGAGCTTGATCTGCCCGATCTCGGGCACGCCCGCGGAGGCGAGGTTGAGGACCGCTTCGGCGACCGCGAGGCGGCCGGAGGCCGGACCGTCCGTCACGGCCACGGGCGCGCGCTCGCCGCACGCCATCGCCGCGCCGTCGTGGCCGTGGTAGCCGGTGAGGACGACCGCGTTGTCCGCGACGGGCAGCTGGTAGGGGCCGCACATCTGGTCGCGGTGGACCGTGCCCGTGACCGTGCGGTCCGCGATCGTGATGAGGAACGTCTTGTCCGCGACCGTCGGGTGCGAGAGCACGCGCAGGAGCGCTTCTTCGGGCTCGGGCGCGACGGGCGGCGGCTCGCAAGGAGCACTCGGCGCGCCGGGCGGCGGCTCGCCGCGCTCGCCGGCGGGCGTTTCCGGGGCTTCCGGTTCGCGTCCTTCGCGCTTGGCCCGAAGCGCTTCGAATTCGGCCAGCAGCGGATCGGTCGGCGTCTCGCGTCCGGCGTCCGGCTCCGCGGGCGCCTCGACCGTGCGACCGTCAGACAGCGCGGCCGTTTGACTCTCGGCGGCGCCGCCGCCGAGCGGCGCGGCGCGGACGGCCGCGCTCGCGAACGCGACGGGCGGGAGCGAGACTTTGCGGCGCTTCACGTCGCGGTGCATGCGCGGAGGCTTGCCGAGCAGCACGCCGACGTCCATGTCGATCGGCTTGTCGCCGAAATGCGAGTCGGAGAGGACGAGCCGGTGGTCGCCGGTCGCTTCTCCGATGAACGCGACGGGGCAGCGCTCGCGCGCGCAGAGCGCCTCGAAGAATTCCTTCGCCTCGGGCTTGAGCGCGAGCACGTAGCGCTCCTGCGCTTCGCAGCACCAGATCTCCATCGGCGACATCGAGGGCTCCTCGTTGTGCACCGCGCGCAGCTCGAAGCGGCCGCCGGTCTTTTCGACGAGCTCCGGGCAGCCGTTCGAGAGACCGCCCGCGCCGAGGTCGTGGATCGAGAGGATCGGGTTGCCTTCCGGTCCGAGCGCCACGCACGCGTCCACCACCTCCTGGCAGCGGCGCTGCATCTCGGCGTTGCCGCGCTGGACGGAGTTGAAGTCCAGCTCCGCGTCGTTGGAGCCCAGGACGAGCGAGCTGGCGGCGCCGCCCCCGAGCCCGATGCGCATCGCGGGACCGCCGATCTGCACGATGAGCGAGCCGACGGGAATGTCCTTCTTGAGCACCATCGAGCGGCGGATGTTGCCCATGCCGCCGGCGAGCATGATCGGCTTGTCGTAGCCCCACGAGCGGCCGTCCGCCTCCGCCTCGAACGTGCGGAAGAAGCCGCATAGCTGCGGGCGTCCGAACTCGTTGCCGAACGCGGCGCCGCCGAGCGGGCCTTCGGTCATGATCGCGAGCGGCGAGGCGAGGCGCGCGGGCGCGCTCGTGTCCTTCTCCCACGGCAACGCGTAGCCGGGGATGCGCAGGTGAGAGACCATGAAGCCGCAGATGCCGCACTTGCTGCGCGAGCCGACGCCCGTCGCGGCCTCGTCGCGGATCTCGCCGCCGACGCCCGTCGCCGCGCCCGGGAAGGGCGAAATCGCGGTCGGGTGGTTGTGCGTCTCCACCTTCATCAGGATGTCGACCTGGTCGGGCTGCCAGACGTAGCGCTTCGTGGCGGGGTCGCAGACGAACGCGTCGGAGCGGAAACCTTCGATCACGGACGAATTGTCCGAGTAGGCCAGCAGCGTCCCCTGCGGGTGCGCCGCGTGCGTGCCGCGGATCATCTTGAAGAGAGAAAGTTCCTCGGGCGTTCCGTCGAGCGTCCAGGACGCGTTGAATATCTTGTGGCGGCAGTGCTCGGAGTTGACCTGGCCGAACATCACGATCTCCGTGTCGGTCGGGTTCTTGCCGGCCTTGGCGTAGCAGTCCGCCAGGTAGTCGATCTCGTCCGGGTAGAGCGCGAGGCCGAGCTCCACGTTCGCGCGCTCGATCGCGGCGCGGCCCTCCGCGAGCACGTCGAAGACGCGCCCCGGCTTGGGCTCGCTTGCGGCGAAGAGGTCCGAGAGGTCGTCGTAGACGCCCTCCGTCATGCGGTCGTGCAGGAGCGGGAAGGCGGGCGCGAGGGCGTCCGGCGCGAGCGCCCGGCCGTCCTTTTCCACGCGGACGCGCACCGCGCGTTCCACGCGCCGCACCCACTGGCCGAGGCCGCAGGAGCGGAAGATGTCGCTCGCCTTCGAGCTCCACGGCGAGATCGTGCCTTTGCGCGGGGAGACGAAGACGCAGCCCTTCTCCTTGGGTTCGGCGCGGCCGACGGCGCCGAGCAGCTCGGAGGCGCGGACGATCTCCGGATCGCCGAGGCCGACCGGCGCGTCCAGGAGGTAGACGAACTCGGCTGTGAGCTTCACGGGCGCGCCGAGGGCCCCGGCGAGGGCCTCTTCGAGCTGGGCGTGGCGGAACGGGGGATGGGCGGCGGAGCCGAGGAGCGTGAACATGGCGGAAAAGGGGCTGGAATGGCCCGCATTCTAGCACACCCCTTCCCGCGCGCGCAAGGCGCGCGCTTCAGTCGCGGGCGGCGGAGAGGGCGAGGACGCGCGCCGCGCCGGCTTCGCGCAGCGCGGCGGCGCAGGCGTCCAGCGTGGAGCCGGTCGTCATCACGTCGTCCACCACGAGCACCGTCTTGCCGGCAAGGCGCGCGCCGGCGCCGGGCGCGGCCTCGAAGGCGCCGCGCATGTTCTCGCGGCGCCCCGCGCGGTCCATGCGCGTCTGGGTCTGCGTCTCGCGCACGCGGCGCAGCAGGTCGGTCCGCATCGGGACGCCGAGACGCCGCGCGACGCCGGCCGCGAGGAGCGCCGACTGGTTGAACCCGCGGGCGAGTTCGCGCGCCGGATGCAGCGGGACCGGCACCGCCAGATCGACCGCCGCCCCGTCGAACGAGTCGCGGAAGCACTGCGCGGCGAGGGCGGCCAGCACGTCCGCGATCCACGTCCGCCCGCCGTATTTGACGGCGCGGACGAGCGTTCCGGCCGGCCCGTGGAACGCGGCCGCGCTGCGCGCCAGCGTGAACGCGGGCGGGTGCTTGCGGCAGCCCGCGCAAAGAGGATCGGTCGCGCCGGCGGCGCGGTCGGCCTCGATCAGGAGCTTGCCGCAGACGCGGCAGCACAGGCGCGCTTCGCGGGGGAGGATGCGCGCGCGGCAGGCCTCGCACAGGTGGCCGCGCGAAGGGCCGCCGCACAACTCGCACGCGGGCGGGAAGAGCAGGTCGAGCGCCGCCGCGCCCGCCGCCGAAAGGCCTCTCCGGATGCGCCGGGCGTCCATCCGCCGCCCCTTCTATCCCAGCGACAGGTCGCCGAAGATCTTGTAGACCCCGCCGTCGCGCTCCACGCGCAGCTCGCGGCCCGGAAACGCGCGCCCGAGCCCCTCGCGCACCAGCGCCGCGGCTTCGTCCTCCAGCGCCGCGCGCTCCTCCGCCGGCACGCGCGCGAGCGTGGCCGGCTCCGCGCGCAGGAGGTAGCCCGGCCCTTTCTCCGAGCCGAACCCGGCCGTGAACGCCGCCGTCACGCGGAAGAGACCGTCGTAGCGCGGGTTCGCGGCCGCCCCGGCCGGCGGCCGGGCGGGGTGGAGCGGCCACCGCTCCCCCCGCCGGGCCTCCAGCGCCCGGTCGGCGTCCGCGAGGACCCCGTCGAGCGCCGATTCGAACTCTTCGAGCGTCATTCGCCCTTCGGATACGCCTTGATGCGGTAGAAGCGCGTGTCGATCACGTCCATGTCATCGACCGAGATGGCGAAGGTGACCTCGACCTCGGTGCCCGCCTCGGCCTCCACGTCCTTGTCGGCCGGAGCCGATTCGCCGCCGATTTCCGTGCCGGAGCCGCCCGCCGGGAACGGCAGGGCCGTCGTGGATTCCAGATACCACGAGTAGTCCCCTTTGGCGAGCGCGACGCCGTTCGTCGTCTGCACCGCGAAGGACAGCAGCGCGACCTTTTCCCACGTGGCCGGCAACGCGAGACCCTCGACGTCCGCAGCGTCGGCGAACTCGAACCGCGTGACGACGGGCTGCGACACGAGCGGCGGAATCTTCTCCTCTTCTTCGTTGAGGATGTCCCAGAGGGCGTCCTCCTGGCCGAGGTTGAAGCCGCCGGGCGTGATGGCGCTGTCGGCGTAGTAGGCGGACGACCAGACCATGTCGTGCGAATTCTCGTCCTCCGCCGCCGGGTCCGGGACCCAGGCGTAGGTCGGCTTTCTGGAGGAACTGCCGCTGAGGGCGCCCAGATACGTGTAGCCCATGTCGATGAAGTCCTGGACGTCCCTCTGGCTGCCGGACGTCCAGCAGACGCGCTGCGCGTAGGCGCCCATCGAACGCCTCACGACCAGCGCGCCGCGGTAATACATGTAGGTCGAGTCTTCCTCGGGGAAGAGCTCTTCGTCCACGTTGGGGACGGCCGCGTTGCCCAGCACGTAGAAGCCCCAGCCCTTGTTGGTCGTGGCGTTGGACGCCTCGCGGAAGACCGCGGTCCCGGCGATGGTGTTGGTGTACATGTCCTCCCCGAGTATCGGGTAGCCGCTGTTCCCGCGCGCGGCGTGGGTAATGGTCCACCCCTTGATTTGCGGTTTGTTGCCGGGCGGCAGGGGACCGAGGAACTCGATGAACTGCTGGCTGCGCTGCGTCGCGCCGTTGTTGCTCGTGCGCAGTTCGTTGAGGAACACGTTCGTCCCGACCGCAAAACTGTAGAAGTGCGCGACCGGCTGGTTCGTCGTCCCGAACGCCTTGTTCAGGTCGATCGGTTCGTACCAGGGCGGGTTGTCGAACCAGAAGCCGTTCTGCATGCGGCCTTGCGTTTCGGAGTAG
>JAFTHC010000019.1 GCA_017457625.1 Kiritimatiellia bacterium
GCGCTCCTCCGGCGCCAGGAGCGGCAGGCCCGACGCGGCCGCGAGCTCCACGACCGCGAGGCGCTCCCCGGGGCGATAGCCGAAAAAGGCGCGGATCGGCCGCCCGAGCGGGTCGGTCGCGTCGCACTCGACGCGCCGCGCGTCCGGCACGGCGGCGAGGAACGCCTCCACCGTGCCCTCCCCGCCGTCGGCCATCGGCACGCAGTCGATCCGCGAACCGGCCGGCAGGACATCCGCGAGCCCCTCCGCGATCGCCGCCGCCGCCTCGGCGGCGGTCAGCGTGCCCTTGAAGGAGTCGGGGGCGACGACGACGCGCAGGGGGCGCATGCTACGGCAGCTTCGCGCGCGGGACGGCGAGCTCGTCGTCCGTCGGGACCTGGTCGGTCATCTTCCGGTCGTTGTAGCTGGCGTAGGCGGTCAGGTCGAAGTAGCCCGTGCCGGTGAGGCCGAAGAAGATGTTCTCCTCGATGCCCTCCTTCTTGCAGCGCAGCGCTTCGTCGATCGCCGCGCGGATCGCGTGGCTCGACTCGGGCGCGGGGAGCGTGCCCTCGGTGCGCGCGAAGAACTCCGCCGCCTCGAAGACCGCGGTCTGCTCGACGGAAACCGCCTCCATCATCTTGTCGTGGTAGAGCTGCGAGAGGATCGTGCTCATGCCGTGGAAGCGCAGGCCGCCGGCGTGGTTGGCGCTCGGGATGAAGTCTGCGCCGAGCGTGTACATCTTCGCGAGCGGGCAGATGCGGCCGGTGTCGCAGAAGTCGTAGGCGAAGACGCCGCGCGTGAAGCTCGGGCAGGACGCCGGCTCGACCGCGACGATGCGGTAGTCATTCTCGCCGCGGAGCTTCTCGCCCATGAACGGCGCGATGAGGCCGCCGAGGTTCGAGCCGCCGCCCGCGCAGCCGATGATGACGTCGGGCTTGACGCCGAGGCGCTCGAACGCGCGGTGCGCCTCGAGGCCGATGATCGACTGGTGCAGCAGCACCTGGTTGAGGACCGAGCCGAGCACGTAGCGGTAGCCCTCGTGCTTCACGGCGTATTCGACGGCCTCGCTGATCGCGCAGCCGAGCGAGCCGGTGGTGCCGGGGTGCTCGGCGAGGATCTGGCGGCCGACGTCGGTCGTGTCGGACGGCGAGGGCGTCACGTCCGCGCCGTAGGTGCGCATGACCTCGCGGCGGAAGGGCTTCTGCTCGTAGGAGCACTTCACCATGAAGACCTTGCAGTCGAGGCCGAAGAACGCGCAGGCCATCGAGAGCGCGGTGCCCCACTGGCCGGCGCCCGTCTCGGTCGTGACGCCCTTGAGGCCCTGCTTCTTGGCGTAGTAGGCCTGGGCGATCGACGAATTGAGCTTGTGCGAGCCGGAGGTGTTGTTGCCCTCGAACTTGTAGTAGATGTGTGCGGGCGTGCCGAGCGCCTTCTCGAGGAAGTAGGCGCGCACGAGCGGCGACGGCCGGTACATCTTGTAGAAGTCGGAGATCTCCTTCGGGATCGGGAAGAACTTCGTGTCGTTGTCGAGCTCTTGCTGCACCAGCTCCTCGCAGAACACGTGGGACAGCTCCTCGGCCGTGCAGGGCTGGCGCGTGGCGGGGTTCAGCAGCGGCGCGGGCTTGTTCTTCATGTCCGCGCGCAGGTTGTACCACGCGGCGGGGATGTCGTTTTCGGGCAGGTAGGTCTTGTAGGGGACGTCGGACATGGTGCGGTCCTTTGGGTGGTTGTCGAAGGCCGAAGGCCGGGAGTTTCGCGGAAACGGAACGGAATGCTACTATTGACAGAAACACTTGTCAAGCGGAATTTTCCGGCGCGGGGGAGCGTCCTTGAAGCGCTCCGGCGAATCGGGTATCATGCCGGCCCGCAACGCGACCATGGAAGGAAACGCCCGCAAGAAACCCGCCGAGGACGGCGGCTACCGCCACGTGCTCCGGCTCGTGGTGCCGATGGTGCTGAGCAACGCGGCCTTCACCGTGATGCAGTTCACGGACCGCGTCCTCGTGGCGCGCTTCTCCTCCGACGCCATCCAGGCCGCGATGCCCGCCGGCATCCTCACGTTCTGCCTGCTGAGCCTCTTCGCGGCGACGGCCGGCTACGCGGGGACGTTCGTGGCGCAATACCACGGCGCGGGCGACCGGCGCGCGACGGTCCGCTCGTGCGCGGCGGGCGTCTGGCTCACGATCCTCTTCCTGCCGTTCTTCGCGGGGCTGCTGCCGCTCTGTTCGTGGATACTGCGGCTCGCCGCGCGCGACGCCGCGCTCTTCGCGCTCGAAGACCGCTACGCGTTCTGGATGCTCCTGGGGGCGCCGCTCGTCTCGCTGCACTGGGTGCTCTCCGGCTACCTCACGGGGCGCAACCGCGTCGTCGCGAACGCGCTCGTCACCGTGGCGGGGTGCGCGGCGAACGTCGGGCTCGACTTCTGGCTGGTCTTCGGGGGCGGGGGGGTCCCGGCGCTCGGGCTCGCGGGCGCGGGCGTCGCGACGTTCGCCTCCGTCGCGCTGCAGGACGCGGCGCTCGTGGCGATCGTCCTCTCGGAGCGCGAAGTGCGCGCGACGCCGCGCCGCGAGCTGCTCCGGCCCGACTGGGGGCTCGTGCGGCGCGTCCTGCGCTTCGGGCTCCCGGCCGGCGTGCAGCTGTGCTTCGACATGGCGAGCTTCGCGTTCTTCATCCTGCTCACGGGGCGGCTCGACGACCTGTCGCTGGCGACGAGCAACGTCGCCTTCTCGATCAACAACCTCGCCTTCTCGCCGCTCATGGGCTTCTCGAACGCCGCCGCGATCCTCGCCGGGCAGTTCCAGGGCGCGGGCCGGCCGCGCCTGGCGCAGGACTCGGTGATGCGGTGCCTGCGCCTGGCGTGGTCCTACATGGCGCTTTGCGCGGCGGTCTTCCTGCTCCTGCCCGAGACGCTGCTCGGGGCGTTCCGCTCGCCGGACGCGCCCTACACGGCTTCGCAGATGGCCGCGCTCGGGCGGACGCTGCTGGCGATGCTCGCGGCGTGGGGGATGTTCGACACGGTGAACGTCGTCTTCCTCGGCGCGCTCAAGGGCGCGGGCGACACGCGTTTCGCGATGGCGTGGCTGCTCGGGACCGAATGGGCGCTTTTCGTGCCGGCCGTGGCGGTGGCGATGATCGCCTTGGGCGGCGGCATCCTCGCGGCGTGGTGGATCCAGCTGCTCTACATCGTGCTGCTCTCCACCGGCCTCTACGTGCGGTGGAAGCGCGGCCGGTGGATGTCGATCAGGCTCGTCGGGTAGCGGCCGGGCCGCTTGCCGTCAGGCCGGGGGCGCGTCGCCGGCCGGCGGCGCGGGGGCGTCGCCTTCGGCGGGCTTGGGGGGCCTGGGCTTCTTGACGTAGTTCTCGGCGTTGCGCATCTTGCGGGCGCCGGGGGGCGGGGGCGCGTCCGGCGCGGGCAGCTCTTCGCCCCGCGGCGCTTCGACGCCCATGCGCTTGAGGCGCATCGAGATGATGGTCGAGACGCCCTTTTCCTGCTGCGTCACGCCGTAGACGATGTCCGAGCCGGCGATCGTGTGCTGGTTGTGCGTGATGATCAGGAACTGCGAGAGCGAGAGGAAGTCCTTGAGCACGTCCACGAAGCGCCCGATGTTGCTGTCGTCGAGCGCCGCGTCGAGCTCGTCCAGGATCGCGAAGGGCGAGGGCTTGATCTCGTAGATCGAGAAGAGCAGCGCCACGGCGGTCATGGTGCGCTCGCCGCCGGACAGCAGCGAAATGTTGGTGGGCTTCTTGCCGGGCGGGCGCGCGACGATGTCGATGCCGCACTCCAGGATGTTTTCGTCGTCGAGCAGGCGCAGCTCGGCCGTGCCGCCGCCGAACAGGCGCGTATACATCTTCTGGAAGTTGGCGTTCGCCTTGTCGAAGGTTTCGCGGAAGCGCACGAGGCTCTGCCGGTCGATGTCCTTGATCAGTTCGAGGAGTTTTTCCTTGGCCTGCGCGAGGTCCTTCTGCTGGGCGACGAGGAAGTCGTGGCGCTCTTCGCTCTTCTGGCAGTCTTCGATGGCGACGAGGTTCACGGGGCCCATGTCGTCCATCTTGCGGCGCAGTTCGGCGACGCGCTCCGCGGCGGCGGCGGGGTCGGGCGGGCCGGCTTCGCCCCAGTCGCGTTCGGGCTCGGCGGCGAGCGTTTCGGGCGTGAGGTGCCAGTCGCGGTCGAGGCCGTCGGCGAGGTTCTGGCGCTGCAGGCGCGCTTCGGCGAGGGCGACTTCGGCCTGGTTGCGGCGGGCGGCGGCGCGGTCGAGCGCGGCGCGGAGCTTCTGGAGCGCGGCGGCGGCTTCGTCCGCCCCGGCTTGGCGTTCCGCGCGGGCGGCGCGCAGGGAGGCGACGGCGTCGTCCGCGGCCTTGGAGGCGGCGTCGAGGCCGTCGAGGCCGTCCTCGACCGCCTGCGAGGCGGCGACGAGCTTGGCGATGCTTTCGGCATACCCCGCCACGCCGGTTTCGCGGGTGGCGATCATGCCGTCGAGCTCGCGGATGCGGGCGGTGGCGGCCTCGTGCTGCGCGCGCGCGGTTTCGGCGCGCTGGCTGGTGGCGGCGTGGGCGAGGCGCGCTTCGGTGAGGCGGCCCTGCGCTTCGAGGAACTCGGCTTCGGCCTTGCGGACGGTTTCGTTCTGCGCGGCGACGGCGTCCGCGACGCGCGTCCGCGACTCGGCCATGCCGCGCAGGCGCTCGGCGAGGCCGCTCGTGCGGGCCGCGGCGTCCTTGTTGGCGGCGGCGAGCTTGTCGAGCTCGCGGGCGGCCGCGTCGAGGCGGGCGCGGGTTTCGGCGAGCTCCTTGGAGAGCGAACGCTCTTCGCCTTCCTTCTGCGCGGCGGCGCGGCGGGCGTCGTCGAGCGCGGCGCGGGCCTTGCCGAGCGACTCTTCGGCGCGGCGCAGCGCGGCGGCGGCGGCGGTTTCGGCCTTGGCGGCGGCGTCGGCGCGGCCGCCGAGCTCTTCGCGTTCGGCTTCGGCGTCCTCGAGCTGGGCGTGGCGCGAGAAGGGGTTGGCGGCGGCGCCTTCGCCCCACACGTCCGCGAGGCCGCCGGCGCGCAGGACGACGCCTTCGAGCGTGACGAGCGTCGCGCCGGGCGGCACCGTGGCGGGGTCGTCGGGAAGCGAGTCGACGAGGAACGTGCCGGCGAGGAGGCGCTCCGCGGCGGCCGCGAAGCCGGGATCGACCTTGACGAGGGGGAGGAGGGGCTTGGCGCCTTTGGGCGCCTTGGGCGCCGTTCGGAGGTCCGGAGGTTCCGGGTTCGCGGGTCCGGCCGCCGGTTTTGCGGCCGCGGCGTCCGCCGCGACCAGACGGGCGGGGTCCTTGCCGAGGGCGGCGAGGAGGGCGGGCAGGTCGGCGCCGGCGCGGACGGCGACGGCGTCGAGCCAGGCGCGCAGCGCGGCCTGCAGCGCGGTGCGCAGCGCCTTGGGCGCGGAGAAGCGGTCGGCGATGGGGCCCAGGACGGCGCCGGCGGGCGCCGACAGCGGGTTCTTGGGGTCGAGCAGCTTGGCGGTGCCGGCGGGCAGGCCGTCCGGCGAAGCGGCGGCTTCGCGCAGGACCTTGAGGCGCGCTTCGCAGGCGGCGAGGTCCGCGCGAACGGCGGCGCGCTCCTTCTGCGCGGCGGCGAGGGCGGCGCGGCGCTCGCGCGTGGCGGTTTCGGCTCCGGCGGCGGCCGCGGCGGCGCCGTCGGCGGCCTGGCGCAGGGACGCGAGCTCGGCGGTCGCGCCTTCGAGACGCGCGGCGAGCGAATCGGCGGTTTCCGCGAGGCGCGTCTTTTCGGCGCCGAGGCGCTCGTTGCGCAGGATCGTCTCGCGGGCGGAGGCTTCGGCCTGGGCGAGTTCGTTCTGGAGGCGGGCGTTGGTGCGCTCCATCTCGACCGACTCGGCGCGGAGGCGGTCGAGCTCGGCGCGCGCGGCGGCGGAGTCGCCGTGGACGGCGTCGAGCGCGGCGCGCGCGGCGTCGAGCGCGGTCTGCGCCCCGGCCAGTTCGCCCGTGAGCGATGTGAGCGAGGAGGCGAGCTCGCGCTGGCGCTGCAGCTGCGCGTCGCGGACGCCGCGGGTGCCGGCGATCTCCTTCTCGTCGCGCTCCTTCCAAGCGCGGTATTCCTCGATGCGCTGGCGGTTGAGGCGCAGCGTGTCGTCCGCCTCCTTGCGCGCGTGGTGGGCGGCGGCGGCGGTTTCGACGGCGCCGGAAATCTTCTGCTCGAAGGCGGACACCTCGGCGCGGACTTCCGCGAGGGCGGCTTCGCCCTTTTCGACGCGGGCGCGGAGCGCCTCGGCTTCCTTGTCGGCGTCGCCGAACTCGTCCGCGAGGCCGCGGCCGCGCTCGTCCAGCTCGGCCAGGCGGCGGCGGGCGAGGAAGAGGTCGTAGTCGCGCAACTCGGCCTGCATCTCCTTGTAGCGGCGCGCGCGGGAGGCCTGTCGGCGCAGCGAATCGATCTGGCGCTTGAGCTCGTGGATCACGTCCTCGAGACGGGCGAGGTTCGCGTCGGTGGCCTCGAGCTTGCGCAGCGCCTCGCGGCGGTCGGCGCGGAAGCGGGTGATGCCGGAGGCCTCCTCGAAGATCGCGCGGCGGTCTTCGGGGCGGGAGGAGAGGATCGCGTCGATCTGGCCCTGGGCCATCACGGAGTAGCTCGTCGTGCCGATGCCCGTGTCCATGAACAGGCGCTGGATGTCGCGCAGGCGGCAGGCGTTGCGGTTGATGAAATACTGGCCTTCGCCGGTGCGGAAGACGCGGCGCGTGACGGTGACTTCGTTGAACTCCAGGCCGAGCTCCTTCTCGCAGTCGGCGAACGTGATCGAGACCTCGGCCATGCCGAGGGGCTTGTGGTCGTCGGTGCCGGAGAAGATCACGTCCGTCATCGCGCCGCCGCGCAGGGCGGTGGGGCGCTGCTCGCCGAGGACCCAGCGGATGGCGTCCGAGACGTTGGACTTGCCGCAGCCGTTCGGGCCGACGATGGCGGTGATGCCGGGCTCGAAGACGAGGCGCGTCTTCTTCGCGAAGCTTTTGAAGCCGATGATTTCGAGGGCTTGCAGGTACATGGGCGTCCATTCTAGCAAAATCCGGCGCGCCCGCGCAAGCCGCCTTGCGGCGGCGGGACGGATGTGGTAGACTGCCGCGCCAACTTCCAACAACAACCGGAGCCACCATGCAAATTCTCGCCTTCTGCCTCTATTTCGCGGTCGTCCTCGCGATCGGCATCTACTTCTTCGTCAAGACCAAGGGCGGCGGCGAGAAGGAGTATTTCCTCGGCGGGCGCCAGATGGGCCCGTGGGTCTCCGCGATGTCCGCCCAGGCCTCCGACATGTCCGGCTGGCTCCTCATGGGCTTCCCCGGCTCGATCCTCGCCTTCGGCATGGGCAAGGTCTGGATCGGCATCGGCCTGGCGCTCGGCACGATCGCCAACTGGGCGTTCGTCGCGGCGCGCCTCCGGCGCTTTTCGGCGGCCGCCGGCGACTCGATCACGTTGCCGCAGTACCTCACCAACCGCTTCGCGACCTCCAACCCCGCCCTCAAGATCGCCTGCGCGGTCGTGTTCCTCGTCGCCTTCACGGTCTACGTGGCCAGCGGCTTCGTCGCGGGCACCAAGGTCTTCGTGGCGGTCTGCCCGGCGCTGCAGGGCCGCGAGCTGCTGGCGATGGAGATCTTCGCCGCCCTCATCCTCTGCTACACCTTCCTCGGCGGCTACAAGGCCGTGTGCTGGACGGACTTCTTCCAGGGCATCATGATGCTCTGCGCGCTGCTGCTCGTCCCGATCGCGATGGCGGCCTCCGGCAAGTTCGACCCGGCGTTCGCCGAGTCGTTCGCGGAGGGCGTGAAGCCCTTCGGCAGCGACCCCTTCGCCGCGTCCTGGAACGACATCGTCTCCGGCCTCGGCTGGGGCCTCGGCTACTTCGGCATGCCGCACATCCTCGTCCGCTTCATGGGCATCAAGGATCCGAGGAGCGTGAAGAAGTCCGCCTGGATCGCCTGCATCTGGGTCGTCCTCTCGCTCGGCGCCGCGATCGCCGTCGGCATCCTCGGCCGCACCTACCTGCTCCCCGGCGGCGAGTCGCTCGCCGCGAAGCTCGTCCCGGCCTCCGCGCAGCAGATGGTGTTCGTCACCGTCGTGAACGCGATGTTCCCGGCGTTCGTCGCCGGCATCCTCCTGGCCGCGATCATCGCCGCCTCGATGAGCACGGCGGACTCGCAGCTGCTCGTCGCCTCCTCGGCCTTCTCGAGCGACTTCTACCAGCCCGTGATCCGCAAGAACAAGGCGACGGACGCGGAGATGCTCTGGGTCGGGCGCTTCGTGGTGATGATCGTCGCTTTCGTCGCGTTCTACGTGGCGGCGAGCGGCCTCGGCAAGCCCGGCTCCTGGGCCTCGAGCATCATGGACATGGTCGAGAACGCGTGGGGCCTCTTCGGCTCGGCGTTCGGCCCGGTCGTGATCCTCTCGCTCTTCTGGCGGCGCTTCAACTACGCCGGCGCGCTCGCGGGCGTGATCGGCGGCGCGGTGGTGGACGTGGTCTGCCTCTACAACCTCTCCGGCTGGCTCGGCGGCACCTACCTCTACGAGATCGTCCCGGGCTTCGCCGCGGGCTTCGTCTTCGCCGTCGTCGCGACGCTGCTCACGAAGAAGCCCGGCGCCGAGGTCGACGCGATCTTCGACAAGGCGACCGCGGCCTAGCGCGGCGCCCGGGCCCCTCCGGAACCGCCGGACATGGCGAAAGGCGCCTCCGGTCCGGACTGGACCGTCCTTCTCCGGGATCCGGGGATGGGCGGCTGCGCCGTCTCGGCGTCGCTTTCGACGGCCGGCGACGCCGGCTACCGGAACCCCGACGGCAACCCGGTCGACGCGCCGCCCGGCACGGTCTTCGCGGAGCTGTCGCTCTCGCCCGCGCCCGGGTCGGAGATCCGCGTCGAAGTGGCGCTGCCGCCGCCGGAGCGCTGGTGCGGCCGGCTCGTCGGCATCGGCAACGGCGGCGGCGGCGGGTGGCTCCCCTCCAGGGAGCTCGGCGCGCACCTGCGCCGCGGCCGCGCGACGACGACGACCGACCTCGGCACGAAGCGCGACGCGGCGCGCGCCGGCGTCGGCAACCCGGAGGTCTGGAAGGACTTCGGCCACCGCGCGACGCATCTGGCGATGGTCGCGGGCCGCGCGCTCGCGGCGTCCCTCTACGGCCGCCCCCCGCGGTTCGTCTACTTCCTCGGCGGCTCGACCGGCGGGCAGCAGGGGATGATGCTCGCGCAGCGCCACCCGGCGGACTGCGACGCGGTCATCGCCGCCGTCCCCGCGCACGCGCGCACCGCGCTGCACGCCTACTTCCTCTGGAACTGGCGCGCGCTGCACCGCGCCGACGGGTCGCTCCTCTTCACGGACGCGCAGGAGAGGGGCTGGCACGAGGCGGCGCTCGCGGCGTTCGCGCCGGGCGAGCGCCTGGAGCGTGCGCGCGGACGGTTCGTCTCCGACCCGCGCTGGACGCCGGCGCTCCTCGAAGACGCCCTGCGCCGCGCCGCCGCGGGCGACCCGTCGCTCACGCCCGCGCACCTCGACGCCCTTCGGCGCCTCGTCGGGGGACCCCGCCACGCGGTCACGGGCCGCCGCATCCACGGCGGGCTTCCGCCGGGCGGGCCGCTCGCGCCGTCGAGCGGGAACCTCTGGATCTTCGGCTGGGTCTTCGGCGAAAGCTTCGATCCGTGGCGCTTCGACTTCGGCGCGGACTTCGACCGCTACGAGGCCGCGCTCGCGCCGGACCTCGACGCGGAGAGCGCCGACCTCGACGCCTTCCGCGCGCGCGGCGGCAGGATGATCGTCTACTCCGGCACGTCGGACTCCTGCGTGCCGTGGCATGCGACCGCCGCGTGGCACGACCGGGTCGTCGCGCGCTACGGCGCGGAGGCGGCGCGCTCGTTCTGCCGCTACTACCTGCTGCCCGGGCGCGAGCACACGGGCGGGCCGGGCGTGCAGACGATCCGCGGCGAATTCGACATGCTCTCGCGCTGGCGCGAGAAGGGCGTCGACCCGGCGCCCGTCGGCCACGGCATGACGCCGCCGGCCTTCGACCTTCCGCTGCGGGACGGCGCGCCCTAGCCGAACTTGCCGAAGCGCGTCGGCGCACGGCGCTCGTAGCGGATCTTGGGCTGCTCGAGCTGCAGCGCGTACCACTGGTCGCCGAAGCCCGCGTTGTTGAACTCGCGCGGGCGGTTGTTGGCGAGCAGGTCGCGGTTGCGGGGCAGCGTCGTGTTGGGACCCTCGTCGACGCTGTTGTCCTCGCAGGCCTTCACGAGCAGCTTGTAGGCGTCGTCGAGCTTGCCGGCCTTGACGAGGATCCACGACCAGGTCGCGTAGAGCAGGCCGCTCTGGTCGTAGCGGCAGCGCATCTTCGCCTTGCGGAAGGTCTTTTCCATTTCCGGAAGCTCCGCCTTGTTCGCGTATTGGCGCGCGAGCTTCATCGCCGCCGTGGCGGGGTCCAGGACGAGGCACTTGGGCAGCAGAGAGTCCACCTTGTCGAATTCGCCGAGCTGGTAGTGCAGCTGCATGCGCGTGGTGTTGATCTGCCGCTGCATGAACGGAACCCAGTTGCGCCAGCGCTCGAGCGCGCCGGTGCGGTCGATCGCCTCGCGCAGCAGGTCCTTTTGCTCGCGCTGGAGCTTGTCCTGGAACTGGCGCGGGTCCCCCTTCGGGTGGAATTGGTAGTCCTTGATCCTGGCCTGGAGGCGCTGCTGGCCTTCCTGCATGAACGCCTGCATGTCGGCCATCACGGCCGCGATGCGGCGGCGCAGGATCCAGTTCACGGCCGCGAACGCGGCGCCGAACGCGAGGAGCGAGAGGAAGACGGTCCAGAACCAGTTGGACGAATGCGAGGCGCGCAGCGCGGCGCCCGACGCGGCCGCGGCCGCGAGTGCGATGAGGACGGAATACATGTCGTGTCTGTCGTGTGGGGATTGGATGAAAACGATAGGCCGGAACCTGCGAACCTGCGAACTTGCGAACGCCGCCGCCTGGCGGCGGCTACCAGACCACCGTCGCGATCGAGTGCGGCGGCAGGTCGACGGGGGCGAAGCGCCCGCGGAAGCGCAGGTGGGGGTGCAGCGCGCGGTCGGTCCGGTTGAGCAGGACCGCGGCGAAGGAGCCGTCGCGGTTGCGCGCGGCGACGGCCTCCACGTCGGCGCTCCAGCGGCTGCAGCCGAGGCGGACGGCGCCCGGGCGCAGGAAGCGCGAAAAGTGCGAGATGAAGCGCCACGAGGGCTGGACGACGACCGTCCGCCCGGCTTCGTCGGCGCGCAGCGGCGCGTTGCAGAAGTTGCCCACGTGGTTCGGGCCGCCCTGGGCGTCAAGGAGGACGTTCCAGTCGATCCAGCGCGTCATGCCGTTCTCGAGGTTGCCGAGGATGTCGTGGGCGTAGAGCTCGCCCTGGCGCCAGAGGTCGCTCTCCGTGCGCTCGTGGATGCCGCAGCAGCACTCGGAGAAGAGCACGTCCTTGTCCGGCCAGCGTTCCTTGAACATGCGCAACTGCTCGAAGTGGTCGCCGGAATACCAGTGCACGGCGATGCCCGCGGCGAACGCGGCGGCGGCCGGATCGGAGAGCAGGACGCGCGCCCGTTCGAGCGTGCGCTCCTTGTTGTGGTCCCAGAAGTAGAGGCCGAGGCGGCCGAGGCCGGCCCGGTCGAGCGCGGGGCCGAGGTGGTCGCGCACGAAGTCGCGCGTCTCTTCCGCCGTCCAGACGCACGAATCCCACGTCTGCTTCGCCTTTTCCTCGTTCTGCACGGTGAAGGCCGAGAGCGGGAAACCTTCGCGCGCCATCGCCTTGGCGAACTTGGCGAAGAAGAGAGCCCACGCCTCGCGGCACTCCGGCCGGAGCGATCCGCCCTCGTTCATGCGGCCCGTGGTTTTCATCCACGCGGGCGGGCTCCAGGGCGAGGCGAGCAGCCAGAGCCGGCCGCCGGCCGCCTTCTGCGCCGCGTCGAGCATCGGGAAAACCGCCTCGCGGTAGTGCGCCACGGAGAAGTCCTTCAGGGCCGTGTCGCCGGGCGTGTCGTCGCACGACCAGTTGCCGAGCGAGAAGTCGCAGCTGTTCATGTGGACGCGGGCGAGCGTGTAGCCGAGGCCCTTGGCCGGATCGAAGCACAGCTCGACCGCCTTGCGGCGCTGCGCGGCCGGAAGCTTGCGCCACGTGACGGCGGCCGCTTCGGTGATCGCGCCGCCGAAGCCGCGGACCGTCTGGTATTGGAAGTCCTCCTCGACGCAGACGAGGTCGTTTTCGCGCCAGGAATCGCGGTCGGAAAACGCGGTGGCGAGCGTTTTCGGGCGGAGACCCGTTTCGCGGGCGGTGACGTGGACGGTCGCTTTCTGCATGGTCGCTTTCTGCATGGTCGTGGGGCGGGTCAGAGCAGCTGGCCCATCTTGTCGCGCGTGGTTTCGAGGTAGCGGGCGTCGAACGGGGTGGGCGCCGCGACGAGCGGGACCCGTTCGGCGATCTGGAGGCCGTAGCCCTGCAGGCCGGAAATCTTCTGGGGGTTGTTGGTGAGCAGGCGCATGCGCGTGACGCCGAGGTCGCGCAGGATCTGCGCGCCGATGCCGTAGTCGCGCAGGTCGGGCGCGAAGCCGAGCTTCTCGTTCGCTTCGACCGTGTCGAGACCGCCCTCCTGCAGGCGGTAGGCGTGGAGCTTGTTCGCGAGGCCGATGCCGCGCCCTTCCTGGCGCATGTAGAGGACGCAGCCGCGGCCTTCGGCGGCGACCATCTCCATGGCGCGGTGGAGCTGCTCGCCGCAGTCGCAGCGGGCGGAGCCGAGCACGTCGCCCGTGAAGCACTCGGAGTGCACGCGAACGAGCGGCGGCGGGTCGCCGGAGAGATCGCCCGCGAAGAGCGCGAGGTGCTCCAGGCCGTCCGTGCGCGAGCGATACATCCGGAGGCGGAAGCGGCCGTGGCGCGTGGGCATGTCGACTTCCTCGACGCGCTCGACGAGCGATTCGTTCTTCGTGCGGAAGGCGATGAGGTCGGCGATCGAGCACAGGAGCAGGCCGTGCGCCGCGGCGAACGCCTCGACGTCCGGCAGGCGCGCCATCGCGCCGTCGTCCTTCATGATTTCGCAGCACAGGCCGACGGGCTTGAGGCCCGCCAGGCGCATCAGGTCCACGGTCGCCTCGGTGTGGCCGGCGCGGCGGATCACGCCGCCCTCGCGCGCCTCGAGCGGGAACATGTGGCCCGGGCGGCGGAAATCGTCCGGCCGGGCGCCGTCTTCGGCCGCCTTGCGCGCGGTGAGCGCGCGCTCGGCCGCGGAGATGCCGGTCGTGGTGTCTTCGTGGTCGATCGAGACGGTGAAGGCGGTCTGCAGCTTCTCGGTGTTCTGCGCGACCATCTGCGGCAGGCCGAGCTTCGCGGTCCATTCGCGCGACATCGGCATGCAGATGAGCCCGCGCGCGTGCGACGCCATGAAGTTGACGTTTTCGGTCGTCGCGTGCTCGGCGGCGCAGATCACGTCGCCTTCGTTCTCGCGGTCTTCGTCGTCGACCACGAGGACGCAACGGCCGGCGCGCAGCGCGGCGAGAACGTCCGGAATCGGGGCAAACATGGGTCAGGCCATTTCGACGACGATTTTCGAGCCGTCCTTCACGAGCGCCTCGGGGACGTAGGGGGAGGGCAGGGGAGCGCCGTCGACCGAGACGGTCTTCACGCGGTCGCCGCCGCCTTTCACGGTCGCGTGGAAGGTGCGGCCGCGCCAGGTGCGGTCCTGCGTGAAGCCCTTCCAGTCCTTCGGGAGGTGCGGCGCGATCTTGAGGCCCGCGTAGTCGCGGCGGATGCCCAGGAAGTCGTCGAGCTCCTCGTTGAAGAACCACGCGATCGACCCGGTGATCCAGTTGAACTCCATCCGGTAGGGCGCGTTGCGGTGCTCGGGGCCGAAGAAGCAGTTGCCGTAGACGTAGCGCGGGTTGGCCTTCTTGAGCGGCGAGTCGCCGTAGGCGGGCGTGGCGTCGCGGTAGAGCGACCAGGCGCGCTCGGTGAGGCCGGCGCGGAGGAGC
>JAFTHC010000145.1 GCA_017457625.1 Kiritimatiellia bacterium
GAGCGGCCGGACGCGCACCTCGATCCCGCGGTCGCGGAAGGAGGATGCGACGTCCTTCGAGAGCATTTCGGAATTCGATCCCGTGACGTAGACGTCGACGCCCGGCTTCTTCATCAGCGAGGCGAGGACGTCGTGGAACGTGACGCAGCCGGGCCTGTCCTTCTCCTCCTCGGGCGGCTTGCACATCTGGATTTCGTCGACGAGAACGTAGGTCGGCCGACCATCGGACGGAAGCCGCGCCTTGATCCACGCGGAAAGCGCCCGCGGCGTGCGGAGAGGCGCGGCATCGTCGTCGTCGAGCTGGACGGCGACGACGTGCGCGTCGTCCACCCCCTTCCTGCGCAGCACGTCGCGGAACAGCGTGAAGAGCAGAAAGCTCTTGCCGCAGCGACGGATGCCGGTGACGATCTTCACGAGCCCGTTCCCCTCCAGTTTGGCGAGGCGGTCGAGGTAGCGCGTGCGTTGGATGATCATTTGCCTGTTTATTCCCGTTTTCGGCAACTGTAGATTTCTACGGATTTGGAAAACGGCGTTATTCTTGCAGTCTTTCGGTTCGGTGTCAAGGGCGAATGCGCAAAGCCGCGTGCCGGGGAAGGAGGAGGGCGAGGCGTTTCATGGCGGGCAGGGGCGGGGTCAATGCTGAATGATGAATGCGGCGTGGCGGGGGCGGCTGCGGCTGGGTGTCGCGGCTTCGCCGCTCGCTGTCCTCGGGTTTCACGGTGGTTGTCTCGTCGTCTTGTCGTCTCGTCGTCTTGCGTCTGGCGTCTGGCGTCTCGCCCGATGCAAGGCGCAAGACGCCAGACGATAACTCACTCCGCGCCCTCCGCGGACTCCGCGTGGGAGACTCTCCCAGCCTCGCTTCGCTCGGCAGCCCCCTCAGGGAGGGGGCCGGCTTCGCCGGGACGGGGAGCTGCGGACTCCGCGTGAGGGGCGGACGCGGCGGGCGCGTTCGTGGCGGGGGGAGATTCGAGATCCCATTGCCCGACTTCGGTCTGGTTGATGAACACGTGGAGAATTCGATCGGCCGGTCGAACTTGTTCCGAAATCCCGGCGAGCGCGGCGTTGAGTTTGTCGATGTCGACCGAATACTCCGTCGTTCCGTCGGCATCCAGCGTCAATTGTTCGCTTCCGGGAATGTTTCCGCGTTCGTAAAACTGGAAACAGACGGACGCAAGCGGCTCGCCTTTGCCTTTCGTAGGTTTCGTGGAACACAGAAACGCCCGTCCCTTCGCGGTCGCCGAATCGCACTTGATCTTCAGCGTAAGCCGACCATCGGGGTCTTGATGGTAGGACTGGATGCTCGCCGGAACGACATCCGGCGTGAATGTCGTTTTCCGGCAGCCCGGCGCGGCGGCGAGGACGAGGAGGGGAAGGAGGAGGGCGAGGCGTTTCATTGCGTGTTTCCTTTCGTGGCGGGGTGCGGGGGATTGTCCATCAACTCTCAATGTCCATCAATCGGCAATGACATCAATGACAATGGCCATGGACGGGAGAGCCGGGCGGAACTTGGATTGGGATTGGCATTGGGGTTGGTGGACAATGGTGGCAATGGGAGTTGGTGGACAATGTCAAGGCACTGCGGATGTCCCGTCTGTTCGGTGGTTGTGCGGCGGAATCGGGCCGATGCGGGCGGACGGGAGCGCGACGCGCCCCGTCCGCCCGCGAAGCCGCGAATCAGTCGTCGAACTCGGCGTCCTCGCCGTCGGGGGTGCGGAGGGGAGAGAGGTCGTGGAGGAGGCGCAGGCAGGCCGGGTCGAGGCGCAGAAGCCCGAGGACTTCGCCGTCGCGGACGGCGAGGTCGAGCGTCGCGCGGGCGTGGGCGGGGAGGCCGTCGGGCAGCTTCCGCGGCGCGGCGATGCGGGGCGCCCACGCGCCGAGGTCGAACTCGATGTGCGCCGCCGGGACGAGGCCGCCGAAGCGCTTCGAGAACGGCCCGAAGTCCGGCGCGCCAGCGGGCGGCGGGATCTCCGCGCCCGGCGCGGCGCAGGTCGTTTCGTAGACCGCGGCGGTGCCGGGGACGAGCCGGGTTTCCGCCGCCGTGGCGTTCCCGAACCAGTTCGTGACGGACTTGGACGGATCGCCGTCGGGAAGGACGGAATAGTCGGTGTCGACGGCCCAGCCGTCGTCGAGTTCGCGGAAGGTCCGTTCCGGGCGGAGCGCGTCGAACGCCTTCGTCGCGTCGCGCTCCTTCGCGGCATCTTCCGGGTCGCGGTATTCGACGCGCCCCCGCATCGCGAGGAGGCCGGAATCGAGCGCCGTCCCGTAGGCGGAATTGGCGCCGGAGTCGCGCTTCGAGCGGAACAGGGCGGCGGTCGCGGCGGGTTCGCCGTCGGCGATCGTCACGCCGCGCTTCGCGGCGGCGGCGCGGGCCTCGGCGAACGGACCCTCGTCCGATTCGACGAGACCCGCGACCCAGTCCACGATGCCGCCGAAGACGATGGATGCGTCGGAGACGGCGAAGTTCAGGTCCGCGCCTTCGCGGTAGAGGATCGCGGCGGGGTCGAGCGGCGGCGCGTCGGGGACGGGATTCGTCGGCGCGACGGAGAAGCCGAGGAGGAGGCCGTCGGCTTCGTCGAAGCCGACGCCGACACGGACGGCGCCGAGCGCGGCGGGGTCGAAGTTGAAGACCCCGAACGGCGCGAGCTCGTCGATCGCGTCCGCCGCGAATTCGAATTCGACGGCGGCGAAGGGGAAACGCGGCGCAGCGGCGTTCGAGAGCAGGGAGGTCGCGGCGGGGTAGAGGTCGGGGCCGGTGAGGAAGACGTTGAGCCCGTCGTGGTGGAAGTAGGCGTCGCCGCGCGGTTCGTCCGCGACGGTGGCGACGCCGTTTTCGCCGCGCACGATTTCGCCGCCGCCGAAGAAACCGAGGAAGTCGCCTTCCGCGAGGCGGTCGTCCGGGATCTCGTCGCCGGGGACGGCGACGATGCTGTCCTCGAGTTCGCCGGAGAGGAACCACGCGACGACCGGCCGCGACGGATCGAATCCGGGGAAGTCGAACTCGTCCATCGCCTCCTGGATCGCGATGCTCGCCTGGACGCCGAGCATCGGGTCGCCCGCGGCGGCGGAGGCGCCGTTCAGGGCCGCCTCGAGATCGGAGCGGGAGGAGACGCGGAGCCGGGCGGCGGGCCCGGGCGGCGTGCGCGGCGCGAGGGGCGCGGCGCCGAGCTTTCCGGCGAGGGCCTCGTAGGCGGCGTCCTCGGGGGCGTCGGGGACGAAGCCCTCGCCGCGGAGCGCGTCGAGGAGCGCCTTGGCGCCGGCGGCGTCGCCCTCGCGGTCGAGGCATTGCGCGAGGTGGAAGCGGAGGTAGTCGCGGGATTCCGCGAGCCGCTTCTTCACGGACCGGGGCGTCCAGACGCGCGGATGGTCGGCGCGTTCGATCGCCTCTTCGAGGACCTTGCGCGCCTCGGCCGTTTCGCCGACGGCGACGAGGACGGCGCCGAGCGTGTCGCGCAGGGCGACCGCGCCCGGGTCGTCGTCCTCGGCCGCGGCGACGGCGCGGCGCGCGTAGGGCAGCGCCTCGGCGTCGCGCCCGAGCAGGTGGAGCGTCCAGGCGAGTTCGTTGAGCCCGGTGCCGAAGAAGGGGACGTCGTCCTTGCCGTCGAGCTTGCCGACGGCCTCGGCGTAGAGCGCCGCGGCCCTTTCGAGGTCCGCGGCCGCGAACGCGCGGTCCCCTTCGATCTTCAGCCGGACGAATTCGCGCAGTTCCTCGGACTCCATGCCGGAAGGACCGCGGCGCCCGTCCTCCGCCTTCTTCGCGGCCTCAGCGGCGGCCTTGTCCGAGGCGGCGGCTCCGAGCGCGGCGGCGCGGGCGGCGTCCGCGTCGGAGGGCTTGCGGAGTGTGACGCCGAGGAAGCGGACGTTGCGGTGCCCGAACCAGAGCCCGACGCGGTCGGGGAGCGCGTCGCCCGTCACGGGGTCGCCGTCGGAGTCGGTCCAGCCGCCGAGCTCGGCGGCGGGCTCGGCGTCGTCGCCGAGCCAGACGAGGGCGCCGCCGCCGGCGAAGACGATGCGGTCGCGCGCGGGCCAGCCCTCGGGCAGGTGTCGCCAGACGACGGTCCCGGGGTCGACGGCGTCGACCTCCTCCAGGTCCCTGCCCACGTCGGGCAGGACGGCGACGCCGAGGCGCTCCTTCTCGCGCAGGAGCACGACGGACGGGCTCTCGAGGTCCTGGCCCCAGGAGTTGCCGCCCGCGCCGACGCGGACGAGCAGAACGTGCGGCGCGTCCGCCCCGCCCCAGGGCTCGAAGCGGCCCGACGCCTCGAGGGCGGCGGGGACCTCGGCCTGGAGCTTCAACCAGTGCGGATTGCCGTTGCGGCTGTGGCCGGAGCCCTCGTCGGTCCCCTCCTCCAGCGTGAAGCCGGAGTCGTAGTTGATCCAGTCGCAGAACTGGCGCTTGCGCAGCATGCCGAAGAAGCGCGGCTCGCCGGCGGCGTAGCCGACCTCCGCCCAGGCCTCGGCGGCGATCGTCGCGAGCAGGCACGCCTCCATGTGCTGGAGGCCGCGGCAGGCGTCCCAGACCGCGTCCGCCTCCGCGGCGCATGCGGCCCAGTCCTTGTCGGCGTATTTCTTGTAGAGCGGGGCGATGCGCTCGCCGTTCGGGCCGGAGAGGCCGTCGAGGACGGTCACGATCGAACCGTAGTCGTCGAACGCGTCGCGGATCACGCCCCAGGTCCAGGAATCGCCGCGCGCGCGGTTCGCCGCGAGCGCGCCCTCGAAGTCGCCGCGCAGGAAGCGGACGCCCGAGAGGACCTCGGCGGCGACGGCGCGGACGTGGGAGTCCGCGGCGGGGCTCTCGAGCAGCGGCGCGAGCGCCTCCTCCGCCTGCGCCGCGCGCTCGGGGTCGGTCCAGAACTCCTTCTCGCCGGCGCGCGTCTCGGCGCGGACCATCGCCATGCCGCGCGCCCACTCGACGGGGATCCAGGAATCGTGGCGGCGCGTGGCGAGCGCGGCCTCGGAGAGGCGGCGGATGCGCTCCACGGAGCCGCCCCAGCGCGGGAGGTTGTGCCAGCGGTACTGGATCCAGGCGTAGGCGTTGTCGGCCTGCGCCGCGAGCGCGCGGCGGAACCAGAGGTCCAGGTCGCCGTCGCAGCCGGCGCCGGAGACCTTGACCATGTAGGCGGCGGCGTTCGGGAACTCCGGATGGAGCGCGTGGGCCTTTTCGAGCGCCTCGGCCGCCGCCTTCTGATGCTCGCCGAAGCCCTTCCAGCCGTCGTCCGTCACCGTGGACGCCCAGCCGCTGCCGCGGGCCTTCCAGGCCGCGTCGATCTCGGCCTTGCCGCGGAAGAGGAGCCCAAGCCACGGATCGGCGCCGGACGCCTCCAGCGCCGCCGCGAGGGCCTCGTCGCCGCTGTCGAAGAACTCGAGCAGGACCTTGAAGACCGCGCGCGACTCCGCCGGGTGCGCGGCGCGGGACTCCGCCCACGCGACGCCGGCCGCGCGCAGGGCGGCGGCGTGCTCGTCGGACGGGTCGAGCAGATTGCGCGCGTGGGCCGCGAGCAGGCGCTGGAACGGCGTGCCCGCGGCCGCCGTCCTCTCGAGCTCCTCCAGCTGCGCCCGGGCCTTGTCGTCCCAGTGCCACTTGTGCTGGCCGACGACCGACATCCACGAGAGGAACGGATCCTTGGAGCCCTCCTTCACCGTGAAGTCGTAGGCGCGGCCCCAGTCGGGGTTCGGGCGGTCCAGCATGCTCCGGAACCAGCAGAGCCACAGCTCGTGCTCCACGTAGTCCTTCGCCTCGCCGATCCACTCCGCGTCCTTGTCCGGCCCGGCGAGAAGCGGCTCCAGCGCCTCGCGGCGCAGGAGCGGCAGCAGCTGCTCGTCGCGGAAGCGCGCGGCCGTGAAGAGGTTCGCGTTCGTGCGGACGCTTTCGCTCCACGCCGCGAGCGCGGCCTTGTCGCCGAGCCCCGGCCACTCGCCCGGCGCGGGCGGCGGCGCGGCCGGCTTCTTCGGCGGCGCGGGACGGCGCCGGGCGCGGCGGGCGCCGACCGTCGGGGTGTCGTCGTCGAAGACCGCGACCGCGCCGTTGCCGTCGGGGTCGAGCGAGAACGACGTGTTCCGCGCCGGCTCCACGAGCCCGGGCGCGTCCTCGGGAAGGAGCGAGAAGCCCTCGGGCGCGGCGAGCGAGTTCGTCGGGCCGTAGCCGTAGAAGTAGACGTCGACGGAGTTCGATCCGCACGTGAGCTTCCAGACGTCCATCGGGGCGTCGAAGCCCGCGATGAACGTCGAGCCGTAGCGGCGCGCGGAGACCTCGGCTCCGTCCGGCCCGCGCAGCCGCGCGAGGTACTTGTATTCGCCGGCCACGTCGACCGTACGGATCGGATCCTCGGCGTCGTAGCCCAGACGGGCCTGCGCCGACGCGGCGGCGAGGGCGAGGAGGGGGAGGGCGAGTTTCTTCATTTCGGATTTCCTTTCTTTGCGGACGTTGCGGACGTTGCGTGAGGGTTCAAAGGGACGTGATGAATGTTGCCAATGTGGAAGTGTTGCCAGTTCCAATGTTGCCAGTTGCCAGTAGCGGGGTTCGGTGTGTTCGGCGTGTTCCGTGGTTTGCTGCGGCGTGGCGGGGTCAGAGTTCGTCGAAGATGTCGTGCCAGGGCACGCCGTGGGCGGCGGCCGCCTTTTTCAGATTCGCCCCGGCCGCTTCGGCCGCGTCGATGGCGGCCTCGATTTCGGTTTGGCCGTCCGCGGGCGGATCGATGAAGGCGGTTTCGCCCAAACGAACGGTGATGTCGGTCATGCGCGCAACGGCGTCGAGGGTTTCGCCGAACGCCTTGCGGAAGTCCTCGGGCGCGGCGGAAGCGTCGACGGCCCGTAGCGCCGCGAGGGCTTCGGTGATCGCCGGAACGGACGTTCCGTCCTTTACCATCTTTTCCTGTGCGGCCTTCACGATCCGCAGCATTTCGTCGAGAACCGCCTTCACGGACGGGTCGGCGGGAACGGACGGGACGGCGTTCGTCTTCGGGGCGTCGTCCCCGTAGATGGCGACGGCGCCGCTGCCGTCCGGGTTGATCGCGAAGGACGTGCTGCGTTTCGGCTCGACCAGGCCGTCCGCGTCCGCGGGCAGCAGGACGAACCCCTCGGGCGCGGCGAGCGAGTTCGTGTCGCCGTAGCCGTAAAGGTAGACGGTGGCGGCGTTCGTCCCGCACGAGAGCTTCCAGACGTCCATCGGGAAGTCGAATCCGCGGACGAAGGTCGAGCCCTGGCGGCGGGCCTTGACCTCCGCTCCGTCCGCGCCGCGCAGGCGCGCCAGGTAGCGGTATTCGCCGCCGACGGTGGTGGTGCAGACCGGATCGGCGGCGTCGAAGCCGAAGCGGGCGAGCGCCGGAGTCGCCGCGAGGGCGAGGAGGGGGAGGAGGAGCGCGAGGCGTTTCATTGCGGGCGGGGGCGGGATCAAGGGCAGTGGTTAGTGGTTAGTGGTTAGTGGTTGGCGGCGGGGGGCGGCTGCGGCCGGGTGTCGCGGCTTCGCCGCTCGCGGGCAAGAGGGTTCACGGGGCGGGCTCCTTCGCGCCATCAGCGGATTCCGCGTGGAGGGCGGGCGCGTTCGTGGCGGGGTCTTCCGGTTGTGGTTTGCGTTTTGCCCGAATTTCGAAAACGCGGGTCCATTTGCGTTGGAGCAGTTGGAGTTGCTCCGACACATCGGGCCTTGTCTCGGCGGCCCGCGCTTTTTCCAGCGCGGCAAGTACATCCTTTTCCCTTTCGTCCCATTTCTCCCTTTGACTGGGAACGTAGAAATC
>JAFTHC010000020.1 GCA_017457625.1 Kiritimatiellia bacterium
GGCGACGCTGATCGTGAACCTCGTCTCGATCTTCGTCTCCTTCACCCTCACGCCGATGCTCTGCGCGCTCGTGATGAAGCCGGAGGCGGAGCAGACCGGGCGCCTCGCGCGCTGGGGCCGCGCGTGGGAGGCGACGCTGCTGCGCTGGGGCGGCGCCTACGGCGCGTGGCTGCGGCGCGCCGGCGCGCACCGCGGCGCGCGCGCCGCGGCGGCCGGCGCGCTTCTCGCGCTGCTGGCCGTCTCGATCGCGTTCGGGACCCGCGGGCTCGGCTTCGCGCTGCTGGAGAACGACGACTGGGGCCGCGCATTCGTGCGCCTCGAATTCCCGGACTACTACGACTTGGCGCGCACGCAGGCGGCGACGCTCGCCATCGCGAAGCGTGTCGGGGAGGATCCCGACGCCGTCTCCGTCCTCGCCACGCCGGGCCGCGCGGACGCCCTCGCGGGCCAGGCGAGCGAGGGCGTGTACCTGGCGCAGATCGAGGTCGTCTACAAGCCCTCCGAGGAGCGGCCCGGGCGCGGCATCGACCGCATCCTCGAGGCGTTGCGCGCGCAGCTGCGCGAAGAGCCGGACCTCATCGCCACCGTGACGATGCCGAGCTACGTGAGCGGCATGTCCTCGACCATCGAATACAACCTCAAGGGCCCGGACCTGGCGGTCCTCACGGAGAAGGCGCAGAAGCTCCAGGCGCTCGCCTTCGCGCTCCCCGGCCTCGCGCAGATCGACACCACCGCGCGCGACGACAAGCCCGAGGTCCGCATCCGGCCCGACCGCGCGGTCCTCGCCGACATGGGGCTCGACGCCGCGGCCGTCGGCACGATGGTGCGCGCCGGCGTGGACGGCGTCGAGGCCGCCTCCTACAAGGAGGACCTCAAGACGATCGACGTGCGCGTCAAGTTCGCCGAACGCGAGGGCGCCGCCCAGATCGGCGAGCTGCCGATCCCCGCCGCGCCGGGGCTTCCGGTGCCGCTCTCGGCCTTCACCGAGGAGGTCCGCACGGGGCAGAAGGTCATGATCTTCCGCCACGACAAGGAGCGCGCGATCCTCTTCGGCGGCAACGAGCGCCCGGGCTACGCGGCCGGAACCGTCGGCGACCAGCTCCAGGCGCTGGCGGAGGAAAACGGCATCCTCGGCGACGGCTATTCGCTCGCAGCCGTGGGAGCCTCGGAGATGATCGGGGAGTCCGTCGCGGACTTCGGCGAGGCGATGCTGCTCGCCGTCGCGATGACCTTCCTCGCGCTCGCCGCGATCCTGGAGAGCTGGCGGCGGCCGCTCCTGGTGCTCGCGACCGTGCCGATGGCGCTCGTGGGCGTGCTGTGGGCCTTGCAGCTGGCGGGGCTCGCCGTGTCGATCTTCGTGCTGCTCGGCGGCGTCATGCTGATCGGCGTCGTCGTGAACCCGGCCGTGCTGATCGTCGACAAGATGGCGCAGCTCGAGGCCGCGGGCGAGGGAAGGGCCGACGCGATGTGCCACGCCGTCGCGCAGACCTTCCGCGCGGTGGTGATGGTGATCGTCGCCTCGGGCCTCGGGATGCTCCCCATCGCGCTCTCGACCGGCATCGGCGCCGTGAACCGCATCGGCATCGGCGCCGCGAGCGTGGGCGGCATCCTCGTCGCCGGCGCCCTCACGCTCCTCGTGCTGCCCTTTGCCGGCATGGGCCGCACGCGCGCCGCCGGCGCTTGACGCGGCGGGGCCGGTTTCCTAGGATGGACGCCGCCGTCCGCAACCCAACCCGATACGGAAAACGACATGAAACGCGCCGCCACGATTCTTCTTGCCACCGCCGCGACTGCGGCTTTCGCACAAGACCCCGCCACGGAGACCCCCGCCATGCCCGCACCCACGAACCCCGCCACCGTCTATTTCACGCACGACATCACGCCCGAGGGCCTGGTCAAGGCCTACAAGGCGCTCGGACGCCCGCTCGAGGGACGCCGGGTCGCCGTGAAGATCTCCACCGGCGAAGCCGGCAACACGCACTACCTCAAGCCCGCGCTCATCGGGCCGCTCGTGCGGTCGCTGGGGGCCGACATCGTCGAGTGCAACACCGCCTACGGCGGCTCGCGCCAGGAGACGCCGAAGCACCGGCAGACCATCGAGGACCACGGCTTCAACGCCATCGCGAAGGTCGTGATCATGGACGAGTCCGGCGAGCTCGAGATTCCGTGCCCCGAAGGCTCGGTCCACCTGAAGAAGGACTTGATCGGCGAGGCGTTCACGAACTACACCGGGTTCGTGATCCTCAACCACTTCAAGGGCCACATGATGGGCGGCTTCGGCGGCGCGCTCAAGAACCTCTCCATCGGCGTCGCGTCCACGGCCGGCAAGGCGCGCATCCATTCGGCCGGCAAAACGGACGACGCGGGCGCGGTCTGGGGCGACTTGCCGCCGCAGAAGGATTTCATCGAGTCGATGGCCGAGGCGGCAGGGGCGGTCGTGGACTACATGGGCGAGCGCGCCGTCTACGTCAGCGTGATGAACAACCTCTCGATCGACTGCGACTGCGACGCGCACCCGCACCCGCCGGAGATGGCGGACGTGGGCATCCTCGCCTCGCTCGACCCCGTCGCGCTCGACAAGGCGTGCGTGGACCTCGTCTACGCCTCCGACCCGAAGACGAGCGCCTCGCTCCGCGAGCGGATGGAGACGCGCCTCGGTCCGCACGTCCTCGACCACGCCGAAGCTCTCGGCTACGGCACCAAGGCCTACCGGCTCGTTTCGCTCGACGGCGTCGAGCCGCCGTCCGTCGGGCGCCGCGACTGAAGAATCCGCCGCCCGCCTCCGCCTTGCCGTGAAACGCAACGAACTTCCCGCGGGCGCCGTCCCGGCGAAGGAGAATCCGCCGCGCGCGGCGGTGCCGCTCATGGCGTCCGCCGTGATGGCGGGGTTCCCGTCGCCCGCGGAACAATACGTCGAGCGTCCGCTCGACCTCAACGAACTGCTTGTCGAGCGCCCGGCCGCGACCTACTTCGTCCGCGCCGCGGGCGACTCGATGGTCGGAGCCGGCATCCGCGACGGCGACCTGCTCGTGGTGGACCGCTCGCTGGAACCGGAAGACGGTTCGACGGTGATCGCCTGCGTCGACGGCGAGTTTACCGTGAAGACCTACCGGCGCGACCGCGACGGCGTCCGCCTCGAGGCCGCCAACCCCGCCTACGCGCCCATCCGTTTCGCCGGCGAGATGGAGCTGCGCGTCTTCGGCGTCGTCACGGCGACCGTGCACCGGCTCGTTCCGATGCACGGGGTCGACGGTCCCAGGTCCAAGGTCGCAAGTCCGATGGCCTGACGACCCCTCCTTGGACCTTCGACCTTCGACTTGCGACGTGAGACTTGGGACTTGGGACTTGCGACCTCGATGATCGCCCTCGTCGACGCCAACAACTTCTACGTCTCCTGCGAGCGCGCCTTCGACCCGCGCCTCGAGGGGCGGCCGGTGGCCGTCCTCTCGAACAACGACGGCTGCGTGATTTCGCGCTCGGCCGAGTGCAAGGCGCTCGGCATCGAGATGGGAACGCCCTTTTTCAAGCTGCGCGGGCGGGCGAAAACGCTGGGTCTCGTCTTCCGGTCCTCCAACTACGAGCTCTACGGCGACCTCTCCTCGCGCATCGTGCAGACGCTCGGCACGTTCGCGCCCGACGTGGAACAGTATTCGATCGACGAGGCGTTCCTGCATTTCGCGCTCCCGCCGGACACGGACTGGGCGGCGCTCGGCGCGGCGGTCCGCGCGCGCGTCCTGCGGTGGACCGGCATCCCGTGCGGCGTCGGCTTCGCGCCGACGCGGACGCTCGCCAAGATCGCCAACCACGCCGCCAAGAAGACGCCCGGGGGCGTGTTCGCGATGCCCGAGGATCCGGCCCCGCTCCTCTCGAAACTCCCGGTCGAGGAAATCTGGGGCGTCGGCCGCCGGCTCGCGGAGCGCATCCGGCGCGCGGGCGTCCCGGACGCCTGGACGCTCGCCACGCGGCCCCGCGACTTCTTCCGGCGGCACCGCTTCGCCGTCACCGTGGAGCGGACGGCGCTCGAGCTGCGGGGCGTCCCCGCGACCGGGCCCGACCCCATCGACCGCGAAAATCCCCAGTCGATCAACGTCTCGCGGATGTTCGGCCGCCCCGTGACGGAACTCTCCGAACTCGAGGAGGCGGTCGCGGCGCACGCCTCGGCCGCCGCGGAGAAGCTGCGGAAGACGGGCTCCGTGGCCGCCGCGGCGAACGTCTGCGTGCAGGAGTGCGCGCCGCCCGGCACCGGCGGCTGGGACGACGCGAACTGGTGGACGCCGTTCCTTTCGGCGACCGTCGCCTTCCCGGCGCCGACGGCCGCGACGCCGGCGATTCTCGCCGCGATCCGTCCCGCGGTCGCGAGGCTTTTCGCGCGGGGGCGGCGCTACCGGCGCGCGGGCGTGCTGCTGTGCGGCATCGAAAAGGCAGCCGGCGCGGCGGACCTCTTCGCGGGCGATCCGTCGGAGACGAAGGAAGCGAAACTCTCCGCCGCGCTCGACGCGGTCAACGCGCGTTTCGGCCGCGGCACGGTGTTCCTCGCCGCGACGGGCACGGGCAGGCCGTGGAAGATGAAGCGCGACCTGCTTTCGCCCTGCCCGACGACGCGCTGGTCCGACCTGCTCGTCGCGAAGGCCTAGATCGGATCCTCGGGTCCGGCCGCCGGGCCGCCCGGGAAGTCGAGCGCGGCGCGCGGCGCCGGCTCAGGCTTCCAGCGAAAGCGGGCCGAGGAGGCCCTCGGGCGGGATCGGCAGGTAGAAGGAGAGGTCGTCCCGGAGGCGACGCGCGAGCGTCGAGGCGGTCTCGGCGACGAACTCGTTGCGCCCCGCGCGCAGCAGCCCGCGCAGCGCGAAGCGGTAGGGAGCGGCGACGCGGATGCCGGCGTCGGCGCCGTTCACGAAGAGCCGCGCGGTCTGTCCCGCGCGGCCGAGGTCGAGCGTCCAGTCGAGCGCAAGGTCCTCCGCGGAGAAGTCGACCGCGAACGCATAGCGCGCCTTGCCCGCGAAGTCCGGCATCCGGTCCGGCGCGGCGAGGTCGAAGAGTTCGTCCGTCTCGCACAGCGGCCGGAACGAGGAGAGGTCCTCGCAGTCGGCGACGGAGACCGAGAAGCGCGGCCGCAGCGCACGGGTCCGCGTGGCGGGGTGCGGCGCGGGCGGAAGCCCCGCGCGGTCCCCGAAGACGACGATCTCGGACTGCCCCGGGAGCAGGTCGAGCGCGAGCGCGCCGTCCGGCGCTTCGCCCGATTCGGCGACGTCCTCCAGCAGGCGCAGCCGCGCGAACGGCCCGCGCGCGCGGAGCCGGACGCGCGTGGCGGCGCGGCGGTCGGGCGATTCGTTGAAGAACATGTAGACGTCCGCGCCGCCGCGCACGGCGTGCGAGACGCGCAGGAGCGGAAAGTCTCCCTCGACGGCCACGTCCGCGCCGCCGGCGGCTTCGCGCACGGCGCCGGCGAGACCGGCGAGGGGAACGACGCGGGCGAAGTCCGCGCAGGCGCCCGGCGCCGCGTCGGCGAAGAGCACCGCCAGTCCGGCGGCGGCCAGTTCGCGCAGCCGCGCGACGAGGCGCGGCGGCAGGAAAGGCGCGGCCGGGACGACGAGCGCGGGCAGTTCGCACCCGTTCGCGACGAGGCGGCCGCCGCGCACCGCCGTGGCGGGGTCCAGGAGCGTGTCGGCGCAGACGATGTCGTAGTCCAGGTGCGCGTCGGAAAGCGCGCGGGCGGGGACTTCGTCGAGCATCGCGCGGCCGACGCCGGCCATCCATTCGGCCTCGGCGTGGTAGAGGATCGCGGCGGAGACGACGCGCCGCCCGCCCTCGAGCAGGTGCGCGGCCTTGTTCGCGTAGCGCATGAGCGCCGAGAAGCCGTCGAACTGCGGGTCGCGCCCCTCCGCGCCGAAGTGCGGCGGGCAGTCCGGGTCGGGGAACGAAGGGGAGAAGGCGTGCGGCACGAAGCGGTTGATTCCGCGCACGAGCAGGAAGTCCAGCAGCCACCGCATCGCCGGCGCGCCCTCGGCCCAGCCGTAGGCGCCGAAGACCTCGCACATCGCGCGGCCCTTCATGCGCGGGTTCTGGCGCGAGACGGAGGAGGCGAGCTGCGCCAGGACGCAGTGGAAGAAGTCGGGAGATACGCAGCCGCCGAGCGCGGAGGCGGTGTGCGGATAGTCCGCGAAACCGGGCAGGACCTGGTGCAGGACGACGTCGCAGCCGCCCATGTCCTGTCCCGCCATCGCGCGGAAGTAGTGGCCGGCGCCGTAGCCGAGGCGGGCGTGCGCGTTCATGTCCTCGATGACGTGGCCGACGTATTCGACGCCGTGCGCGCGGCACCAGTCGCCGATCTGGAGCGAGAAGTTCTCGCGGTAGAGCGCCGTGGCGGCGTCCATGTAGGCGAGGCGCACGCGCGGCGAGTCGGGGCTCTCGTACCAGAGCTCGCCGAAGCGCGCGGCGGCGTCCTCGCCGAGCGCCTCGGACATCCGCGCGGCGAGCGCGTCCGAATACGGCAGCGCGAGCCCCTCCTGGCCGACGGAGTAGGTATACATCCCGCCGTCGTGCAGGCGCTCGCCGACGAGCCAATCGTGGAACTGCGGCTCGTCGGAGAAGAAGCCCGCGATCACGGAGCCGAAGAGCTCGCCGTAGCGCGCGAAGTGCGGTTCGTAGACCGCCTCGAGAAGGACGGCGCAGGACTCGCGCGAGAGCGGATCGATGCGGTCCTGCGGGATGCCGCGGCGCGAGCGCCGGAACCAGAACACGCGCCAGCAGCCCTCCGGCACGTCCCAGCGCAGGACGCCGTCGCGGACACATCCGGAGAGGTCGACCGGCGCGCCGCACAGGCGCTGGCCGCCGCCCGGTGCGCGGCGGCAGGCGCGGACGCCGAGCGGCTCGTCGCCCTCCGCCGCGCGCGGCGCGAGCAGCGTGGCGCCGGGAAGCGGGCCCATCACGTCCGCGTGGCGCTCGACGAGCGTGCGCTGCGCAAGGTGCGGATACTTGCGCTCGATCAGGCCGTTGGCGTAGCCCGTGGGGAAGCGCTTGTCGTCGAGGATCCAGACCTTCATGCCGAGGCGGCGGCATTCGGCGAGGATCGCGTCCATGTCGCGCCACCAGCCCTCGCCGCAGAAATCGGGATGCGGGCGCGACTCGACGCAGAGCGCGCGGCAGCCGCTCTCGCGGATGCGGGCGATCTGCGCCGGGATGCGGTCGCGGTGGTCGCCGTGTTGCCAGTAGAACGGGAAGAGGTAGTTGTCCTCGCGGCCGCGGAGGACGTCGTCGAGTCTCGGGTCCATGCGCGCGGAGTCTACCGGAACCCCGCCACGGGCGCAAGCGTCCTTGCGGCGGGCGGCGGGCGTGTGGTAGAATTCGCGCCATGGAGGCGAAATGGACACGTTCGCGGACACGCTGACGGCGCGGGAGCGGCGGCGGGGGCGGCTCCTCGCCTGCTTCGCCTGCTGGTTCGGCTGCATCTCCGAGGTGATGGTCGACAGCAGCGCGATTGTCATCCTCTACCTTTCGATGATGGGCGGGAGCAAGTCCGAGACGATGCTCTCCACGGGCTTCTCCGCCGTCTTCTCCATGCTGGCGATGATCCCCTGCGCCGCGCTCGTGGCCCGCGTGGGCCTCAAGCGCGCCGCGTCCGCCGCGTGCCTGACCGGCTGCGCCGGTTTCCTGCTCATGGCGGCGGCGCCGTTTTTCGGCCCCTGGCGGAAGGCCGCCGCGATGGCCGGCTGTCTCGTCTACTGCGCCCAGCGCGCGCTCTACGGCGCCGCCTGGTATCCGATGCTCGACGTGTTCCTGCGCCCGCAGGACCGCGGCCGGTTCTTCGGGACGATGCGCTTCACCTACATGGTGCTTTCCGGAACGCTGTTCTACTTCGTGGGCCGGCTCATGGGCGAAAAACCGTCCGTGCGCCTGATGCAGGGCGTGCTCGCCGCGACGGGCCTGCTGATCCTCGGCCGCCTCGTCTGCATGCTCCGCTTCCCGGAGAATCCGGCCGAGGAGAGCGTCCGCATCGACTGGCGGCGGGCGCTCGGCATCTCGATCCGCAACGGGCCGCTCGTGGCCTATTCGGTCTACGTGTGCCTGCTCTCCGCGGCCTCCACGTCGATCGTCCCGCTCACGCTGATCTACCTCAAGAACCACGTGGGGCTGGACGCCGGGCGCGTCCAGGTCTTCTCCACCGTCGGCATCGCCGGGAGCGTCGCGGGCTTCTTCTGCTACGGTTCCCTGCTCAGGGTCCTGCGGCTCCGGCGGCTCGAGACGGGCGTCCACCTCGCGCTCGCGGCGGCGGCGCTGGTGCTGGCCTTCGCGGGCGCGGGGACGCCGGGGTTCCTCGGCGTGGCGGGGGCGGCCTACTTCGTGGCCGCGTTCGCGGGGAGCGTCTTCATGTGCAACAACTCCGCCGAATACCTCGCCCTGGCGCGCCCCGGCAACAAGCCGATGGCCGTGGCGTTCCTGCAGACCTACCAGAACGTCGGCGTTTCGGTCGGCCGCGCGGGGACGGCCGCCGTCCTCGGCGCCGACCTGCTCGCGCCCACGTGGCGCCTCGGTCCGCTCGAACTCTGCAGCTACCAGACGCTCTTCCTGCTCGCCGGCGCCGCGATGGTCGTCCTGCTCGCGCTCCTGCCGACGCTGCCCGCCTTCGTCCCGCGGCACGACGACTACTACGAGCCCTGAACCGTTCCGGCCGCGGAATGCGGCACGGGCGGCTTCAGGCGTCCAGCGCGACTTCGACGCGGAGCGTGGCGCCGGGGCGGAGGGGCAGGGGAGAGGCCGGGTCGCAGGGGACGCCGTCCACGAGGAGCGAGGCGACGCGGTTGCACGCCTTGCCCGGCTCGTGGCGGAACGCGATGTCGTAGGTCGTGCCGCGGAAGCGCTTCACGATGCCGCACTCGGGCCACTGCGCGGGCAGGCACGGCTCGAGGTGCAGCCCGTCCGGCGCGGGCTTGAGGCCGTAAATGAAGTTCACGAGCGCCTTGAGGAGCCACTGGGCGCTCGCGGTGCGCCAGCTCTGGCCCGGCGTCCCGTAGCGGTAGCCCGTCTGCGGCCCGAAGATGGAGTTCGAGATCATGTAGGGCTCGGACGGGCGCGAGGTGCCGTCGTCGCGCACCGGGAGCATCTGCTGGAGCGTCTCGTAGAGCTTGTCGTTGCGCTTGAGCACCGCCTCCGCGGCGAGCTTCCACGCGAGCGTGTGCAGGTAGATGCCGCCGTTCTCGTGGATGCCCGGCGCCTTGGTGCCGATGTAGCCGATCGAGTTGTCGATGCGGGAGTAGCCCGGCGCCATGACGAGCGTCCCCATCGGGTCGTGGAGGTCGACGTCGATCGCGTGCAGGACCTTGGGCAGGCGCTCGGGCGTCACGACGCCGGCGAGGATGCTCCAGAGCTGCTGGATGAGGAAGACGCGCCCCTCCTCGTTTTCGTTGGAGCCGAGCTTCGAGCCGTCGTCCTTGTAGGCGCAGAGGTAGTGGTCGCCGTCCCACGCGGCGGCGTTGATGATGGCCGCCATCTCGCGGCCGCGCTCGCGCGAGAGCGCGGCGTCGTCCGTGCGGCCGGTCGCCTCGGCGAGGCGGCCGAAGAGGCGGTTGGCGTAGCACCAGGCCATCGAGAGCCAGACGCTGGCGCCGCGGCCCTGGAGGCCGACGGTGTCCATGCAGTCGTTCCAGTCGCCGCCCCAGATGCGGATGAGGCCGTGCAGCCCGCGGAAACCCCAGAGAAAGTCCATCGCGCGGCGGCAGTGCTCGTAGACGGAGGCCTTCGTGCCGTCGTTGAACGGCACCTCCTCGTCGAGGAAGCCGGACTCGATTCCGAGCTCCATCGAGATGGATTGGGCGGCCATCGGGATGCCGACGCAGCAGTCGGCGAAGTTCTTGTCGTTGATGCTGCCGCCGAGCACGTTGCGCGGCGCGTAGCCGTTCGAATACTGGTAGGCGAGCATGCGCTTCAAGTCCCGCGCGGCGAGCTCTGGGTTGAACGCGGCCAGGCAGTCGCAGTCGCTCACGACGTCGCGGTAGCCGAGGCTGCGCACGCGCGCCCAGCGCGCGCCGAGGACGCAGGCGCGCTCGAGCCACGTGTTGGCGAGGAAGTCGAGGTCGGGGTTCGGCGTGCGGAGCCGCACGCCGCCGAGGTCGGCGGCGGCGCGCGCGGCGGCCGCGCCGGGCTCCACGGCGAGCATCGCCGCGGAGCGCGCAGGCGCCTCGGCGCGGTCCTGGACGAACGAGACGGCGTAGCGGAACGAGGCGCGCGCGCCGGGGGCGAGGTCGGCGTCGTTCTGCAGTGCGAGGCAGATCTTCTCGCCGCAGCAGTCCGAATCGCGGCAGCGGCCGCCCTCCTGGAGCGCCTCGGGCTCGGAGAAGTCGCCGTAGACGCCGATGAAGGCGTTCTTGCGCGTGTCGAAGCCGGTGCAGGGCGTGTCGCCGGCGAGGAAGACGTAGGCCTCGGTCTGCTTCGGGCCGCCGAACGCGGCTGCGCCGGTGGCGACGACGCCGTTGAGGGCCGCGTCCCAGCCGGCCGAGCCGGTGTTGTAGCTCTGGATGTTGTAGGGGCCGTCGACGTTCGTGCCGTCGTATGCGATCACGCGGAGGCGGCGCGGCCGGCCCGAGCGGTTCTCGAGGGCGACGTCCCAGACCTCGCCGCAGTGCTCGGGGTGGACGTAGGCCGAGAGACGCATCGCGATGCCGTCGAACGTCGACTCGATCACGGTGAGCCCCGGCCGGTGCGTGCAGGCGAAGCCCTCGTACCGGCGCGAAAGCGGGAGGCCGTGCGCGGTCCACCAGCGGCCGGTCTCGGCGTCCACGACGAAGAGGTGGCGCTCGGTGACGATCGGGAGGCGGCGGCCGAGGTCGTCCTGCGCGAACCCCTCGCCGAAGGCGGTCTGCGAGAAGCAGGTGACGTAGCCGTCGTTGAAGAGGTAGTTGTACCAGTTGCGCGGGGTCCTGGGCGTCGTGACCGTGAACGAGCCGTCCGCGTTGAAGTGTCCGAAGCGGGTGTCTTTCATGGGAGCGGATTCTACCACAGTCCGCCCCGCGCCGCCAGCCGCCCGCGGGCGGCGCGCGGCGTCAGGCGTCGAAGACCGTCCGCGAGCCCGCCTTGGCGCGCCGCGCCGGCGGATAGTCGAACGACCACTCCTTCGACAGGAACGCCCGCGCCTCGAGCCGGGCCGTCGGCAGGTCGTGGAGCAGGTAGTTGCCGCAGTTCACGGGCGTGGCGCCGGGCACGGGCCCGCGGTAGCGTGCCAGGTGCCGGAACGCGGCCCGGACCAGCGGTTCGATTTCGCGCGGCGCGATCTCGTGCGCGGTGGACGTCAGGAAGTAGAACCCCGTGAGGCAGCCCATCGGCCCCCAGTAGACGACGTGGTCGCGGAACCGGGAGTTGCGCAGGTAGGTCGCCACCACGTGCTCGATCGTGTGCATCGCGTTGGGGTGGATCGCCGGCTCGGCGTTCGGCCGTTTCATCCGGACGTCGAACGTCGTCACCCAGGCGTCGCCCGCGCGGTCGCGGCGGCTCGTGAAAATCCCGTAGCCGATGCGGGTGTGGTCCACCTGGAACGAGGCGATCAGCCCGTCCGTTCCGTTCTTTCGCTTCTGGGGCGTTTTCATGGGAGCGCATTCTACCACGCGGCGCGCGTTCCGCGCAAGCGCCGCCGGTTTTCCGCGGTCTTTTTTTTCGTTGACACGGTGTCAGGAATCGGGTAGAGTCCCGGTCCGTTGACACGATGTCAGCGACGGAGACCGGGCGGAGGCCCGGGAGCGCAATGAGATCGAAGCGAATCGGGGAGGACCGGACGAGGGAGATCGTCGACGCCTGCGAGCGGCTCTACGCCGCGACGGGCTTCCACGCCGTCTCGCTGCGCGACATCGCGCGGGAGACGTCGATGTCCCGCCCGTCCGTCTACAACTACTTCTGGACGAAGGAGGAGATCTTCCTCGCGCTCTTCGCCCGCGAATACGACCGCTGGAACGCCGCGCTCGCCCGGCTCCTCGCCAGGCCGGGCGCGCCGGACGACGCCGCGCTCGCCGACGCCCTCGCCCGGACGCTCCGCGGGCGCGGGATCCTGCTCCGCCTGCTTTCGATGAACCTCTACGACATGGAGGCCTGGAGCCGCGTGGAGAACCTCACCGCGTTCAAGCGCTCCTACGGCGAGTCGATCCGCCTCGTGCGCTCGATTCTCGCCAAGTTCCGCCCCGGGATGAAGCCCGAGGCGCGCGAGGCCTTCGTCTGGGCGTTCTTCCCGTTCCTCTTCGGCGTCCACCCCTACACGGCCGTCACGCCGAAGCAGCGCGCCGCGATGACAGCCGCCGGCGTCGACTTCCCGACGGTCGGCGCGGAGGCGCTCGTGCGCTCCTTCGTCCGCGCCCTCCTCAGCCACCCAACACCCCGCCCCACCGAAAGGAAAACCACCCGATGAAAACCAGGCTCCACACCCTTCTCGCCCTCGCCGCGCTGCCGCTCTGCGGCTGCGCGCAGGACGCATCCACCACCAACCAGACGGACTCCGCCACCATGAACAGCACGAACAAGGCGCTCGTCGCCTACTTCTCCGCCACCGGAACCACCAAGGGCGTCGCCGAGCGGCTCGCCGCCGCCATCGGCGCCGACCTCTTCGAGATCGTCCCCGAGACGCCCTACACGGACGCCGACCTCAACTGGCGCGACAAGCAGAGCCGCAGCTCGGTCGAGATGAACGACCGCGCGAGCCGCCCCGCCATCGCGGGCGCCGTCACGAACCTCGCGGACTACGCGACGGTCTTCGTCGGCTACCCGATCTGGTGGTACCGCGAGCCGAGCATCGTCGACACGTTCGTCGAGGGCAACGCC
>JAFTHC010000146.1 GCA_017457625.1 Kiritimatiellia bacterium
CTCCTGGATCTTGTTGAACTTCCCCGGCCCGTAAAGCGCCAGCATCCGCTGCTCCAGCTCCTTGTCCGACACCTCGCGCCTGCGCGGCACGCGCACGAGCAAATGGAAGTGGTTGCTCATCACCGCATACGTGTAAACCTCAACCCCCGAAAACGCCGCCGCGCCCCGGATCATCCCCAGCAGAATCCCCTTCTCCGTCTCGTCGATCAGGAACCGCTTGCCGCCGATCCGGCTCACCACGTGGTAAAACCCCTCGCCGTCCACCTTGACCCTCGGCCGCCTCATTTCAGTCCCCTTCTGTTATCCGCCATCGTGCCCATGCCCCGGCAATCTACCACACTTCCCCCGCCCGTGCAAGCACTTTTTAAGGGGACAGACCCCTTAATTTTAGGCGGAGGCGGAGATTAAGGAAAGGAGGAGTGGTTATATGTCGAACGGACCGCCGGGGCGGCGGAGGGTTTCGCCGGGGAGGACGAGTTCGAAGGGGACGTCGGGCGGCGTCGAGACGGAGCCGCGCCAGCGGCCGCCGGCGTCGAGGGCGAGGTCGAGAGACACGTCGCCTTTCGGGTGCGGGACGGAGCAGCGCAGGCGCTTGAGCGGGCCGGGCTGCGGTTCGATGCGGACTTGGGCGAAACCGGGCGCCGCGGGGCGGATGCCGGCCACGGACGCGAGCGCGTGATACATCGGGTGCGAGCCCCACGCGTGGCAGTCCGAGCGCGTGGGTTCGGGCTGTTCGAGCACGGTGCGCAGGCCGAGCGGCTCCAGCGTGAACCACAGGTCGAAGCAGCGATACATGTCCGCGGGGCGGTGCAGCGCGCGGAAGGCGTCGATCAGGTAGGACCGGTAATAGACGGTCGTGCGGTCGAGGTCCGGCGCCGTGGCGAGCGCTTCGCCGAGCGCGGCTTCGCGCCCGGCCGGGACGAATCCGCCGAGCACGGCCATGCACTGGGTGTGCTCGATGAACCTGTCGCGGGCCGGGGTTTCCGCGAAGAGGTCGCGCGAGTCGTCCCAATACGCCTCGACGACGGCGTTGCCGACGCGTTCGGCCAGCCGCCGGTCCCACGCGGAAAACTCGGGGTCGCCGGCCCAGTCCTCGACCGCGGCGGCCATGCGCAGCGCCCAGGCGAAGTGCAGGTTGTTGACGGGGCTGGCGCAGCCGACGTCGCCGTTGGGCGGCATGCCGCCCCACCAGGAGTAGTTCCAGTCGACGAAGTTCCACCCGCGCGGGTTGCGCGCAAGGCCGTCCTCGCCGATGCGCTCGGCCCACGCATTCAGCACGGCGCGCACGCCGCCGAGGCGCTTGCGGACGAACGCCCTGTCGCCGCGCCAGAGCATGTAGTCGGCGACCATCTGGACGTAGTGCAGCGCGTAGGGCGGGATGACCTGCGGCTCGTCCGGCGACTGGCGCGAGAGCGTGAGCCCCGCCTCCGAGCGCGTGCGGTCGAGCACCGTCATGGCCTTGCGCGGCAGGCGGTCGTCGCGCGTCGTGGCGTAGGTCGCGAGCATCTCCAGGCGCGAGTCGCCGCCATACATGAGCTGCTCGTAGTAGGGGCAGTCGAAATAGCTTTCGTGGGAGCACATCCGCAGCGTGCGCTCCATGATCCGGAAGGCGCCGCCCCAGCGCGCGTCGTCCGTCTCGAACCGGCAGGCCCAGTCGATCGGGTAGCCCGTTTCGCGCAGCGAAAAGGAGAGAACTTCGAGCGGTTCGTCCGCCGCGCGCACGACGATTTCCACGAAGCGCCCCGCTTCGAACCACAGCGGTTCGAAAAGGCGCGGTTCGGCCCCGCCCGGCGCGACGAACGCGTCCGCGAGGCCCTGGAAGAACTTGCCGTCGATGTCGTCGCGCGGGCCTTTCTCGGTCCCCTTCGTCCCCTTGAGGAGCGCTTCGGCCCAGCGCACCGAGACGTCCGCGCCGCGGCCGCCTCGGACGACGACGCGCGGAAACGCGCAGAAGTAGTCGCCCAGGTCGACGATGACGCGCTGCGCCGACCGGGCGGGCACGACGGCCGGGGCGTCGGCGCCGGCGCCGCCGGCGCCGGCCGCGAGAACGCGCCGCCACGCCGCCGCGAGCGCGGGATCGCTTTCCGCTTCGCGCACGGGCTCGTTCCCGAAATCCGCGAGTTCGCCGCCGGGTTCGCCGGCCTTCCGCGCCGGCACCGCGGCGGCGAAGCGGACGGCGCCCGCGGCGTGGAACGACTGGCGCATGGCCGGGAGCGTGCCGGGCGTGAGCGCGTGCCATTCGTCCACCTGGTTCGGGCCCGCGCGGAAGGAGAGCGGCAGGCCGCTCGCGACGGCGGGCGCCCAGCCGGCGCCGCCGCCCGCTTCGAAGCCCCAGGCGTGCGCGCGGCCGTCGAGCCGCGTGCGCGCGCCGACGGCGACGTAGGCGCCCTGGACCTGGGCGTAGGGATCGAGGAACGAGTAGCCCGCGAGCGGCAGCGCCTCCCACGAGTCCGGTGCGGTGTCGAGCAGTTCGTCGAACGGCTTTTCCGCGTGCAGGAGGAAGCCGGGTCGGTCGGACGTCGCGTGGCCGGCGTGTTGCAGCGACGTGCCGCGGCCGGTCCACCAGACGCGCGCGACGACCGCGTGTTCGCCGGGTTCCAGGCGGACCTCGAACGACTCGTAGAACCACGAAGCGTGCAGGCCGCGCTCGCTGCCGAAGCCGGCCCAGACGCCGTCGATCCAGAGGTCGTAGCGCTGGTCGGCCGTGACGTGCAGGCGCAGCGTGGCGGGGTCTTCGAGACGGAAGCGCCGGCGGAACGCCCAGACGCCGGGCGCGGCGCCGGGCCCGGACGCGGCGCCGATCCACTGCGCGCGCCAGCCGTGGCGGCCCCAGTCGAACTTCGAAAAATCGCAGTCGGGATCGCGGTCGACCGCGATGCGCCGCACGGCCGGAGCGCACGGCGCCTGCTCGGGACAACGGGCCGGCGCGGCGCCGGCGGACGGTGAATCGTTCATGCGGACGAGTCTACCACACGGCGCCGGGACCGGGCAAGGTCCCGGCCCGCGCCAGATCGAGGTCGAGGACCCGGCCACCGGCCTCGGCGCGGACGAGCGCCGGGGCCGCGCCCGGGTCGGTCCAGTCGTCCGACCAGGCCAGGGACGGCGGCGCGTTCGTGTCGACCGGGTCGGGGACGAGCGCGGCGTAGGAGAAGCGCGGCGCGCCGTCCGGCGCGGGAAAGCGCGCCGGCGCGGCGAGGGAGAGGTCGGCGCCGGGAGGCGCCTCGCGGCGCAACATCGAGCGGCCGTCCGGCGCGGGCGCCCACGAAAAGCGGACGACCGAGGCGGGCGCGGGCGCGCCGCCCGGCGCGGCGCGCAGGCGCGCGGCGGAGAACCCGCGCGCGTCCCCTTCGAACGGAACGAGCGCGAGCGGGGCGGCGCAGAAGACGTCGGCCCGGAGCGCTTCGAAGAGCGCGAGGCGCGCCAGGTCGTCCTCGGCCGGCCGGTCCGCCGCCACGCGGGCGTGGACGCGGAACGCCTGCCAGAGCGCGGCCGCCGCGGCGCCCGCGACGGCGACCGCCACGAGCGAGGCGACCAGGACTTCGACGAGCGTGAACGCGCCGAGGCCACGGGGCGGGCGCGCCGCGCTAGTCCTCGTCGACCGTTTCGTCACGCTGGTAGATCGGGAGCTGGCGGTAGGGGACGGTGAAGGCGAGCACCAGCAGCGACGTGGCGTAGGCCGGGCTCTCCTCCTCGCTCCACGAACCGTCGGATTTCTGGCGCGGGATCCACGTGCGATACATCCAGTCGGAGAACACCTTCCAGTTTTCGCCGCCGAGCTGGAAGAGGCCCTGAGCCGCGTAATACATGCCGTAGCTGCGGTTGCCGTCGGCGGGCAGCTCCTTGTAGACGCGCATCAGGTAGCGCGCGGCCTTGAGCGACATTTCGTCGTTGTGCCGCCCGCAGAGCTCGAGGTAGAGGATGCCGGCGCCCGTGAGCGTGCGCGCGCTGCCGTTGCCGCCGCCCTGGTAGACGAACGAACCCTCGCCCGGGTTGCGCTGCTTGCGGACGTATTCGACGGCCTTCTCGATCGACTCCTTCGGGACCTGGCCGCCGTTGAGCGAGGCGGACCGCAGCGCCATCAGGCACCAGCCCGAGCAGGACATGTCCGAGTCGTTGGACAGGGGCCGGTAGCGCCAGCCGCCCGCGTCGCGCTCGCCCTTGCGGACGTTCTGCGCGTCGAGGAGGAGGCGGACGGCGTCCGGCAGGATTTCGTCGAACTTCGCCTGCCGCTCCGGATCGACCATGCCGGAAATCTCGGAAAGGAACAGCGTGCAGATCGAGTGCACGTACATGCCCGAGCCCTCGAGCCGCTTGCCGAAATACTTGCTCGGCGGGTCGTAGACCGAAACCACGAAATCGATGCAGCGGTCGATCGCGTCGCCGTATTTTTCGCCGCCGGGCGTGTAGCCCTTGGCGAGGAAAGCCATGCCCGCGAGCGCCGAGATGGCGCCGGTCTCGCCGTATTTGCCGGGGAAGGAGCCGTCGGGCCGCTGGACGGACGAGAGGTAGGCGAGGCCGGCCTCGATCGATTCGTCGATCTCCTCGTCCGAGTAGACGCCCTGGGCGGGCGCGGCGGCGGCGGCGGCCAGGAGGAGCGCGGCGGCGGCGAGCGTGCGGAAGCGGATCGCGTGTTTCATGGAGCGGATTCTACCACACGCCCCGCGCGCCCGGCAACCCGCGGGCGCGCGGATCAAAAAATCCCTTGTGGCGGCGCGGGCGTTCGTGGTAGCATTCCGCGCACGTTCCGCGCACGCGGCGACGCAACCACGCAACACCACCCATCGAGGAACATCCCAGGATGAACACCAAGACAGCCCTGTCCTTCGCCGCCGCCTTCGCGGCCGCGTCCGCCTTCGCCGACGCCACGTCCGACGCCACCGCCACCGCGGTCGACCTCGCCGAAGCCATTCCCGAAGCCTCCGCCGGCTGGGAAACCAAGCTTTCCGCCGGTTTCGAAACCTACGGCGGCAACACCGACAAGGACGCCGTGAACGGCCGCATCGAAACCCAGAAGTCCGACGGCGAGACCGTCGTGATCGCCTCGCTCGAAGGCGCCTGGGAGCAGCAGAAGACGACCTACGTGCGCGAGGACGGCTCGACCTACGAGGACGACGAGCGCACCGTCGGCAACGCGAAGTTCGACGTCAACGTCAAGGAGCGCTTCGACGGCTTCTTCGTCTACGGCAACGTGAACGGCAAGCACGACGGCATGTCGGACCTCAAATACCGCTTCGTCGAAAGTCTCGGCCTCGGCACCTACCTCGTCGACGAGGACGCGCTCAAGTTCTCGGTCGAGGGCGGCTTCGCCTACGTGCAGGAGAAGATCGGCTCCGACGACGACGACTACCCGGCCCTCCGCCTCGCCGAGCGCATCGACTGGAAGCCCTCCTGGGCCGACGGCGTCTCGCTCTACGAGACGGTCGCCTGCCTCTGGGACCTCGACGACACGGACCACTACCTCGTCGCGGCCGAAGCCGGCGCGGACGTCCCGCTCGCGGGCGCCTTCTCGCTCGTCCTGAAGGCCGCCGTCGACTACAACTCCGACCCGGGCGAAGGCGTCGACAAGACCGACCGCAAGGTCATCGCGCAGCTCGCCTACACGTTCTAGCTTCAAGCTCCGACAAGAGCAACGGAAAAACAAGGAAACAACATGGAAATCATCGACATCCACGCCCGCGAAATCCTCGACTCGCGCGGCAATCCCACGGTCGAAGTCGACGTCACGCTCGACGACGGCACCCTCGGCCGCGCGGCCGTCCCGTCCGGCGCCTCCACCGGCGTCAACGAAGCGCTCGAACTGCGCGACGGCGACAAGAAGCGCTACCTCGGCAAGGGCGTCCTCAAGGCGGTCGAAAACGTCAACAAGGTCATCGCCCCGAACCTCGTCGGCATGTGCGCCTGCGAACAGCGCGCGATCGACTACAAGATGCTCGCCCTCGACGGCACGCCCACCAAGAGCAAGCTCGGCGCCAACGCCATCCTCGGCGTCTCGCTCGCCGTCGCCAAGGCCGCCGCGCAGTCGCTCGGCCTGCCGCTCTACCGCTACATCGGCGGCGCCAACACCTACACGCTCCCGGTCCCGATGATGAACATCATCAACGGCGGCGCGCACTCCGACGCCCCGATCGCGTTCCAGGAGTTCATGATCCGCCCGGTCGGCGCCAAGTGCTTCCGCGAGGGCATCCGCATGGGCACCGAGGTCTTCCACAACCTCAAGAAGGTGCTCAAGGACCGCGGCCTCTCCACGGCGGTCGGCGACGAGGGCGGCTTCGCCCCCAACCTCGACTCGATCGAGGACGCGCTCGACTCCATCATCGCGGCGATCAAGAAGGCCGGCTACAAGCCCGGCAAGGACGTCACGATCGCGATGGACTGCGCTTCGTCCGAGTTCTTCAAGGACGGCGTCTACGACTACACCTGGAAGGAGGGCAAGAAGGGCGCCAAGCGCACCTCCGCCCAGCAGGTGAAATACCTCGAGGGCCTCGTGAAGAAGTATCCGATCGACTCGATCGAGGACGGCATGGCCGAAGGCGACTGGGACGGCTGGGTCGCGCTCACCAAGGCGATCGGCGGCAAGTGCCAGCTCGTCGGCGACGACCTCTTCGTCACGAACACCAAGTTCCTCGCAAAGGGCATCCAGCTCGGCGCCGCCAACTCCATCCTCATCAAGGTCAACCAGATCGGCTCCCTCACGGAGACGCTCGAGGCGATCGAGATGGCGCACCGCGCGGGCTACACGACCGTCACCTCGCACCGCTCCGGCGAAACCGAGGACGCGACGATCGCGGACATCGCGGTGGCGACGAACGCGGGCCAGATCAAGACCGGCTCGGCCTCGCGCACCGACCGCATGGCCAAATACAACCAGCTCCTCCGCATCGAGGAAGAGCTCGGCGACACCGCGGTCTACGGCTACAAGAAGGTCAAGTAGGCCGTCGTTCCCGAACGGAAAAAAGGAGGGCGTCCCGCGCGGGACGCCCTCCTTTTTTTCCGGCGCGGCCGGAGCCGCGGCGGCGGCGCTAGAACCAGCGGGCGAGGAGGCCGGCGAAGCCGTTGCCGTGGCGGGCTTCGTCCTTGGCCATCTCGTGCACGGTGTCGTGGACCGCGTCGTAGCCGAGCTGCTTGGCGAGCGTGGCCAGGTCGAGCTTGCCCTGGCAGGCGCCCGCTTCGGCGGCCGCGCGCATCTCGAGGTTCTTCTTCGTGTCGGCGGTCACGACCTCGCCGAGCAGTTCGGCGAAGCGCGAGGCGTGGTCGGCTTCCTCGAAGGCGTAGCGCTTGAACGCCTCGGCCACTTCGGGATAGCCGTCGCGCTCGGCCTGGCGGCTCATCGCAAGATACATGCCGACCTCGCAGCATTCGCCGTTGAAGTTGTTGCGGAGTTCCTGGACGACGCGTTCGTCGAGCCCCTTGGCGGAGCCGACGACGTGTTCGCACGCCATGGCGGGCAGGGCGAGCTTGCCCTTGGCGGGCGCGGCGCCGGCGGCGGGCGCGGCGGGCGCGTCCATCTTCTTGAACTTTTCGGCGGGGGCCTTGCACTGGGGGCACTGGGCGGGCGGTTCGTCCCCTTCGTGGACGTAGCCGCAGACGGAGCAGACGTATTTCATGGATTGTCCTTTCGGTGGTGGGTTCCGGATGGGGAGGACGATACAGGAACGGCCCGTGTTATGCAAGCCTAACTTTTCCGCGCGCCGGCGCGGTTGCGCGGGCGGGGGGCGTGTGGTAGCATGCGGCGCCATGTCCGACGCACCGCTCCGCACCGATTCGACCGTCCTGTCCCACCGCCCCGCCGGCGCGGGCTGCCGCATGTTGGTCCTCCGCGCCCCGGAAATCGCGGCCGCCGCCGCGCCCGGCCGGTTCGTCCACCTGCGCGTGCCGGCGCTCGAAGCGTCCGCCCTGCGGCGGCCGTTCAGCATCTGCGACGCGGACCCCGCCACGGGCTCGCTCTCGATCCTCTACAAGGAAGTCGGCCGCGGAACCGCCGCCATGGCCGCGCTCGCGCCGGGCGACCGCGTCGACCTGATGGGTCCGCTCGGACGCGGTTTCCCCCTCCCGCCCCCGGACGCGGACGTCCTGCTCGTCGGCGGCGGCTACGGCGTCGCGCCCCTGCATTTCCTCGCGAAAGTCCTTTCGTCCACGCCACGGACCGGGCGGATCGTCCTGTTCGCCGGCGGCCGCACGGCGGCGGACCTGCTCCTTCTCGGCGGATTCCGCGCACTCGGCGTCGAAATCCGTCCCGCCACGGACGACGGCTCCCTCGGCGACCGCGGCCTCGTCACCGCTCCGCTGGACGCGTTTCTCGAGGACGCCGGGCCGGCCGCGCGGCGGGCCGTCCTTTTCGCCTGCGGTCCCTTCCCGATGCTCCGCGCACTGGACGAACGCGCGGCGGCGCGCGGATTCGCGGCGTGGCTGTCGCTGGACCGCCGCATGGCGTGCGGCGTGGGCGCCTGCTGCGGCTGCGCGCAGAAGGTGCGGGATCCGGACGGCGCCGTCCGGGTCGCGACGGTCTGCGGCGACGGGCCGGTCTTCCCGGCCGGGTCCGTCGTCTGGGACTGAACGCGCCTAGGCCGGCAGCAGCGCGGCCGTGCGCGAGCAGCCGAACCGCGTGGCGCCCGCTTCCCGCAGCGCGAGCAGCTGCGCGAGGTCGTGGATGCCGCCCGCCGCCTTGATGCGGACGCCCGGCCCGACGTGCGCCTTCATGAGCGACACGTCTTCGACCGTCGCCCCGCCCGTGCCGTAGCCGGTGCTCGTCTTCACGAAATCGACGCCGAGCTCCGTGCAGATTCCGCACAGGCGGATCTTTTCGGCGTCCGTGAGGAAACAGCACTCGAAGATGACCTTCAGGAGGCGGCCCGCGCCGTGGACCGCGCGCAGGACCGCCTCGACGTCGGCGCGCACGTAGTCCCAGTCGCCGTCCTTGACCTTGGAGACGTTCACGACCATGTCGAGCTCGTCCGCGCCGTCCTCCATCGCGATGCGGGCCTCGGCGACCTTGGCGGCCGTGGCGTGCGTGCCGTGCGGAAAGCCGATCACGGTGCAGACGGCCACGCCCGTGCCGCGCAGCCGCCGGGCCGCTTCTCGCACGTAGAAGGGGCAGATGCAGACGCTGGCGCACTTGTGCGCGGCCGCGAAGTCGCAGCAGTCCGCGAATTTCGCGGCGGGGCTCGTGGGGGCGAGGACCGTGTGGTCGATTTCGCCGAGGATGGTCTGGATGTCGGGCGTCATGGATGTCTTTCGGTTTGTCCGGTTCCGGGGGCGGAGCGGTCCCGGATGCGGCGCAGTCTACCATGCCGCCGTGCGGGCGGCAAGCGGATTCGCCCGCCCCGAGCATTCGGTCAGGAATCGGGGAGCGGCGCCGTCGTCGCATGAGAAGCTGTTCCCGATCGCGGGGCCGCTCGAAGACCGCGCGGAGCGGATCGCGAGGCGACGCGAGCGAAGGCCGGTTGCGGCGCGGCGGGGGCGTGTGGTAGACTCCGGGGCATGCCGCTGCTCGTCGCCGAAAACGTCGTGAAGACCTACCGCCTCCCGGGGGCGGAGCCGATCCGCATCCTGGACGGCGCCGCGCTTTCCGTCGAGGCCGGCGAACGCGTCGCGGTGCTGGGCAAGTCGGGCTCCGGCAAGAGCACGCTGCTGAACCTCCTGGGCGGCCTGGACAAGCCGGACCGCGGCTGCGGCGCGCGGATCGCAATCGCCGGCCGCGACCTCGTGCGCGCGTCCGAGAAGGCGAAGGCCCGCGTGCGGGCGGAGACGGTCGGGTTCGTCTTCCAGTCCTTCCACCTGCTGCCGGAGCTGGACATCGTGGAGAACGCCGCGCTGCCGACGCTCGCGCTGCCGGCCGCGCGCCGGCCGCCGCGGGCTCGCGCGGTCGAATTGCTGCGCGCGGCGGGCCTCGGCGACCGCCTCGGACACAAGCCGCGCGAGCTCTCCGGCGGCGAACAGCAGCGCGTCGCGATCGCCCGCGCGCTCGTGAACGGACCCGCGCTCCTGCTCGCGGACGAACCGACGGGCAACCTGGACCCCGCCACGGGGCTTCAGGTGCTCGAGCTGCTGTTCGGCCTCGCCGGCGGCGGCGCCGGACCGCGCCCCGCGCTCGTGATGGTCACGCACTCGGAGGCGATCGCCGCGCGTTGCGACCGCACGCTGCGGCTCGAAGGCGGGCGCCTCAGGCCCGCGTGAGCCGGACGAGGACGATTTCCGGCGGGCAGTTGAGGCGCAGCGGGACGCCGCAGGCGCCGACGCCGGTCGTCGTGTAGCCCTGCGTCGCGCCTTCGGTCCAGCGCCCGCGCCAGACGTGCCGCGGGAAGCGCCAGTGCCGCCACGCGAGCGTCCGGCCGGACGGCAGGCAGATCTGGCCGCCGTGGACGTGGCCGCACAGGACGAGCGAGACGCCGGCCGCGGCCGCTTCGCGGTGGACCGAGGGCCCGTGCGCGAGCAGCACGACGGGCTCGCCGGGGCGGCGGCCGCGCAGGGCGGCGGCGATGTCGTCCGTCTCGAACACGTTCGGGTCGTCCACGCCGGCGAGCAGCAGCGAGGGGCCGCCGGCGGCGCCGGCGCGGCGCAGGCGGACGGATTCGTTGAGCAGGATCCGGACCCCGCCGCGTTCCAGGCGCGGCACGTCGCGCACGGAGTCGTGGTTGCCGAGGACGCCGAAGACGGGCGCCGTGAAGGCGCCGCGCAGGGACGCGACGAGGTCGAGCGCCTTGCAGTCACGGTGGACGGTGAAGTTGTTGAAGTCCCCCGTGGCGACGGCCGCGTCGTAGCGGCCGCGGACCCGGCCGAGCGCGGCGCGGATCGCGTCCGGCAGCGCCGGATCCAGGTCGACGTGCATGTCGGAGAGGTGCAGCAGCGTGAAGCCGTCCAGCTCCGGCGGCAGGCCGGCGAGCGCGAACTCCTCCTCGCGGACCACGATGCCGAGGAACTCGCGGTGCGCGCGCCCGTAGAGGCCGGTCGCCTTGAACGCGAGGCGCGCCGCGGGGGCGGCCCAGCGCATGGGACACCAGCGCAGGAGGCCGCCGAGCTTGAGCTCCCGCGCGTCCTCGCGGGCGACGCGCCGCGCGAACGACGCGGGGCCGAGCCGGCGCTTGAGGGCGGCGGCTTCTTCGGACGTGACGCGGGGGAACGCGTTCTTCTGCATGGGACGCCGGAGACTACCAGAAGCCGGCCGCGCTTGCAACGGGCCGCGCGCCCGGCTATAATCGGCCGCCATGAAACGCGTGTCCCTTCTCCTTTTCGTCCTCGCCGCGGCGGCGGCCGGCTGCCGCGTGCGCGACGTGCGCACGGCCACGATCCGCGTGCCCGGCCTGCGCAACGGGGCTTGCAGCAACGAAATCGCCAGGGCGCTCTCCCGCCTGCCCGATTCCCGCTACACGAACGACCGCGACGATCCGGAGCGGTCGCTTCGCATCGAGAGAATCGACTACGCGACCGGGGACCTGACGGTCCGCTACGATTCGATGAAGGTGGGCGTCCGCAACCTGGAGGACGCGATCGCGCGGGCCGGCTTCGACACGCCGACCTTCCCGGCGGACGAAGCCGCCCGGGCCAAGCTGCCGGCCGCGTGCCGGGACGGAGCGGACGCGGCCGAATGAACGCTGGCGGAACCGGCGGCGAACCGCGCGAACTGGCCGCGCTGGAGCGGGAGCGCCTCGCCCTCGAGGCCGAGAAGCTCGCGCTGGAGCGGGAGCGCCTCGCCGCCAAGGCCGAGGAGCTCGACGCGCTGCAGGAATCGCTCGGCACGCCCGAGGAGCGCGAAACGCAGTTCGGCGCCGGCGCCCTCGCCGCCGCGGCCGCGGCGGGGATCGTCCTCGGGGCGCTGGTCGGCTTCGCCGCCGGGTGGGATTCGGGCGTTTCCGCCTCCCCCGCGCCGCGCCGCGTCGAAGTGAGCCGCCGCTTCCTCTCGATGATGAACCGCGTGAGCGCCGTGCACCGCTGGGCGCGGGACGAGGACGCGGACGCGCCGGAGTGGATGCCCGCGCGGCGCACCGAGTTCCCGGAAAACCTCGTGATCGTCCGGTAGGCGCCGCCATGGCCGCAACGGCGTCCGCATTCGACCTCGACGCCGCCGCGCTCGCGGCGGCCGTGCGCGAGTGCGGCGGCGAAGCGTTCCGCGCGCGCCAGGTCGGCGAGTGGCTCTACGCGCGGCGCGCCGCGTCGTGGGGCGGGATGTCGAACATCCCCAAGGCGCTGCGCGCGGCGCTGGCGGAGCGGCTCCTCGACCTGGACGGCACGCTCGAAACGCTCGAAGTCGCCGGGACCGGCGGCGGCACGCGCAAGGTCCTCTCCCGCCTCGCGGACGGCGAGCTGGCGGAGACCGTGCTCATCCCGGCGCGCGACCGCGCCACGGTCTGCGTCTCCTCGCAGGTCGGCTGCGCGATGGGGTGCGCCTTCTGCGCCAGCGGCAAGAACGGCTGCGCGCGCAACCTCTCCGCCGGCGAAATCGCCGCGCAGGCCGCGCGGGCGGCGGTCCTGCTCGGGCGGCGGCCGGACAACGTCGTCTTCATGGGCATGGGCGAGCCGTTCGCCAACTACGACAACGCGCTCGCCGCCGCCCGCCGCATGAACGCGCCGCCGCCGGAAGGTTTCGGCATCGGCGCGCGGCGCATCACGTTTTCCACGTGCGGCGTCGTGCCCGGCATCGAACGCTTCGCGCGGGAGGGCGTGCAGTTCGAGCTCTCCGTCTCGCTGCACGCGCCGACGGACGCGATGCGCTCCGCGCTCATGCCGGTGAACGCGCGCTGGCCGCTCGGCGTCCTGATCCCCGCCGTGCGCGCCTACACGGAAGCGACGGGACGCATCGTGACGTTCGAATACACGCTCGTGGCGGGGTGGAACGACGCGCCGGAGCACGCCCGCGCGTTGCTCGCGCTCGTGCGCGGCTTCCCGTGCCGCGTGAACCTCATCCCGCTCAATCCCGTGCCGGGCTTCGCCGGCCGCGCGCCCGATCCGGCGCGGTGCGAGGCGTTCCGGGCGCTGCTGGAGCGCCACGGCCTCAACGCGACGCTGCGCCGCAGCAAGGGCCGCGGCGTGAACGCCAGCTGCGGGCAGCTGCGCCGCGCCCGCGCGGCCGGCGGCGCCCCCGCCCGGGCCTAGGGGACGGGGACTTCGGCGAGGATGCGCGCGATCGCCGCGTCCGGCGTGAGCTCCTCGGCCTCCGCCTCGTAGGAGAGGATCACGCGGTGGCGCAGCACGTCGGGCGCGATCTCCTTCACGTCCTGCGGCGTCGCGTAGGCGCGGCCGCGCAGCATCGCGTTGGCGCGCGCGGCGAGCCCCAACGCGATCGAGGCGCGCGGCGAGGCGCCGAAGGAGATCAGCGGCGCCAGGTCCGCCAGGCCCTTGCGGGCCGCCGGTTCGCGCGTGGCGAAGACGACGTCCAGGATGTAGTCCGCGACCTTTTCGTCGAGGTAGACGCCGTCCAGCGCGTCGCGCAGGCCGGCGAGCTCCTCCGGCGAAACGACGGCGGAGACGGACGGCGGCGTCTTGCGCGAGAAGCGGTCCATGATGCGGCGCTCGTCCTCGCGCGAAGGCAGCCCGACGAGGCACTTGAAGAGGAAGCGGTCCACCTGCGCCTCCGGCAGCGGGTAGGTTCCCTCCTGTTCGATCGGGTTCTGCGTGGCCAGCACGAGGAACGGCTCCGGGAGGCGGTGCGTCGCGTCCCCGATCGTGACTTGGCGCTCCTGCATCGCCTCCAGCAGCGCGGACTGCACCTTGGCGGGGGCGCGGTTGATTTCGTCCGCGAGCAGCAGGTTCGCGAAGACGGGGCCCTTCTTCGGCGTGAACGAACCGTCCTTGGGGTTGTAGACGAGCGTGCCCGTCACGTCCGCCGGCAGCAGGTCCGGCGTGAAGGAAATGCGGCCGAACGAAACGCCGAGCGCCTGCGCGAGCGTGCGGACGAGCGTCGTCTTGGCGATGCCGGGGACGCCCTCCAGCAGGACGTGGCCCTGGCAGACGAGGGCCACGAGAAGCCGGTCGAGGATCTTCTCCTGGCCGACGACGACGCGGCCGACCTCGGTGCGGAGGCGGTCGAAGATTTCTGCCTGTTTGCGGACGGTGTCGTTCTCCATGTTCGTTTCCTTTCGCGCGGTGCTGACGGAGCGTTGATTCTACTCCAAAGCGCGCGGCCGCGCAACCGCTTGCGCGGCCGCGCGGCGGCGTGCTAGACTCGGCCGCATGAAACGGAAGAAAGCCCCGGCGCGGCGCCGCGCCGTCCCCCTCGCCGACCTGGTCTCCTGGCTCGACCGCACGCTGGACCTGCCCGCGTTCGAGGGCGACTTCTCGAACAACGGCCTGCAGGTCGAAGGCGCCTCGCGCGGCGTTTCGAAAATCGCCTGCGGCGTGGACGCCTCGCCGGAGTTCCACGCGGAGGCGCTGCGGCGCGGCGCGCAGTTGCTGCTCGTGCACCACGGAATCAGCTGGGGCGGCTCGCTGGCCCGCATCGCGGGGCCGGCCTACCGGCTCGTCGCGCCGCTCGTGCGGGCGGACGCGGCGCTCTACGCGGCGCACCTGCCGCTGGACGCGCACCCGACGCTGGGCAACAACGCGCAGATCGCAAAGGCGCTCGGCCTGCGCGACGTGGAGCCGTTCGGGACCTACCGCGGCTTCACGATCGGCGTGCGCGGCTCCTTCCCGCGGGCGCTGCCGCGGGAGGACGCGAAGGCGCGGTTCCGGGACATCTGCCCGGGCGGGCGCTTCGACTCCGTGGACGCGGGGCCGGCGAGAATCCGCACGGTCGCGGTCGTCTCCGGCGGCGGGGCGGACGAAGCGGCGCAGGCCGCCGCCGCGGGGCTCGACGCGTTCTTCACGGGCGAGTTCGGCCTGCAGCACTACAACGCGGCGCTGTGCGCGCCGGTGAACCTCGTCGCGGCGGGGCACTACGCGACCGAGCGGTTCGGCGTCCGCGCGCTCGGCGAGGCGCTGGCGGCCGGGTTCGGGCTCGAGTGCGAGTTCGTCGACTTCTCCCTTCCCTGGTAGCGCCGCATGGAAAAACGCCCTCCCGCCCCCGCCTGCATCGCCGTCCGCGGCGCGCGCGTCCACAACCTCAAGGACCTGGACGTCGACATTCCCCTCGGCGAAATCGTCGGCATCGCCGGCGTCTCCGGCTCCGGAAAGTCCTCCCTCGCGCTCGGCGTCCTCTACGCCGAAGGCTCGCGCCGCTACCTCGAAGCGCTCTCGACCTACACGCGCCGGCGCATGACGCAGGCCGCGAAGGCCGACGTGCGCGAGGTGCTCCACGTCCCCGCCGCGCTCGCGCTGCACCAGCGGCCCGCCGTCCCCGGCGTGCGCTCGACGTTCGGCACGGGCACGGAGCTGCTCAACTCGCTGCGCCTGCTTTTCTCGCGCTGCGGCTCGCACCGCTGCCCCAACGGCCACTACGCGCCGCCGTCCACGGCCGTGGCCGCCGAGCGGGAAATCGTCTGCCCGGAATGCGGCGCGAAGTTCTTCGGCCCCGGCGCGGAGGACCTCGCGTTCAATTCCGCCGGCGCGTGCCGCCGGTGCGACGGCACGGGCGTCGTGCGCACCGTGGACCCCGCCACGATCGTGCCGGACGATTCGCTCACGATCGACGAAGGCGCCGTCGCGCCGTGGCAGTCGCTGATGTGGTCGCTGATGAAGGACATCGCGCGCGACCGCCTCGGCGTCCGCACGGACGTGCCGTGGCGCGACCTCACGGACCGCGAGCGCGACGTCGTCCTGCACGGCCCGGCCGAAAAGCACCACATGGTCTACCAGATGAAGACGGGCGAGAGCGGGGAGATGGACTTCACGTTCTTCAACGCCTTCCACACGGTCGAAAACGCGCTCCGCAACGTGAAGGACGAGAAGGGGATGAAGCGCGTGGCGAAGTTCCTCAAGGAGGACGTCTGCCCCGACTGCGGCGGCTCGCGCCTCTCCGAAAAGGCCCGCGCGCCGCGCCTGCGCGGACTTTCGCTCGCGGACGCCGCGGCGATGACGCTCGAAGAATCGGTCGCGTGGGTCCGCGGCGTCCCGGCCGCGCTGCCCGCGCCGATGCGCCCCATGGCGCGCAGCATCTGCGAGTCCTTCCTCGACGCGGCGCGGCGCCTCGCCGAACTCGGCCTGGGCTACCTCGCGCTCGACCGCGCCTCCTCCACGCTCTCCACCGGCGAGCGCCAGCGCATGCAGCTCGCGCGCGCCGTCCGCAACCGCACGGCCGGCGTGCTCTACGTCCTCGACGAGCCCTCCATCGGGCTGCATCCCGCCAACCTCGAGGGGCTCGTCGGCGTCATGCGCGACCTCGTCGCCGACGGCAACGGCGTCGTCCTCGTCGACCACGACCCCCAGGTCCTGCGCGCCGCCGACTGGATCGTCGAACTCGGTCCCGGCGCCGGCGCGCGCGGCGGGACCCTCGTGGCGCAGGGGACGGTGGACGAAATCGCGGCCAACCCGGCGTCGGTCATCGGGCCCTTCCTGCGCGCGGGGAAGAAACCCCGCGCGGAAGCCGCGGAGGCCGCGGAGGTTTTCGCGGACGGGGAAATCCGGCTGCGCACCGGCCCGATCCACACCGTGCGGGCGCTCGACGTGCGGATCCCGCGCGGGCGGCTCGTCGCGGTGACGGGCGTGTCGGGCTCCGGCAAGACGACGCTCGTGCTGGAAAGCCTCGTCCCTGCGCTGCAGGCCGCGGCCGCGGGCGCGCCGCTTCCGGCGCACGTGAGGTCCGTCTCCGCGCCGGGCGTCGCCCGCGCGCAGCTCATCGACGCCACGCCGATCGGCATCAACGTCCGCTCCACCGTGGCGACCTACGCCGACGTCCACGACGAACTTCGCAAGGCATGGGCCCGCACGCCGGACGCGAAGGCCCGCGGCCTCAAGGCCGGCGACTTCTCCTACAACACCGGCTCCCTGCGCTGCCCGACGTGCGACGGCACGGGAAGCGTCTCGCTCGACGTGCAGTTCCTGCCCGACGTGGAGGTGCCGTGTCCGGACTGCCGCGGCTCGCGGTATTCGAAGGAGGCGTCGGCGGTCCTGCGCGCGCGCAAGTCCGGCGGGAAGGGCGCGGCGCCGCTTTCGCTGCCGGCGCTGATGTCCCTCTCCGTCGACGACGCGCTCGAGGCCTGCGCGGACCTGCCCCTCGTGGCGGCGCGGCTGCGGACGCTGCACGACCTGGGGCTCGGCTACCTGGGGCTCGGCGAACAGACGCCCGGCCTGTCCGGCGGCGAAGCCCAGCGCCTCAAGCTCGCCAGCGAAATGGGACGCGGCCAGGCCGACGCGGTGTTCGTCTTCGACGAACCCACGATCGGCCTGCACCCGCTCGACGTGCGGACGCTGCTGGGGGTCTTCCGGCGGCTCGTCGGCTCGGGCGCGACCGTCGTCGTGATCGAACACGACCTGGACCTGGTCCGCGCGTGCGACTGGGTGCTGGACATGGGCCCGGGCGGCGGCGCGGCGGGCGGCCGGCTCGTCGCGGCCGGCACGCCGGCGCAGATCGCCGCCTGCCCCGGCTCCGTCACGGGCCGCTACCTCTAGCCGCCCGCGACGCGGCGAAACGCCGCGCGCGCATCGCGTCGGGGAATCCCGCTTGCCCGGGCTCGGGACGTTTTGCTAGTATCGTCTCCGTCGCCGCGCCCGGCGCGCGGACGACACGAGGATTTTTCCGCCATGACGACGAACGACACGAACGAACCCATTGCCGCGGCCGACGACATCGAAGGGCGCGACGCGGAGCGCGAAGCCCGCTTCGCGGCCAAGATCCGGGCCTTCGACCGCCGCCTTTTCCGCCTCAACCTGCTCGTCGCGCTCGGGCTGTTCGCGTTTTCGCTCGTCGTCTACGCCTTCTCCCTGGGCCCGCACGCGGTCCCCGGCCCTTCGTCCGACTCGCTCGCGTCCGCGCTCGGCCTGCGCGGCGGGCTCGTGACGGGCAAACTCGTCTGGTGGCGGCTTCTGCGGGCGGTGCTCGGGCATTCGTCCGCCGCCGGCGCGGTCTGGAGCGCGAACGCCCTTTCCGCGGTCTTCGCGGCGCTCGGCGTCTCGCTCGTCTACCTCGCGCTCTCGCAGTTCCTCCTGCTCTGCTTCGACTACGAGCACTACGAGCTGGCGCTCGGGCGCGACCCGACGCGCCGCCTCGGCGCCACGGCGTGCGCGGGCGGGCTCGCCGCCGCCTTCGCGCTGCTGTTCTGCGCGCCCTACTGGAGCGTCGCCGCGCAGGTGCGGCCGGACGCGTTCCACCTCTGCTGGCTGCTCCTTTCCGCGCTGGCGCTGATGCGCTTCGGGGCGACCGGCTCCCTTCCGTGGCTCTTCGCGTTCGGCGCGTTGCACGCGCTGGGGCTCACGCAGGCTTCGTGCTTCCTCGCGTGGGCGCCCGTGTTCTACCTCTACGCGCTCTACGCGGCGTGGGCCTCCGAAAAGCTCAAGCCGGCCGTGGCGGCGGCGTTCGTCCTGCTCACGCTGCTCTGCGCCGCGTGGCTGCTGCGCCACGACGTGCTCTCCGTCATGGCGGGCGAAGCCTGGGCGCGCATGCCGGAAGCGACGGCGCCCGACGCGGCCAAGATCGCCAAGAACGTGCTCCGGGCGCTCGGCACCGGCATCTGGGCGTCCGTCCCGCGCGCCTACTGGCTCATCCTGATCGGGCTGTGCGTGGCGCCGTGCCTGGCCGCGATGCTCGTGGCGCGCCGCGCGCTCAACGGCGAGCGCGACGTGGCGATGCTCGCGCTGCACGGCGCGATGGGCGTGGTGACGGTCCTCGTCCTGCTCGACCCGCCCTTTTCCCCGTGGCGGCTCTACGGCGGCGAATCGCTCCAGATCATGCCGCACGCGATGACGGCCTTCGCGTTCGGCTACATGGTCTGCTGGGCCGATTCGGCGCTGCTGCTGCGCGATCCGGCGGGCGGCGCCGTGCCGCGCGGCCTGCTCGCCGCGGCCGCGCCGGCGCTGCTGCTCTTCGCCGCGTTCCACAACGCGGACGACGCGTCCGCCGGCCGCGTCCGCTTCGCCTGGCGCTACGCGGACGCGGTGCTGGACGGCCTGCGCGGCCGCACGCACCTCGTGACGGAGGACTTCGGCGCCTACGATTCGACGCTGCAGCTTCGCGCCTTCGAGCGCGGGATCCCGCTGGAGGTCCCGATCGACCTGTCGCGCCCCGGCGACACGCGCCTGCTCGACGACGTGTGCCGCTCGCTGCCGACCGTCCGCCTCGCCAACGTGGCCCGCGTCGGCTACCGGCCGCTCCTGAAGCAGTGGATTTCCCGCCGCCCCGAGGCGCTCTCCGAACTCGCGCTCTGCGTCTTCCCGGACATGTGGCACCTGGGCGGCTGCGAGGCCGTCCCGAGCGGTCTCGTTTTCATCGGCGAAAAGCCGGGCGCGTCCGTTCCCGGCGAGAGGGCGGGCGCGGACTTCCTCGCCTTCGTGGACGCGATCGCGCCGGAGCTGGACGAAGTGGACGACGACGACTTCGGCTGGCGCGTGCGCCTCGCCCGCATCGCGCGCGCCCGCATCGCGCTGGCCGGCAACAACCTCGCCTTCCGCCTCGAGCGCGCCGGCCGCAACGAGGAGGCCTGGGCGCTCTACCGCCGCATCCACGAATTCCTGCCCGAGCACGTGCCCGCGCTCCTGAACTGGGCTTCGCTCGTGCGCTCGGGCCTGCACCCGGAGGACGCGGACGCCGTCCGCGCCGCGTTCGAAAAGCTCCAGAAGGACGTGAAGGAGCGCCGCCACCCCGAGCTCGGCCTGCTCTCCGTGCGCGACGGCTACGTCTCCGACCCGGCGGCCTACGCCGTGGCGGGGTGGAACTGGGCCCGCTCCGGCGATCCGAAGCTCGCGGCCGTCGCCCTGCGCGACGCGGCCGAGCGCGTGGGGCCCGAACAGCAGGGCGCGCTGCTCGCGGTCCTGGCGCAGATGCACCAGGCCTCGGGCGACGCGGCGGCCTCCGAAGAGGCCTGGCTCGCGGTGCTCGAGGAAGACCCCGGCGACAACCGCGCCCTCGTCGGCCTCGCGGGCCTCTGCCTCGCCGGCGGCCGGTTCGAGGAAGCGCGCCAGTGGCTCGGCAAGGCCCGCGTGGCGGGCGTCCCGGAAGCGGCGCGCCTGCGCCTGGAAGCCGTCCTCGCCCTCGCCGCCGGAGATCCGGCGGCGGCCCGCGCCGCGGCCGAGGCGCTGCGCCGCCTCTCGCCCTCGTCGGTCGACGTCCCGCTCGTGCTCTGCCAGGTCGAGACGGACGCGTTCCGCCGCGCGCAGACCGAAGCGGAGCGCGAGGCCGCCCTTTCCGAGCTGCGCAAGCAGGTCGCGATCCTGGGCGAACTGCTCGGCCAGGACGCGATCCCCGTCCTGCTCGCCTCCGGCCAGTGCCACGCGCTCGAGGAGCGCTGGGCCGACGCGCGGCAGGACTACGTGGCCGCGCTCGGCCGCATGCAGCCCGCCGACCGGGCGCTGCCGCTCGCGCTCTCGCAGACGCTCGACCTGGACTTCAAGCTCGCCGACAAGGAAGCCGCCCGCATCCACGCGCGCGAACTCCTCTCGCGCCTGCCCGACCACCCCTTCGCCAACTACGTGCTCGGTTCGCTCGCGCTCGAAAAGGAGCAATACGAATCGGCCGAGGACTACCTGCAGCACGCCCGCGAAGGCGCGCCGGACGCGTTTTTCGTCGCGAACGACCTGGCCGTCGCGCAGCAGGGCCTCGTGCGCCTCGACCGCGCGGAGAAGACGGCCCGCGAGGCGATCGCCGCCGCGCCGGACCAGTATCTGCCCCACGACACGCTCGGCGCGATCCTCCTGGCCAAGGGCGACGCCAAGGCCGCCCTCGCCGAGTTCGAGACCTCGCAGAATCTCTTCGGCGCCGATCCGCGCGTCGAACTGCACATCGCGCTCGCGGCCGCGCGCCTCGGCGACCTTGAGCGCGCCCGGCGCATCCAGGCGAACCTGCGCGAGGACGCCGAGACGTTCACGGGCGCGGACGCCCGCTCCTGGGTCTCGCTCGGCAACGAACTCTCCGACGCGAAATGACGCCGCCCGCGGTCGGTTTTTTCGATTCCGGCCTCGGCGGGACGACCGTCGCCCGCGCCTTCCTGCGCCTGCGGCCGCGCGCGCCGGTCTTCTACGTGGCCGACTGGGAGCACTGCCCCTACGGCGGGAGGCCCGACCCGGACATCCGCGCCCGCGCGCTCGAAATCGGCGCGGAGCTTCTGGAGGAACGGGGCTGCGCGATGCTCGTCGTGGCGTGCAACAGCGCCTCCGCCGTCGCGCTCGACGCCCTCCGCGCCGCGCACCCCGGCGTGCCGGTCGTGGGCATGGAGCCCGCCGTCAAGCCCGCCGCCGCGATGTCGCGCACGGGTTGCGTGGGCATCCTCGCCACGGCGCACACGCTGCGCGGCCGGCTCTTCCGCGAAACCGCCGCGCGCCACGCCGCGGGCGTCCGCGTCGAGACCGCGGTCGGGGAGGGTTTCGTGGAACTGGCGGAAGCGGGCGACGTGTCGTCCCCCGCCGCGCGCGAAACCGCCGCGCGCGTCCTCGCGCCGCTGCTGGCGGCGCGCTGCGACCCGATCGTCCTGGGCTGCACGCACTACCCGCTGCTGCTGCCGCTGCTGCGGGCGGTCGCGCCGGAGGCGCGGTTCCTCGACCCGGCGGAGGCCGTCGCCCGCCGGGCCGCGTCGCTCTGGGACGCGCTCGCCGCCGCCGCGCGCTAGCGGATCACGCCGCGCTGCGAGGAGCGGTAGAACTCCGCCAGCGCGCGCAGCTCCGGCAGGTCGGGCAGCTCCGCGGCGATGCGCTCCAGCGCGGCCGAGACGTTGAGCCCTTCGTGGCAGAGCAGCTTGTAGGCGGCGCGCAGCGCGTCGGTCGTCTCCCGGGCGAACCCGCGGCGGCCGAGGCCGACCGCGTTCACGCCGCAGCAGGAGGCCGGCACGCCGTCCGTGATGAAATACGGCGCGGCGTCCTGCTTGAGAACCGTCCCGCCGCCGATCATCGCGTGGGCGCCGATGCGGACGAACTGGTGCACGCCCACGAGTCCCGAGATCACGGCCCAGTCGCCGACCGTCACTTCGCCCGCGAACTGCGAGGCGTTGGATACGATGACGTGGTCGCCGAAGACGCAGCCGTGCGCCAGGTGGCAGTAGGCCATGATCAGGCAGTCGGAGCCGAGGACGGTCGATTCGCCGTCCTTCGTGCCGCAGTTGATCGTGACGCATTCGCGCAGCACCGTGCGGTCGCCGACCTTCACGAACGTGCGGTTGCCTTCCTTGAACTTGAGGTCCTGCGTCTTGCCGCCGATGTGGGCGAAGGGGAACACCTGGCATTTTTCGCCGAGCGTCGTGTTGCCGTCGACGACCGCGTGCGCCTGCACCTCGGTGCCGGCGCCCAGCGTCACGTCCGGGCCGACGACGGCGTAGGGTCCGATGCGGACGCCGTCTCCGAGTTTCGCGGCGGGGTCGACGACGGCGGTGGGATGGATGTCGGTCATGGCGGGGCTCCCGGTCTTTTCGGTCGGATGGTCGGATGGTCGGACGGTCGGACGGTCAGTTCGCCTTGCGCGGAATGAGCATGAAGGTGAGCGTGGCTTCGGTGGCGACCTTGCCGTCGACGAGGATCTTGCCGGACGCCTTGCCGAAACGGCCCTTGTGGTGGATGAGCGTCGTCTCGATGCGGAGCTGGTCGCCCGGGACGATCATGCGGCGGAAGCGCGCGTTTTCGACGCCGGTGAGGATCGTGTCGTAGGCGGTGGCGCCGCCGGTCGGGTCCTCCGTCTCGGCCGAGAGGCACATCAGGCCGCACGCCTGCGCGATCGCCTCGACGTGCAGGACGCCGGGCATGATCGGCTTGCCGGGGAAGTGGCCCTGGAAGAAGGGCTCGTTGACGGTCGCGTTCTTGATCGCGACCAGGCGCGAACCGTCTTCGGCCGCTTCGAGAACCCGGTCGATCATGAGAAACGGGTAGCGGTGGGGGAGGAGCTGGAGAATCTTGTCGATGCCGTAGGAGATCATGGCGTGGCGTCCTTGCTTGCCGGTCGCGCGGCGCGTGCCGCGCGCGGAAACGCGGCGGAGTCTAGCAGAAACCGCCGCCCGCGCGCAATCCCCCGCTCCGGCCGGACACGCGCAGGACCGCGGGCTCGGCGGGGAGCAGGCGCAGGCGCAGCACGACGCCGTCCGGCGTCGTTTCGAAGGGAACGGGTTCCCACGTCGCGTCCGGCGCGAGGCGCTCGACGAGCGCCGGGGGCGGCCCGGCGAGCGAAAGCGGGAGTTCTTCGAGCGGGTCGAGGCTCGTGCGGAGCGCCGCCCAGAGGCGCGTGCCGTCCGCGGCGCGGCCGGCGCGGAAAAGCAGGTCGGCGTCGCCCGGGAAAAACGCGCCGCCCGACCACGCGGCGCGGTCGCCGCCGCAGAGTCCGTCGAGCAGCCGCGCGAGGAAGCGCTTGCGCGTTTCGCCCCAGGCGTGGTAGTGGCCGAGGTCGCGGTCGAGCGTGGGGAGGCGGAACGCGACCGTGAGGACGCGGCCGCCTTCGGCGTTGTCGAAGAGCAGCGCGCCGGGGCCGATCGGCTCCGCCTCCGGCGCGTGCTCCCAGACGCGGTGCAGGAGCGTCGAGAGCGGCCGCGCGGCGGGATCGTGCGCGCGCAGGTCGGCCGCGTCCGGGATGCCGCGGTTCACGCCGCCGCCGTCCCACGTTTCGCACGAAGCGCGCGGCAGGTCGCCGCGCTCGCGGGCGTCGACGCCGGTCAGCGCCGCGAAGCCGCGCTTGGCGAGCTCGATCGCGGCGCCGCCGTCGAGCAGCGCGCGGCCGCGCAGGATCGCGCGGAGCTCCGCGTCGGAAAGCACGAGCACGTCGTGGGCGGAAAGCGCCCAGGGTCGCGAGGCCGCAAGGGCCTCGCTACAGGACGGGGCCTCGCCGCCGGGCGGGGCGTCCTGCAGCGTCCCCCCTGCGGGGGCTCGGACGTTGGCGTAGGGAAACCCGAAACGGCCGAACATGGAGGAGCCCCAGTCGACGCCCCAGGCGGCCGTGGCGGCGAGCGGGACGCGGACTCCTTCCCAGACGGGCTCCAGCGCGGCGAGGGCGGGATAGAGCGCCTTGTTGCGGGCGAGCAGGCGGCGGTAGGCTTCGCCGCTCGCGGGCTCCCAGTCGTGCAGGTTCGTGATCCAGAACTTGGCGCCGTCGCAGCCTTCGAGGAGGCTCATGCAGAGGTGGTAGTGCAGGATCGCGGCGGGGGTGGCGTAGCGGTTGTGCGGGCAGGTGTCGGGCTCGCACAGCACGTCCGCGTCCGGCCCGGTCTGCGCGAGCTGCCAGGCGGTCCCATGGAGCCAGAACGGGATGTCGCGCAGCGTTTCCCGGACGTAGCGGCCGTTGTTGAGGCGCACGGCGGGCCGCTGCCCGGGCGCGGCGAGGATTTTCGCGAAGCGCGGCGCGAGCGGCATTTCGTAGCCGCAGCTGCAGAGCACGACCGGCAGCGAAGGGTCCGCTTCGTCGACGCCCGCGCGCAGGTCGCGGAAGAACCGCTCCATCGAATCGGCCTGCGTTTCGTCGAACGCGCGCTGCAGCGCGGGATCGGCGCCGACGGCGAGCGTGGCGGCGAGAGCCTCGAAGGAAAGCTCCGCCGCGCCCGTGCGCTCCGCCAGCGCGGCGCGGTGCAGCGGGCAGAGACAGCCGCCGTAGCCGGAGCCGAGACGCGTGTCGTCGTCGACGACCAGGAAATCCGGCCGCGTCTCCGCCACGAGCCGCGCGACCTGGGAGCGGACGCGGGCGCGGAAGCCGGCGTCGAGCGGGCAGTAGACGAACGGCCGGCGGCCGTCGCGAAGTTCCAGCCGCCGGAAGGGCGCGGGGGAATCGGGCTCGTAGCCGTGGCCCATCGTGGACTGCACGAGAACGCCGACGCGCAGTCCGGCGCCTTCGAGCCGCTTCTTCATCGCGGCGACGCGCGGCGCGAACGCGGCGGCCTTGTCGACGGGCGGGTCGCCTTCGGGAAGCAGCGGGCACATGAACGCGACCGAATCGATGCAGGTTTCGCGCGCGAGCCGGCGCAGGTCGGCCGCGATCTCCGCCTCGCGGCCGGGGATGACCGGCGCGACGTCGAACCAGCGGGGTGCGTCCATGTCAGTTGCCGAAGAGACTGCCGATCGCGTCGCCCACGGCGTCCGCCGCGTCGCCCACGGCGTCCGCCGCGGCGCCGGCCGCGTCTCCGATCGCGCCGGCCGCGGCGCCGGCCGCGTCGCCGATCGCGCCGGCCGCGGCGCCGGCCGCGTCCACGGCCGCGCCGCCCACGGCGGCCGCCGCGTCGACGACGGCGCCGCCGAGGTCGGCCACGAGCCCGATCACGCCGCGGCCGATGGAGGCGAACACGGATCCGGTCGCTTCCAGCGCGGTCGCCCCGCCGGACGACTTGCCGATGTCCGTCAGCTCGATCGTCGGCAGCGGCGGCTTGATGCCCTTGCCGTCCCAGAACGCGGCGCGGACCTTGGCGCCGGCGAAGACGAAGTGCTCGATCACGACCTTCTTGCCGCCTTCCTCCTTTTCTTCCGGCTCTTCCTCTTCTTCGGGTTTCTCCGTTTCTTCGCCGGCGCCGAGTTTGGCCAGGACGGCGGAGATGTTCGAATCGAGGCCCTTGAGCTCGTAGGAGACGAGCGCGTTGGTGACGGCGATTTCGTGGATCGTGAGCGGTCCGTCGCCGAAGAGCGAGAGCGGCGAAAAGTCCACGCGGAGGCGCTCCAGCTCGAAGAGGTTCGCGTCGAACCCTTCGGGCGGGCCGACCACGACGTCCCGCATGTCGACGCCGCCGGTGAGAAGGCGCAGCCCGCAGTGCCCGACCTTGACGTCGCAGCCGAGCAGCGCGGAGCCGACCGTCTGCGCGCCGTGCTTGACGACGAAGCCGAGGCCGAACTGCAGGAAGAGGAGGAGGACGGCGATCGCGATCGCGACGCCGGAGAGGACGCGGCGGAGTTTTTTCACGGCGGATGTTCCTTGTCGGGCTTCCGCGCGCCGCCCCGGCCGGGGGCGCAACGCGCGCGGACGGTCCCCGATTGTAGCAGAACCGGGGCCGACGCGGAAGACCCTTTTTCCCGCGCCGCGGAATCCGCTTGCCGCGGCGGGGCGTGTTGCGGTATCGTCTCCGGCACGAACCCGACATCTCCGCCGGCCATGGACATCGACCTTCCCTTTTTCCTCGAACTGCTGAAAATCCCGTCCGTCACGGGCGACGTGCCGCAGGTGAACCGCGCCGTCGCCGCGGTCCGCGCCTGGCTCGAAGCGCGCGGCGTGCACTGCACCGCCGAAACGATGCCGGACGGCCGCGACTTCCTCTACGCCTCCGTCCGCCCCGGCGAACGCACGCCGCGCCTGCTCTTCAACGCGCACCTGGACGTGGTCCCCGCGCCGGCCGCGCTGTTCGAGCCGCGGATCGTGGGCGACCGGATTTTCGGGCGCGGGACGCAGGACTGCAAGGGCAACGCCGTCGCGGTCGCCGCCGCGCTCGCGGCGCTCGCCGGGTCCGGCGCGAGCGTCGGCGCCGTGTTTTCGACCGACGAGGAGGAGGGCGGCGCCACGACCGCCGCCGCCGTGGCGCGCGGCATCCGCGCCACGGGCCTCGCGGTCGTGGCGGACGCCGAACCGTGGGCGATCGTCTTCGCGCAGAAGGGAGTGGCCTCGTTCCGGCTCGTCGCGGAGGGGAAGGGCGGACACTCGTCGCGGCCGTGGGCGCTGGACAATCCGATCGACAAGCTCTTCGACGGCTGGGCGCGCCTGCGCGCGGCATGGCCGGCGCCGGCGGACGAAACGAAGCATTGGCACGACACGATCGCCGCCACGGTCGTGCGCGCCGGCGCGGTCCACAACCAAGTCCCCGACACGGCCGAGATGGTCGTGAACGTGCGCTTCGTCGAGCCCGGCGCGCTGCCTCGCGTCGAGGCGCTGATCCGGGAGGCGTCGGGGCTCCGCGTAGAGCGGCTGACGACGTGCGAACCCGTCGTCTGCGACGCGGACGCGCCCGCGCTCGCCGCGCTCCGCGGCGCGATGGAGGCGGCGTTCGGGCGCGAAATCCCGATGAAACGCATGCACGGCGCCACGGACGCGCGGCACTTCGCCGGTCCGGGCGCGGCGCCCGTCGCGATGGTCGGGATCGACGGCCGCGCCTGCCACGAGGACGCCGAAGAGGCGTCCCTGTCGAGCATCGCCGCTTACGCGGACTTGTTCGCTTCCTTCGCGCGGTCGTTCGCCGCGCGCTAGAATTCGAAGACGAGGACCTTGACGCCGTAGCGTTCGACGTCCGACCAGTCGACGCCTTCGAGGTAGGGGCCGGAGCCCCACATCTGGAACGGCAATTCGGCGCCGGTGCGCAGGTCGGTGATTTTCTTCGGAACGTAGCCGTCGCTCTCGAAGAGCGCGAAGCCCTTCGTGGGTGCCTGCGCGACCATCGCGTAGAGTTTGTCCTCGCGGCCGAACGGGTGCGAGACGCCCGCCCAGCCGATGCTGTTGTGGTGGTCGAAGTAGCCGGGCGTGAGGACGGAGCGCTCGCCGCCCTGCGTCCCGAACACGGCCTCCGAGCCCCACGCGAGGAAGTCGCGGATGGCGTCGAGCGAGGGCTGGATCTCGGCGGGCATGGAGCCGTCGACGAGCGGGGCGATGCCGGGCGCGAAGTTCCACATCCCGCGCTGGCCGACGCAGGCGACCATCTGGCGCAGGAGGAAGAAGCGGTCGGAGGTGTAGCGCTCGTCGGTCGAGCCCTCGCCGCCCCACCACCAGTAGTAGCCTTTGCCGACGTGGGGGATGTCCTCGTTGAAGTCGCGGCGCGGCGGGGTGGAGCCCCAGCGGCCGTTGCGGCGGTAGGCGCTCCAGCTGTTGTAGGGCGGGGAGGGCTCCTCCTCGTATTCCTCGCTCGTGCCGACGTCCATCTCGTCGACCCAGAGCTCGCCGTCGCCGTTGCTGGTGAGGATCGCCTCGGGCCAGAGCGACTTCACGAAGCCGGGCAGCGCGGCGCGGTCGGGGCCGTCGGGGCGGCCGTCGAGCCAGAAGCCGTCGATGCGGTCGCCGTAGCGCTCGCGCATCTCGCGCAGCAGGTCGCGGAACGCGGCGAAGTAGCCGGGCATGTCGCGCGCGCCCTCGGCGAGCATCGGCGGGTCGACGACGTCCCACTCGCCGTGCCCCATCGGGAAGTAGAGCTCGGCCTTGAGGCCGCGCGCGTGGGCGGCGTCGAGGAACGCGCCGACGTAGTCCTTCTTCGTCTTGTAGTTGTAGGCCGGGTTGCGCGTCGGGAAGAGCACGCACATCGCCTCGCCCGAGTGTAGCGCGGTGAGGATGACGTAGCGCGCGCCGGCGCGCACGGCGGCGTCGCAGAGGTTGGCGGCGACGACCTCCGGGTCGGGCGTGGCGGCGTCGAACGCCTCGGGCGTCGGGTAGAAGAGCGGCGCGCCCGGCTCGCCGGCGCTCTCGCGGACGGAGCAGCCGCCGCCGGTGAAGAGGCCGTAGTGGTAGAAGAGGCCGAAGCGGGCGTTCGCCCACCATTTCATGAGGCGCTCGCGGCGCGCGAGCCAGATCGGGTTGCGGTTCATGGTCGTTTGGTCGTTTGGTCGTTTGGTCGTTTGATCGTTTGGTTGGAGGAAGGGGTCAGGGGACGAGGCGGAGGAGGGTCTTGAGGAGGAAGGCGCGGGGCTTGAAGACGCGGCGGACGGGCGCCCGCACCCACTCCACGCGCTCGACGCGCGCGCCGCGGTCGTTGGCGACGCGGACGCGCACGCAGTAGGGCTGGCCCGGTTCGAAGCGCTCGCCGTTGCAGTCGCGCAGCAGCGCCGAGAACGATTCGGAGCGGCCGGCGCGCAGCGCGGGGAGCGCGAGCGCCGGCGCGGCGTCGAGCGCCGCTTCGTCCGGCGCGATCTGCACCTCGACCGTCGCGCGCGACGAGCCGTCTCCGAACGCGGAGAGCGCGCCCTCGACGCGGATGCCGTGGCGGTGCGTCCGCACGCGCAACGAGGAAAGCCCCGGGAAATCGGGGCGCGAGGGATAGCGCACGATCACGACGCCGCTGCCGCCCGGGCCGCCGCTCGTGGCGGGGTTCCACGTGCCGCCGCCGCCGCCGCCGCCGCGGCCGTCGCGCCCGGGCGCGCCCGGCTCCTCGGCGTGGTTCGCGGCGCCGCGGCCGGAGACGCGGTCGTCCGGATCGCCGCCGAAACCGGGCATCGAATCGTAGTTGCTCGCCGCGCCGCCGCCGCCGCCGGGACCGTAGACGATCGCCTCGCCCGTGATCGACGAGACGCGCCCCGCGCCGCCCGCGCCGGAACGGAGGCGCCGGCTCGCGCCGCCCTTTTCGCCGGGGCCGCCCGCGCCGCCGCCGCCGCCGGATTCGGCGTGGGTTGCGCCGCCGCCGTCGAAGCCCTGGCCGTCGCCGGCCGCGCGGCCCGGGCCCGACTGGGACGCGCCGCCGCCGGTCGCGACGCTCCC